>JAODBM010000155.1 GCA_025463985.1 Acidimicrobiales bacterium
TCGGTGCACAAGGCGCTCGAGGCGCCGGCTCGGCTCATCGCCGACAACGCCGGCCTCGAGGGTGCCGTCGTGGTGCAGCAGATCGAGCGCGAGACCGGCAACACCGGCCTCAACGCCGCCACCGGCGAGTTCGAGGACCTGCTGAAGGCCGGCGTGATCGATCCGGCCAAGGTCACCCGAGCGGCGCTGCAGAACGCGGCGTCGATCGCGGCCCTCCTGCTCACCACCGAGGTCGCCGTCACCGACAAGCCGGAGCCCGAGGGCGCCGGCGGCGGCATGCCCGGCGGCGGCATGGGCGGCATGGGTGGCATGGGCGGCATGATGTAGCTAGGCCGCATCGGCCCAGCATCGTGCACGAGGCCCGGGCTCCGGCCCGGGCCTCGTCGCGTCACCCGACCCCCTCCGGCAAGTGGGCGGGGTTGCGGTCGTTGGGGCGACGTCGATCCCGCCCAGTTGGGTCCCTCGGGCAAGTGGGCGGGGTTGCGGTCGTTGGGGCGACGTCAGTCCCGCCCAGTTGGCGGGGGGTCGGCAGGCCGGTCGCGGACCTGCGGTGCCGGGAACGCCGGGCGGACCGTCGGATCCGGGTCGTCCCAGACCGGGTGGTCGGCGGCGGGGAACTTGGCCTCGAAATAGGCGAGCAGCACATCGACGTACTCCGCGGTCATCACGTCGCGGTCGGGCCCGGTGACGCGGGTCGCGACCACCAGCAGCATGTGGGTGATCGTGACGGCCACCTCCGCCGCCCGATCCCCGATCTCCTGCGGCAGATCGGGGATGCGCAGGTCGAGGAGGGTGCGGATGTGGCCGAGCAGCCCGGCCCGGAGGCGGGCTCCTGCGGTCGACTGGCTGCCGGGTACGAGCGCGGCGGCCATCAGCGCGGGCAGCGCGCGCTGGGTGCGGGCCTCCTCGATCAACCGCGCCGCGACCCGGTGGACGAAGTGGGCGACCGGCTCGTCGGGGTCGTTGACGAGCAGCTCGTCGTAGAGGCGCACCAGCTGCTCGAGGTAGCGATCCACGAGCGTGTCGGCCAGGGCGGACTTGTCGGGGAACCAGCGATAGATCGTGGCCACGGGCACGTCCGAGCGGGCGGCGACGAGGTTGGTGGTCGCGGCGTCGTAGCCCACGTCCTCGAAGACGCGGGCCGCGGCGTCCAGGATCACCTCGACGCGGGCCGCCGACCGGGCTTGGCGCGGCCGGTTGCGCAGGTGGTCGGACCGCGGGTCGCGCACGTGCTCGTCCTCCCTTCGCCCCCACCGGACCCGGTCCGGATCCGCAGCTGGTCGCGGCGGCGCTGCCGGCGCATCCTACCGGCGAGGGTCGGGGCGCTCGCCCGGTCCGTCGGCACGGAGACGCTCGGTAGCATGCCGGCATGGACCGCCCCCTCGCCGACCCATCGAAGCTCCTTGCGCAATGGATGGAGTGGGAGCGCGGCGAGACGCCCCCGGGCCGGGTGATGAGCAACCTCAAGATCGGCGGCCTGCGCGAGCTGCTCGAGCACCTCGCCGCGCCGCACGAGGTTGCGACTCCTGACGCCTGACCGCGCCCCTCGCACCGGGCGGCAGGAGATCCCGCGTCCACCTGGCGCGCGCGCCGGCCGTGCCGCCCCCTGGAGCGGCCACGCCGCCCCCGTCGGCCTCGCCGACGTGCGCTCGGCGCTGATCGCCGCCGGACCGCCCGTCCGCTCGCCGCGGGAAGGTCAGGTGTCTAGGGCCTCGGCGGTGCTCGCCCCGCTCTACGAGTTCGACGGCGAGGCGTGGGTCGTGCTCACCCGCCGGGCCTGGCACCTGCGGTCCCACCGAGGCGAGGTCAGCTTCCCCGGCGGGGGCCAGGACCCAGGCGAGCACCTGGAGGACACGGCGCGGCGGGAGGCGGCCGAGGAGGTCGGCCTCGACCCGGCCCTGGTCGAGATCCTGGGCGAGCTCGACCACCTGACCACGTTCTCGAGCGGTTCGTTCATCGTCCCGTACGTCGCCGCCTTGCCCGGCCGGCCCGAGCTCGTCGCCAGCCCGGACGAGGTGGAGGCCGTCCTGCACGTCCCGCTGCGCGAGCTGCTCGACCCGGCCACGTTCCGCGAGGAGGTGTGGGAGGTGTTCGGCGAGCAGCGCTTCATCTACTTCTTCGAGCTCGACGGCGACACGATCTGGGGGGCCACCGCCGCGATGCTGCGGCAGCTGCTCGGCCTGGCCACCGGCACCCTCGGCCGCGGCCAGATGGGCCACCTGTGAGCGTGCGGGCGGCCGTGCGAGATCGCCGCGGGCACTCGAGGGCGCGGTGCGGTCCCCGATCGCCGACCGGTCCCGCCTCGATAGCTTCTGGAACGTGGACCGCGTGGTGAACGGGGTGCCGGCGGCGGCCGGTGCACCCGAGCCGGATGCCGACCGCTCGTACGCCATGTCGGCCGACGAGTTCCGCCGCTGGGGCCACGAGGCCGTCGAATGGGTCGCTCGCTACCTCGAGCGGGTCGAGGACCTCCCGGTCGGCTCGACCGTCGCGCCAGGCGAGATCCGCGCGCTGCTCCCGCCGTCGCCGCCCGAGCAGCCCGAGCCGTTCGGCGCCGTGCTCGCCGACCTCGATCGGGTGGTGCTGCCGGGCATCACGCACTGGCAGTCGCCGAAGTGGTTCGGGTACTTCCAGGCCAACGCGTCGGGCCCCTCGATCATCGGCGAGCTGATCGCAGCCGGCCTCGGCACCCAGGGGATGTTGTGGTCGACGAGCCCGGCCGCCACCGAGCTCGAGACCCACGTCCTCGACTGGCTGGTCGAGCTGCTCGGCCTGCCCGACCGCTTCCGCTCCGACGGGCCCGGCGGCGGGGTCATCCAGGACGGCGCGTCCGGCGCCACGCTGTGCGCGCTGCTCGCCGCCCGTGAGCGGGCCGGCTGGCGCGACCGCCTCGACCGGCTGGTGGCGTACTCGTCGCCCGAGGCGCACTCCTCGGTGCTGAAGGGCGCGCGGGTGGCCGGGCTGCACGACGACCAGCTACGCCTCGTGGCGACAGACGAGCACCAGGCCATGCGGGCGGACGCGTTCGCCGCGGCGGTCGCCGAGGACCGCGAGCGCGGGCGCGTCCCATTCTTCGCCGTGGCCACCGTCGGCACCACGTCCACCCATGCCCTCGATCCGGTGCCCGAGCTCGCCGCGGTGTGCCGGGAGGCGGGGATCTGGCTGCACGTCGACGGCGCGCACGCCGGGTCCGCGGCCGTCGCGCCCGAGCTGCGTTTCGTGAACGCCGGGCTCGACCAGGTCGACAGCTACTGCTTCGACCCGCACAAGTGGCTGTTCACCAACCTCGAGTGCGACGTGCTCTACGTGGCCGACCGCGCGCCGCTGCTGGCGGCGCTCAGCGTGCTGCCCGAGTACCTGCGCAACGCGGCGACCGAGTCGGGCGCGGTCATCGACTACCGCGACTGGCACCTCGCGCTCGGACGCCGGTTCCGGGCCCTCAAGCTCTGGTTCGTCCTGCGCCACTACGGAGCCGAAGGCCTGCGCAGCACCATCCGCTCGCACGTGCGCTGGGCGGCGGAGCTGGCCACGTGGATCGCCGCAGACCCGCGCTTCGAGCTGGTGGCGCCGGTGCCGCTGAACCTCGTGTGCTTCCGGCACCTCGGCGGCGACGCCGTCAACCAGCGTCTGATGGACGACCTCAACGCCAGCGGTGAGCTGTACCTGACCCACACGCGCGTCGATGGCCGCCTCGCGCTGCGGATGTCGATCGGCCAGACGGCGACCGAGCGGCGGCACGTCGTCGACGCCTGGGAGCTGATCGCGACGCGGGCCGACCAGGCCGCGGCGGCCGCCGGGGCGGCGCCTGATCCGCGTCCGGGTGCACGGCGATGAGCCACGTCGGCCACCTGCTCGTGGCCACCCCACTCATCGGCGATCCCAACTTCGAGCGCACGGTCGTGCTCTTGCTCGCGCACTCCGACGAGGGCGCGTTCGGCATCGTGCTGAACCGCCCGAGCGCGACGAGCGTGGGCGAGGTCGTGGCCGACTGGTCGCCCTGGGCCGCGCCCCCCGATGCCGTCTTCCTCGGCGGCCCGGTCGGTCGGGACGCAGTGGTCGGCCTGGGGCGCTGCGAGGGCCCGCCGATCTCGGGCTTCCAGCCGGTGGTCGGACCGGTCGGCACGCTCGACCTCAACGATCTGCCCGAGCCGGCGGGACCGGTACCCGCGGCGATCCGCCTGTTCGCCGGTTCGGCCGGCTGGGCCTCGGGGCAGCTGGAAGACGAGCTGGCCGAAGGTGCCTGGTGGCTCGCGGACGCCGACCCCGACGACGTGCTCACCGCCGATCCCGACGACCTCTGGCCGCGCGTGCTGCGGCGGCAGCCCACGAAGGTCGCCTGGTTCGCCAACCACCCCGGCGACCCGACCGTCAACTGACTCCGCGCCGTCTCCGTGGGGGCGGCGGATCCGCTCGAACACCCGCGTCCGCGCCGCGGAGATCACCTCCCGGGCGCGTGCGCTCCGTCCCGGCCTGCCCAGGCGTCGCAGGGGTAGGTTGCAGCGCTATGGCCACGCTTTCGTTCGAGGGGGAGACGCACGGCGAGCTGGTGGTGAAGGTTCGCCGCTGGTTGGCGTCGCTCGAAGGCGAGGAGGCCGGGAGCATGACCGCGATCCAAGCGGTCCAGCAGGGCGCCGAGCTCACCAAGGAGGCGCTGCGCATCATCGCGTCCGCCGCGCCCGAGCCCGTGGCGCAGAGCGAGGTGGTCAAGGCGCTGACCAACGCCGGCTACAAGGCCACCGACGCCACGCGGCAGGCGCTCGTCGACGGGCTCGACAGCGTCGAGGAGGTCACCGGTGGCAGCGTCGTGAAGCTCGCCCGAGATGCCTCGAAGGCCGCGGTGTACCAGATGAACACGGCGGTGGCGCGGCAGATCCTCAAGTCGCTGCGACGCTGACGGCTGCGCTCGCCGCGGCGACGCGGTGGGAGGGGATGGCGGGGACGGCCGAGTAGCCTCGGTGAAAGAGCCTGCCGCAAGGAGTCACCGAAATGGTCCCCGCGAACCCGTCCGACTCGTTCGCCAGCCTGGGGCTCACGTTCGACGACGTGCTGCTGGTGCCGGCGGCCAGCGACGTGCTGCCGAACGAGGTGTCCACCGCCACGCGGCTCGTGCCGTCGATCTCGATCTCGGTGCCGATCCTCTCGGCGGCCATGGACACGGTCACCGAAGCGCGCTTGGCCATCGCCATGGCCCGCGCCGGGGCGTTCGGCGTCATCCACCGCAACCTGTCGGTGGCCGACCAGGTCGCCGAGGTCGACAAGGTCAAGCGCTCCGAGTCCGGCATGATCGTCGACCCGGTCCGGCTGAGCGCCGACCGTCCGGTGGCCGACGCCCTCGAGCTGATGGAGAAGTTCCACATCTCCGGCGTGCCGATCACCGACGGAGACCGGCGCCTCGTCGGCATCCTCACCAACCGCGACCTGCGCTTCCACGACAACGTCGACCAGCCCATCGGCGAGGTGATGACCCGCGAGGGGCTCATCACCGCCCCCGTCGGCACCACGCTCGAGCAGGCTCGGGAGATCCTCGGGCGCCATCGCATCGAGAAGCTGCCGGTGGTCGACGACGAAGGCCGGCTGTCGGGCCTCATCACCGTCAAAGACATCCAGAAGCGCATCCAGTATCCGGACGCCACCAAAGACGATCGGGGCCGCCTGCGCTGCGGCGCCGCGGTCGGCACGGGGCCGGACGCCTTCGAGCGGGCCGGCGCGCTGGTGGACGCCGGCGTCGACCTGCTGGTGGTCGACACCGCGCACGGGCACTCCAGCGGCGTGATCGAGATCGTGCGCAAGGTGGTCGAGGAGTTCGCCGTCCCCGTGATCGCCGGCAACGTCGCCACCGGCGACGGCTGCCGGGCCCTGCTCGACGTCGGGGCCAAGGGGGTCAAGGTCGGGGTCGGCCCCGGCTCGATCTGCACCACGCGGGTGATCGCCGGCGTCGGCGTGCCGCAGATCACCGCCATCCACGACTGCGCCCAGGCCGCCTCGTCCTACGACGCCACGATCATCGCCGACGGTGGCATCCAGTTCTCCGGCGACATCGCGAAGGCCCTGGCCGCGGGCGCCGACGTCGTGATGCTCGGCAGCCTCCTCGCCGGCGTGGACGAGAGCCCGGGCGAGGTCGTGCTCTACCAGGGCGAGCGGTTCAAGGAGTACCGAGGCATGGGCTCCATGGGGGCCATGAAGACCCGCTCGTACTCGAAGGATCGATACTTCCAAGGTGATGTGATCGACGCCGAGAAGCTCGTGCCCGAGGGCATCGAGGGCCGGGTCGCCTACAAGGGGCCCGTGCGGCGCATCCTCTTCCAGCTCGTCGGCGGCCTGCGCCAGGCGATGGGCTACTGCGGCGCCGCCACCGTCGCCGACCTCAAGCGGGCCACGTTCGTCCGCATCACGCCGGCCGGCCTGCGCGAGAGCCACCCCCACGACGTCACCATCACCGCCGAAGCTCCCAACTACTGGCAGTAGCCCGCCGATCGCCGCAGCGAAGCGAGGACCTGATCGGCGGAACAGCGGGTTTCCGACGCAGGCGGTCCGAGCCGTTGCGCGGAGCGGAGGTCCGGAGGCGGTCCAGGTGGTGAGGGCGCGGAGCGCCGGACAGTACAGTCGTCTCTTTCCCAAGGGCGTTCGAGGAGCGGGCCGACGTGACGGACCCAGCAGGTGGCCCACGTGGCTGAGGTGGAGATCGGCATGGCGAAGACGGGGCGCCGGGCCTACGAGCTCGACGACGTCGCGATCGTGCCGGCCCGCCGCACGCGCGAGCCGGAGGCCGTCGACCTCAGCTGGGAGATCGACGCCTTCCGCTTCGAGGTCCCGGTGCTGGGCTCGGCCATGGACAGCGTCGTGAGCCCGGCCACCGCGATCGAGCTCGGCCGACTCGGTGCCGCCGGCGTGCTGCACCTGGAGGGGCTCTGGACCCGCTACGCGGACCCCACCTCGTGCTTCGAGGAGATCGCCGCGCTGCCGGCCGACCAGGCCACCGCCCGCATCCAGGAGATCTACGCCGAGCCGATCAAGCCCGAGCTGATCGCCGCCCGCATCCGCGAGGTGCGCCAGGCCGGGGTCATCTCATGCGCGGCGATCACGCCCCAGCGGTTGCCGACGCTGGCCGACACCCTGCTGGCCGCCGAGCTCGACCTCCTCGTGATCCAGGGCTCGGTCGTGTCGGCCGAGCACGTCACCAGCGACGCCGACCCGCTGAACCTCAAGACCTTCGTGCGCCGCTTCGACATCCCCGTGATCGTCGGCGGCTGCGCGAGCTACCAGGCCGCGCTGCACCTCATGCGCACCGGCGCCGCGGGGGTGCTCATCGGCGTCGGTGCCGGCTTGGCGTCCACCACGCGCGAGGTGCTCGGGGTGGGAATGGCCCAGGCTACGGCGATCGCCGACGCGCGTGCCGCCCGCATGCGCCACCTCGACGAGACCGGCGTCTACGTCCACCTCATCGCTGACGGCGGCATGGTCACCGGCGGCGACATCGCCAAGGCGATCGCCTGCGGCGCCGACGCCGTGATGCTCGGTGCGCCGCTCGCGGCCGCCTCCGACGCCCCCGGCCGCGGTTGGCACTGGGGGCCGAACACCGGCCACCGCGACCTGCCCCGCAGCACGCGGGTGGCGGTGGAGCCGGTCGGGACGTTGGCTGAGGTGCTGGTGGGGCCCGCTCGCTCGAGCGACGGCCGCACCAACCTGGTCGGCGCCTTGCGCCGGGCCATGGCCACCACCGGCTACGAGACGCTCAAAGAGCTGCAGAAGGCCGAGCTCACCGTCACCCCTCGAGGAACCTCATGACCGACGGCCCCATCCTCGTCGTCGACTTCGGCGCCCAGTACGCCCAGCTGATCGCGCGGCGGGTGCGCGAGGCGCACGTCTACAGCCTGATCGTCCCGCACTCGATCAGCGCGGCCGAGGTCGCCGCGCTGCGGCCGGCCGGCGTGATCTTCAGCGGCGGACCGAAGTCGGTCCACGTCGAGGGCGCGCCGGTCATCGACCTCGGCGTCTACGACCTCGGCGTGCCCGTGCTGGGCATCTGCTACGGCGCGCAGCTCGTGGCGCAGCAGCTGGGCGGGGTCGTGGCCAACACCGGGCGCGGCGAGTACGGCCGGACCGAGGTCACGATCATCGAGCCGGGCCTGCTCTTCGGCGGCGGCCAACCGGCGCGCCAACAGGTCTGGATGAGCCACTTCGACTCGATCACCGAACCGCCCGCCGGGTTCGCGGTCACCGCCACCACGCCCGAGGCGCCCGTCGCCGCGATGGAGCACGTCGAGCGGCGCATCCACGCCGTGCAGTTCCACCCCGAGGTCGTGCACACCCCGCACGGCCAGGCCATGCTCGAGCACTTCCTCTACGACGTGTGTGGCTGCCCGCCCTCGTGGACGATGGGCTCGGTCATCGACCAGCAGGTCGCGGCGGTGCGCGCACAGGTGGGTGCGGGCCGGGTCATCTGTGCCCTCTCCGGCGGCGTGGACTCCGCGGTCGCCGCCGCGCTCGTGCACAAGGCCGTCGGCCCGCAGCTCACCTGCGTCTTCGTCGACACTGGCCTGATGCGTCAGGGCGAGGGCGACCAGGTGGTCGAGACGTTCCAGCGCCACCAGGGCATCGAGCTGATCCACGTGCGGGCCGCCGAGCGGTACTTCGAGCGGCTGGCCGGGGTGACCGATCCCGAGGACAAGCGCAAGATCATCGGCGAGCTGTTCATCCGCATCTTCGAGGAGGTGTCGGGCGGCATCGAGGACGCCCGGTTCCTGGTGCAGGGCACGCTGTACCCCGACGTCATCGAGTCGGGGACCAAGGACGCCGCCAAGATCAAGAGCCACCACAACGTCGGCGGCCTGCCCGAGGACATGCAGTTCGACCTCGTCGAACCCCTGCGCCTGCTCTTCAAGGACGAGGTCCGCAAGGTCGGCACCGAGCTGGGACTGCCCGACGAGATCGTGTGGCGGCAACCGTTTCCCGGCCCGGGCCTCGGCGTGCGCATCATCGGCGACGTCACGCCCGAGAAGGTGGCGATCCTCCAGCACGCCGACGCGATCGTCCGCGAAGAGGTCCGTGCCGCCGGGCTCGAGCGCGAGATCTGGCAGGCGTTCGCCGTGCTGCCGGACATTCGCAGCGTCGGCGTGATGGGTGACGAGCGGACCTATGCGTACCCCATCATCATCCGCGCCGTCACGAGCGAGGACGCCATGACCGCGGACTGGGCCCGCCTGCCGTACGACCTGCTCGAGCGGATGTCGAACCGCATCATCAACGAGGTCGAGGGCGTCAACCGGGTGGCCTACGACGTGACGTCGAAGCCCCCGGGCACGATCGAGTGGGAGTGACGGCGGTCGAGGGGAACGTCACATCACGGTGACGAACGTCACGGTTCGATACCGTTTGTAACCATGCCGAGTCTTCTCCGCCGACGCGCGGCCGCCGTCGTGGTCGTCGGTGGACTCCTGGTGGTGCCGCTGCTGTCGGTCGGTGCCGCCGCGGGCGACCCGATCGGGGACAAGAAGGCCGAGGCCAGCCGCATCGCTGACCAGCTCCAGCAGCTCGCCAACCAAGCCGAGATCGACGCCGAGCAATACAACGATGCCGTGCTGCACCTCGGGCAGGTCGACGCCGACGTCGCCGCAGCGCAGGCGCGGGTGGCCGCCGGCCAGAAGGAGATCGCGGCTCGCCGGCTGGAGGTGGCCCGCTACGCCGTCGGTGCCTACACCCGCGGCGGCGACGACAACCTCTCGCTCCTGCTCGGCAGCGACGGCAGCGACCTCAGCCAGCGCGAGGGCTACATGGTGGCCACCATCGGCAACCGCCAGGACCTCGTCGAGGCGCTGCGCGTCGCCGAGGCCGCGAACCACGACCGCATCACCGACCTCGAGCACGCCCGGCAGGCGGCCCTGTCGCTGAAGGCCCGGATCGCTGAGAAGCGGCGTGCCGCCGACGCGACGACCCGGCAGCTCGAGGCGGTCGACGCTCGGGTCACCGGCGAGCTCAAGGTCCTCGTCACGGCCGAGGAGGCGCGGCGGGCGGCCGCCGACGCCGTCAAGGCGCAACAGCAGGCCCTGCTGCTCGCCCAGCAGCAACAGCTGGCCCCTCCGCCGGGCGCGCCCGCGGCGCCTGGCGCCAGATCGGAAGAGCG
>JAODBM010000160.1 GCA_025463985.1 Acidimicrobiales bacterium
CAGCACGGCGGCGACCTCGGCGCCCAGCTGCGACCAATCGGGCGCGGCGGGCGCGGCGGGGGGGGCCGGCTGGGGCGCCGGCTCGGACGTGCCGCCTCCGACCTGGTCGGCGACGACCGTGAGGAACGCCCGCACCTCGTCCTTGTCGTAGCCCCGGAGGCCGACGAGGAACTCTTTGCCGGCGATCTCGTCCGGTGTCAACGCCATGGCTGCTGTCCTCCCCTGAGGCCCGTCCGAGGCCGATGCCTCCTGCGCCCGTGCTGGGCCGGAGTCTATGAGGTGCCCAATGCACTCACCGGGTACCCGTCGGACTTTTGGGGCGAGCCGTGAGCACCCACCTAGATTTGCGCGCATGCAGCAGATCCTCGAAGCCATCCAGTCCGGCGCGTCCGGCGACGACCTCGCGCACCTGCCGATCCCCGAGTCCTACCGGGCCGCCTTCGTCAAGAAGGACGAGACCGACATGTGGGAGGGGGTGCCGTCCGCCGACAAGGACCCGCGCAAGTCTCTCCACGTCGCCGAGGTGGCCACGCCCGAGCTCGCGCCGGACGAGGCCTACGTGGCCGTCATGGCGAGCGCCATCAACTTCAACACGGTGTGGACCTCGATCTTCGAGCCCCTGCCGACGTTCGGCTTCCTGTCGCGGCTCGGCAAGGAGAGCCGGTGGGGCGCCCGCCACGACCTGCCGTACCACGTGGTCGGCTCGGACGCCGCGGGCGTGGTGGTCAAGGTCGGCTCCGCGGTGCGCAACTGGAAGCCCGGCGACCGGGTGACCGTGCACTGCAACTCCGTCGACGACCAGGACCCCTCCGCGCACGACGACTCCATGCTCGGCGCCAACCAGCGCATCTGGGGCTTCGAGACCAACTTCGGGGGCCTCGCCGACCTGACGGTCGTGAAGGCCAACCAGCTCATGCCGAAGCCGGCGCACCTCTCGTGGGAGGAGGCAGCCTGCAACGCGCTGTGCAACTCGACGTCGTACCGCATGATCGTGAGCAAGCACGCCGGGGCCATGAAGCAGGGCGACGCGGTGCTGATCTGGGGCGCCACCGGTGGCATCGGTGGCTACGCGGTGCAGTACGTGCTCAACGGGGGCGGCACGCCGGTGGGCGTGGTGTCGTCGCCCGAGCGGGCCGAGCTGCTCCGCGAGATGGGCTGCGAGCACGTGATCGATCGCAAGGCCAACGGCTACAAGTTCTGGAGCGACGAGCACACGCAAGACGAGAGCGAGTGGCGGCGTCTCGGCAAGGACGTTCGCTCGCTGATCGGCCGCGACCCCGACATCGTGTTCGAGCACCCCGGTCGCTCCACGTTCGGCGCCTCGGTCTTCGTGGCCGCCCGCGGCGGCAAGATCGTGACCTGCGCGGCGACCTCGGGCTACATGATCGAGTACGACAACCGGCACCTCTGGATGAAGCTCAAGAGCATCGTGAGCTCGCACTTCGCGAACTACCAGGAGGCGTGGAACGCGAACCGCCTGGTGGCCGAAGGCAAGATCCAGCCCCTGCTGTCGCGGGTCCACCCCCTGACCGAGGTCGGCGAGGCGGCCCTCGCGGTGCACCACAACGAGACCGAAGGCAAGGTCGGGGTGCTGTGCCTCGCCCCGTCCGAGGGGCTCGGCATCGACGACCCCGCGTTCCGCGAGCAGGTCGGCGAGGACAAGATCACCCGGTTCCGTCGGCTGGGCTGACGGGCGTGCGCCCATACTGAGGGGCACGCCAAGGGCATTCACCACCTGCGAGGGCGGCCGGCATGGTCGCCGAGGAGCGTCACATGGGTCTGGAAGCGAAGAACCCGTTCGAGAACGCTGACCTGCTCACCGAGACGGCCGACGGTCAGCCGCTCGCCGACGACGAGCGCCAGGCCGAGCCGCTGCTCACCGAGATCGACCACGTCGCCATCGCGGTCCACGACCTGCCCGCCGCCATCGACTACTACCGCGACACGTTCGGGGCGGTCGTCGACCACCGCGAGGTCGTCGAGAGCGACGGCGTCGAAGAAGCCCTGCTGCGGGTCGCGGAGAGCTATATCCAGCTGCTCACGCCCACCCGCGACGATTCGCCGGTCGCGAAGTACCTCGAGCGCAAGGGGGAGGGGCTCCACCACATCGGCTATCGCGTCGCCGACTGCGGCGTCGCGCTCCGAGCGGTCAAGGACGCCGGCGGCCGGGTCATCGACGAGGCTCCCCGCCCGGGGAGCCGCGGCACGACGGTGGCGTTCATCCATCCGAAGACCGCGTTCGGCACGCTGATCGAACTGGTGCAGGAGTAGGGCGCCTACGGCCGCGCTCGGACCGCCAGCGCGGCGTACGGTCCGGGCGGTGAGCCCTCACCCGCCGGTGCCCTCCGACGGCAGCGCCGGCGACGCTTTCGCCGAGCTGCTCGCGCTGCCCGGCGTCTGCGAGGACCTCGAGCTGCGGTCGCGGTTCGGGTTCATGGCCTTCCACGGCGGGTCGCTCGAGGAGGTCACCGACGTCGTCGCCGCCGCGGCGGCCGAGCGGGCCGGCGCGTCGTACTACGCGGTGCGCCAGCCGCCCGACCTCCAGTGGCACCTGCCCTCGATCCAGATCCAACCGAGGTCGTCGCCGCGGCTCCGCGCCTTCCTCGACCACGTCTCGGTCGCCGTGGCGGTGCACGGCTACGGCCGCGAGGGCTACTGGACGTCGCTGCTGCTCGGCGGCAGCAACCGCCGGCTCGCCGCGCACCTCGCGGCGCGGCTCGAACCCGCGCTCCCCGGTTACGAGGCGATCCACGACCTCGAGCGCATCCCGGCGGGGCTGCGCGGCATGCACGCGCGCAACCCCGTCAACCTGCCGTCCGAGGGCGGCGTGCAGATCGAGCTGCCGCCGCGGGTGCGCGGTCGGTCGCCCCTGAGCCCGCCGCTCGGGCCCGACGGCCTGTCGCCGCCGACCAGCGCGTTGATCGACGCGCTCGCCGCCTCGGCGCTGGCCTGGCCCGACACCGGGGTCGACGCGCCGCCCTGCTCCGCGTCCTGAGCTCCCTGACCGCCACCTCGGAGGGCGGCCCGATCGGCGAGAGCAGGTTGTGGGGCACGCGCGGCCGGGCGGTAGCGTCGGCTCTCGTGTCGATGACCGTCTCGGAGAGCGCAGCGGCCGTCGGCGCGCTCCGTCGAGCACGGCGCAAGCACCGGGTCTCGGACATCCACTGGGTCGACGCCTTCTACCAGGTGTACATCACCGGCATCGTGGCGATCGTGGCGATCGTGCTCGTCTCGGGCGTGGTGGGAGACCAGCGCCTCGGGGCGGCCGGGATGGCCCGGGTCCACGCCCACGGCCCGGCGATGGCCGGGCTCGCCGCCGCGCTGGCTGTGGCCGTCGGGCTGCGCTCGGGCGGCCGTGGCGGCCCGCTCGCGCTTGAGGCGCCAGACGTTCGCCACGTCCTGCTCTCGCCGGTCGATCGTGGGGTCGCGCTCCGCGGTCCGGCGTTGCGGCAGATCCGGTTCCTCGCGCTGTGTGGCGCGGGCGCGGGTGCGGCGGCGGGCCAGCTCGCGCTGCGCCGGCTCGGCGGCAACCCCGCGGCCTGGGTCGCTTCCGGTGCGGCCTTCGGGCTGCTGTGCGTCGGGCTCGGGTTCGGCTCTGCGCTCGTGGCCTCCGGCCGGCGACTGCCCCGGTGGGCGGCGACCGCCATCGGCGCGGTGCTCCTCGCGTGGTCGGTGGCTGACGCGACGGGCCGTGGCCCGACCGCTCCCGCGTCGTTCGCGGGGCGCATGGCGCTGTGGCCGTTCAAGTTCGACGCCCTTGCCGTCGTGCCCGGCGTGCTCGCATTGGCCCTGGTCGCGGTCGGCATCGCGAGCGTGGCCGGCACCTCGCTCGAGTCGGCCGAGCGCCGCACGTCCCTCGTCGGCCAGCTCAAGTTCGCGGTGACGTTGCAGGACCTGCGCACCGTGCTCGTGCTGCGCCGCCAGCTCGCGATGGAGGTGCCTCGGACCCGGCCGTGGCTGCGCGGCTCGCGCCGGGCGCCTCGCTTCCCGGTGTGGCGCCGCGGGTGGCGGGGCGTGCTGCGCTGGCCGCTGGTGCGGGTCGCCCGCGTGGTCGTGCTCGCGGGAGGCGCCGGACTCGCGCTGCGGGGCGCGTACAGCGGCACCACGCCCCTCGTGGTGCTGGCCGGGCTGGCCCTCTGGATCGCCGCGCTCGACGCCGTCGAGCCGATGGCTCAGGAGACCGATCACCCGGGCCGGCGCGATGGCTTCCCGATGGACGCCGGCTCGCTGATGGTGCGCCACGTCCCGGCCCCGGCCGTGTTGATGCTGCTCATCGGCGCCCTTGCGGCCGGCGTCGCTGCGCTTCCCGGTGGCGGATCGGTCCCGCTGGCCCCTGCCGGTGTGCTGGCCGGCACGCTCGGACTGCTGGCGTTCATGGGCGCCGCGGTGAGCGTGCTCCAAGGCGCGCCCAACCAGGTCGACCAGCTGGCCATGATCACGCCGGAGGTCGCCGGCACCCGCACGGTCGTGCGCACGGTGTGGCCCCCGGCGTTGGCCGTCGGGGGCACGCTGCCGATCGTGGCGGCCCGCGCCGCGGCGAGCACGCACTCGGCGACGGCGCTGTCCCCCGCGGTCGCGGCCGCGTTCGTCGCCATCCCGTTGCTGATCGTCGTTGCGCTGGGCGTGGCGTGGGTCCGCTACCGCGACCAGCTCCACGCCTGGATCAAGGTCTCGATGGAGCAGATGAGCCCGACCAAGGCGATCGAGCGAGCCCAGGCCGAACGCGCAGCATTGGATGATGGTGACGACGAGGAAGAGGCACGATGACCGGCGCTGATGACGCCCCCGCGGTCGAGTCGATCGGGCTGAGCAAGTCCTATGCCGACCTGGTCGCTCTCCACCCGCTCGACCTCGCGGTCGCGGGCGGCCAGTCGGTCGCGCTGATCGGCCACAACGGCTCGGGCAAGTCGACGTTCCTGCGCCTCGCCGCCGGGCTGCTCGAGCCGACCGCGGGCGAGGTGGAGATCGCCGGCTGGCCCACCGGTTCGCCCGAGGCGCGGGCCACCACGTCGTTCCTGCCGGACGACCCGGTGCTCTACGACGACCTCTCGGTGCGCGAGCACGTGGAGTACGTGTCGCGCCTGCACAGCGGGCCGGGGTGGGACGACTACGCGGAGGAGCTGGTCGGCCGTCTCTCGCTGATCGACCGCGTCGACGACCTCCCGTCGCGGTTCAGCCGCGGCCTGCGGCAGAAGACGTCGATCGTCCTCGCGCTCGTGCGGCCGTTCTCCGTCTTGCTGGTGGATGAGCCGTTCGTCGGTCTCGACCAGACCGGCAAGGCCGCGCTGCTCGAGATGCTCGACGAGGTGCACGAGGACGGCGCCGCCACCGTGGTCGCCACCCACGACCCGGACTTCGTGGAGCGCGTCGACCGTTGCATCGCGCTGCGTGACGGCGAGGTCGTCTTCGATGGCAAGGCCACGACCGCCGACGTGCTCCGCCTCGTGTCTGCCTAGCAATCCAGCTCGGGGTTGGCGGGGGTGGGCAGGGCGAACGCCGCGGCGTCGAGGATCACCACGGGCTCGAGGCGGTGGGCGAAGCGGCGCAGGGTGCGCAGGATCGGCCGCCCGACGGCGGCGATGACCACGGCGTTCGCGAGCGCTCCTGCGGCATCCCATGCGAACGACGTGGCCACATAGAACGACCAGTAGTGGTGCAGCGTGGCGCCGAGGCCGAGGCCGGGCTCCCACGACAGCGGGCCGCCGTCGCGCACGAACGGCCAGAACCACAGGTTCATGATCGCTCCGAACACGAAGCCCCAGGCCCACGCGTAGGCCGCGAGGACGGCGACCTCCAGCCAGGGCGCGAGGCGTCCGGTGAGCCGCCCCACGACGCCCGCCCCGGCGCCCATCCACGCCAGGGCCAGCATCTGGAACGGCAGCCACGGCCCGATGCCACCCGAGAGCACGGCCGCGACCACGAACGAGCTGAGGCCGAGCAGCAGCCCGAACCGCGGGCCGAAGGCGGCGCCGGCCAGCACCACGAGAAAGAAGATGCCGCTGCCGCCGCCGGGCAGGTCGAGCAGTTTGAGCAGGCCCGCGGTGGCGGAGAGCACGCCGAGGAGCGCGACCGTGGAGCCGTTCATCGTGCCGCGCCGAACCTCGAGGGTCACCGCCGCCACCGCGAGCAACCCCACGACGGCCGCGATCAGCGGCGCGTCCCCCGTGTGCGCCTGGTTGGGCAGCGCCGTGCTGGGCAGCCAGAACGGGTACAGGAACGCCCCGGCGCCGACGAGGCCGACCAGCAGGTAGACGATGCCGGCCCGCCAGCGGGAGACCCCCGAGCGAGACGAGCCTCCCGTGGGGCGCAGGCCCAGGCTCGGGTCGGGGGTCGCCGGCCGTGGTCCTGAGCCGGGTGACGATGGGCTCAGCCGGGGTGAGCGGGAGCGCTCTGGGCTGCTCACGGTCGTGGCTCCGTCGCGAGAGCGGCCGCCACCTCGGCGAGCGTGAGGTATGGCGGCAGCACGCGGAGCACCTGCGGCGCGAAGAGCGACCCGGCGAGGACCTCCCGGGCCGGCCCCTCGGCCACCGGCTCGCCGTCACCGAGCACCAGCACGCGGGTGGCCACCCGCGCCGCCAGTTCGACGTCGTGCGTCGCCAGGACGACCGCGCCGCCGCCGGCCGCCTGGTCGACCAGCGCGGCCTCCAGAGCAGCGCGCGACGGGGCGTCGATGCCGCGGGTGGGCTCGTCGAGCACCAGCACCGGCGCGCCGCCGATGGCCACCGCCGCGATGGCGACCCGCTGGCGCTGACCCGTGGACAGGCTGCGGGGGTGGCGGTCGGCCAGCTCGGCCAGGCCGAGCGCGTCGAGCCAGCGGTCGACG
>JAODBM010000187.1 GCA_025463985.1 Acidimicrobiales bacterium
GCCAAGCTGCTGCTCAGCAGCCCGAGCCGTGAGCACCATGCGTCGGCGTGGATCGGGCTCGGCTTCCTTTCCCTGGTCGAGGGCGACCTGGCCGCAGCGGACCGGGCGTACCGCACGATCCGCGAGCTGTCGCCGGTCGGCACGTCGCTGGTGCGCTGGGAGCCGGAGTGGATCGAGGTGCTGGTGCGGTCCGGCCGGATCGACGAGGCCCGGACGATCTTGGACGAGCTGGTCGCCGCGACCCCGGCCAGCCCAGCGGCCATCGGGGCCGTGGCCCGGGCGCGCGGCCTGCTGGAGACCGATGAGGCCGAGGCGGCCGCGCACCTCGGCAGCGCGGTGGCGGTGTTCCAGGCGGCGGGCAACAAGGTGGGCGAAGGCCGGACCGAGCTGGTGTGGGGCGAGCGGCTGCGGCGGGCCCGCCGGCGGGCCGAGGCTCGAGACCACCTGGCGCGCGCCGCGCAGCTGCTCGAGGACGTGGGTGCCCCGCTCCTGGCCGAGCGAGCCAACGCCGAGCTGCGCGCTGCGGGCGGCGTGGTCGACGAGACGGCGTCGGTCGAGGGCGCGCTGACCAGCCGCGAGCTGGCAATCGCCCGCATGGTGGTGGGCGGAGCGTCGAACCGGGAGGTGGGGGCGCGGCTGTTCATCAGCCCCCGCACGGTCGAGGCCCACCTCAGCGCCATCTTCCGCAAGCTCGGGGTGCGCAACCGGCGCGAGCTGTCGGCCCGAGCGCTCGACGACGTGGTGCTGCAGCCCTGAGAGCGGCCGGGCGCAGCGGGCCCGATCAGGCACGGGGTTCCCCCGATGCCGCGCCCGCCGCCGGATGCCACGATGCGAACGGCCGCCAGCGTGGGCGCCTGGATGCGCCGAGGGAGTCGTGGTCGGTCGCCTTGGAGGGAGGGCGACCGGCTACGACGTGGGGAAGTACTTGGCGTGGAGCGCCGCGTAGGTGCCGTCGGCTCGCACCTGCCCGAGCGCCGTGTTGAGCTGATCGCGCAGAGCGGTGCGGTCCTTCCTGACCGCGAAGCCGAACTGCTCCGTGGTCGGGAAGGTGGCGATGACCGCGACCGACTTGTCTTCGATGACGAGGTTGGCGTTGGTGGGCAGGTCTTGGAAGATCGCCTGGATGCTGCCCGTCTCGAGCGCGCCGCGCAGGCCGGCGGCGTCGGCGAAGCCCTTGATCGAGACGCCCTGGGGCAGGCGAGCGCCGGCATCGCGCTGTGCGGTGGTGCCGATCGGCACGCCGACGGTCTTGCCGACCACGTCGGCCGCTCGCCGCATGCCGGACGCCCGCCTGACCAGCAGCGACTGGTCGTTGGTGAAGTAGGCGGCGCTGAGGGCCACGGCCTGCCGGCGCTGGTCGGTGATGGTGACCGACGAGACGACCACGTCGCAGCCGCCGGGCCCCGCGATGGCCAACCGGTCGAAGATCTTCTCGAACGGCGTGGCGTGGACGGGCGTGACCGCGATGGTGCGGTTGAGCCGCTGGGCCATGGCGTCGAACAGCTCGATGTCGAAGCCGGTGTACTTGAGGCCGCGCGGCCCCGGACCCTCGTACTCCATCGGCCGATTTGGGATGTCCGAGCAGACGGTGAGGACCGGGCCGGCGGGCGGGCCGCCGCTGCTGGCAGTCGTGGTGTGCGACGAACTGCAGCCGGTCGCCCCGAGCGCGATCGCCAGAGCGAGCCCCACCACGACGACGTGCTTGCGCCCGTTGGGGCACATGGATCCTCCAGGGGGTGGGACGTGCTGGCGAGATCGTATGGCTCGCCCTCGGCGGCGAGGGTGATGGCGCACCTCACGGCACCGGCTCCCCAGCGGGCGCGGCGGGACCGACGAGTGCCTCGTGCACCTGGTTGACGACCCCGGTCGGCAGCAGCGCCGCGAGGTCGACGAGCACCTCATGCATGGGGCCGGCGAGCTGCTGGGCGAACCGGGCGAACGAGCCCTCGTCGAACCAGCCGGCCCGCTCGGCAGTGATCGGCAGGATCGGCAGGCCGTGCCCGGCCGCCATCGAGCGACGCTGCGCCTCCCAGCCCCGGTCGTGCTCGTGGCGGGTGCGCCGCCGGAGCGTGGCCGGCGACGGTGTGCGCCCGGAGCCGGCCAGCGGGTGCAGGGAGGCGGCGTCGCCCCACACCCAGCGCCGCGCGGGCTCGAGCAGGGCCAGCGCGATCATGTGGTCGAGCCAGACCGCCTCGATCCAGCCGCCGGGCCCGGTGGCGGGGGGCGGCGTGGGCCGCTCGAGGGCCCGGGCGCAGGCGTCGACCAGCCAGCCCGTCGGCGGGCCCGGCAGCCGGCTGCGGGCCGTGGGGGGCGAGCCGATGGGGGAGAGCAGGGTGGTGCAACGACCGCAGCGTTCGAGCAGGAAGGTGAGGCGCTGGGGAGTGCGCGTGCGCCGCGCGTCGTTGACGTCGATGACCTGGGCGATGGCCGTGGTGCCGATCGCCGACCACCCCGGCGGCGCGGTGAACCCCAGCAGCGCGTCGCCCGGGTGCTCGCCGATCGTCAGCGGCAGCAGCCCGAGCGTGAGGCCGGCACCGTCGGGGTCGGGCTCGACGCGCAGCAGGTGGGCGGGATCGGCCGGGCCGAGGTCGGCGAAGCGCTCGTCGAAGACCTCGGCGAGGTCGCTGAGCGGCTGGTCGGTGGGATGCGGACAGGCAACGGGCAGGACGTGGGCAGCCATGGAGGGTCCTCGGGCGCTGGGGAGTTCCGGCGGTCCGGGACCGTGCACACGGTCGGGAGGGGACGGCGAGCCTCGATGGCCAAGCCTGCCCGCGGGGTGTGACAGCCGGGCGGGCGCGGCCGCATCCGGCGCGGCCGCTCAGGCAGTGGCGGTGGCGGTGGCGGCGCCCGGGTGGGGCTGGCGCACGCTCGACGCGAGGCGGCGCCGGACCGGGAACGTGAGGGGTGCCGCCTCCTCCGGAGCGAGGTGATCGACGTACCGGGCCGCGCTCGGCCAGCGGCGCTCGGCGAGCACGCGGGCCAACCGGGCGTCGCTCGCCGCGTACGCGTGCAGCGCCTCGTTGCTCAGATCGTGGATGCGGGTGCGATCGACCTCGAGCGGCGCGAGCCCCACGAGCCGCGCGATGGCCTTCAGCGAGCACGACACCCGCAGCGCCGGCCCCACGTCGCCCCGGTAGAGACGGTACGCATCGAGGTGGCCGTGGCCGTACCAGCGGCCGCGGTAGGCGCCGGCATGGCCCGGCAGGGGCGCGCGGCGCAGGCCGATGCTCGGGTCGAGGCGCAGGCGCAGGCCCATCTCCACCTGCAGCATGCTGGCCCGCTGCGCCAGGAACGGCAGGTCGAACGCGGCGCCGTTCCAGGTCGCGAGGATCCCCGGTGGCAGATCGGCCAGGCGGCGATCGAGATCGGCCAGCAGGAGGGCCTCGGGGCCGGAGAAGACCTCGTCGTAGCCGTCCGACGACAGGGCGACGGTGAGCACAGGCGCCACTGCGGGGTCGAGGCCGTTGATCGTCGTGTCGGTCTCGATGTCCAGGCCGTACACCGTCGGTCGTCGCGCCATTCGTCCTCCCAGGACGAGTCATCCCCCTGCGCGATCGATGCTACGAAGCACCGCGCGCCAGGCGGGGGATGGTCCCGACGGGGACGCGACCTCGCGCTCAGGTCGCGGTCAGGCGCTTTCGCGGCGCGATGCCTGCTGGGCCAAGCGCCGCCGGCTGCGCCCACCGACCGGCGTCGGCACCGGCGAGCCGCACTGCGCCCGATCGTCCTCGGACTCGCCGCCCCACACGCCGTACTCGAGGTGGCCGCGGGCATGGTTGCGGCACTCGACCAGCACGGGGCACGAGAGGCAGATGCGCCGGGCGCGGGCCTCGCGCTGCACGCGGGCCTGCGGTCGCTCGGCGTGCGGCGCGAAGAAGAGCTCGGTCCGGCCACGACAGGACGCATGCGCCATCCACGCGGGCGGCCGCCAGTCCGGAGGCAGCACCTTCGGGTCTTGGATGTCGCTCATGTCGCGCCTCTCTCCTCCTCCGAGGACCACGTGCTCCGAGAACGAGTACGTATCCAGCGGCAGCCTGGATGAGAAGCTCAGGTGAAAAGTTGCGGACGCACACGTTCGCCGGGGCTGCGCCCCCGCGAAGCAGCGCTCAGCGCTCTTCCTTGAAGATCACGTGCTGGCGGATCTTCGGGTCGTACTTGCGCAGCTCGATGCGCTCCCGGGTGTTGGTCTTGTTCTTCCGGGTGACGTACGTGAACCCCGTGCCGGCGGTGGACTTGAGCTTGATGATCGGGCGCTTGTCGCTCTTGGACATCGGGATTCTCTCTTGCCGGGCGCGAAGGTCGGACGGGTCATCGTAGGCGAACCCGTCCGGTTCGCGCCCATCGGGCGCCGGAGGATCACGCCAGGGGGTCGTCCAAAAGGCTCGTGACCAGGGCCGCGACCGCCGACCGCTCGCTCCGGGTGAACGTGACGTGGGCGAACAGCGGGTGGCCCTTGAGGGCGTCGATGACCGAGACGATGCCGTCGTGGCGGCCGACCCGCAGGTTGTCGCGCTGGGCCACGTCGTGGGTGAGCACCACCCGACTTCCCTCGCCGAGCCGGGACAGGGCCGTCAGCAGCACCGGACGCTCCAGGTTCTGCGCCTCGTCGATGATGGCGAACGTGTCGGTGAGGCTGCGCCCGCGGATGTGGGTCAGCGGCAGCACCTCCAGGAGGTTGCGGGCCAGCACCTCCTCCACCACCTCGGGGCCGGCGATCGACTCCAGGGCGTCGAACACGGCCGCCGCCCACGGCGCCATCTTCTCGTCGCGGTCGCCTGGCAGGTAGCCCAGCTCCTGACCACCGACGGCGAACAGCGGCCGGAACACAAGGATGCGCTTGTGGGACCGCTGCTCGAGCACGGCGTCGAGGCCGGCGGCCAGCGCCAGCACGCTCTTGCCGGTGCCGGCGTTGCCCCCGAGGCTGACGATGCCCACCGACGGATCGGCCAGCACGTCGATCGCGATGCGCTGCTCGGCCGAGCGGCCGCTCACCTCGAACAGGGTCTGGTCGCCGCGCACCAGGTGCACGCGCTTGTCCTCGTGCACCCGGCCGAGCGCGGACTGCGACCCGGCGTGCAGCGCCACGCCGGTGTTGCACGGCAGGTCGCGGGCCGCGGGGAGGTCGAGGACGCGCGCCGCGAACAGCTCGTCGATGTCGAGGCGGTCGACCTGCACCTCGGCGAAGCCCGACCACGAGACGTCGGTGGCCAGCTCGTTGCGGTACTCGTCGGCGGCCAGGCCGACGATGCTCGCCTTCAGCCGGAGCGGCAGGTCTTTCGTGACCACGGTGACGTCGTGGCCCTCCAGCCGCAGGTTGTGCGCCACGGCGAGGATGCGGTGGTCGTTGTTGTCGGCGGCCATCGCCGGCGGCAGCCCCGCCGTGGACTGGTGGTTGAGCTCGACCCGCAGCGTGCCGCCGTGCTCGTTGACCGTGGAGGGGATCGTGAGCGACCCGTTCTCGAGGCGCAGCCGCTCGAGATGGCGCAGCGCGTGGCGGGCGGCCCAGCCGAGCTCGGGATGGTTCCGCTTCGCCTCCAGCTCCATCAGCACCACGACGGGCAGCACGATCGCGTGCTCGTCGAAGCGCACCAGCGCCCTCGGGTCGGCCAGCAGCACCGACGTGTCGAGGATGTAGGTGCGCTGGCGCGCGGGAGCAGGCACAGCAAAGCGGTCGGTCACATGTCCCCCTGTCGTGACGGTCGCCATCAGGTCCTGTCGGTCGGGTCGACCGGGCGGTTGACGGCTCTGAGGTGAGGCACCGTCACCCATTCCACCCCCTGCGACGCGCCGCGTGGTGGACCCCTCGCAAGCGTTCACGGCGCCGACATCAGCCGTTTACGCGGGCGACCGAGTCAGGGCCGTGGCGCGCCGGTGACGACGATCTCGACGGCGGTCGGGCCGTGGACGCCGATCGTGAGCAGCTGCGCGATGTCGCCGGTGCGGCTGGGTCCGGGGACCAGCACGAGGTTGGAGGGCAGCGGCGCGGCGTCGCGGTCGTCGAACGCCCGCCACAGGTCCCCCGGGCTGGCGACGAGGCGATCGGCGGACGCGACGCACAGGTGCACGCGGGGCAGGAGGCTCACGGTGCGGTCGCCGACGACCGCACAGTCGAGGGCGAGCGACCCGGTCGCGGCGACGAGCGCGGCCGCCGAGGTGACGCCGAGGTCGGCCGCCGCGGTCTCGGTGCGTCGGCCGGCGGCGAGGCTGACGTCGACGGCGGGATCGAGGGCGCGCAGCGCGTCGCCGACGAGCAGCGCCTCGGGCTCGGCGCTGGTGACGACGCGTCGCACCTGGTGGCGGGCGACGACGTCGGCGAGCAGGTCCTCGGGCACGGTGGTGCCCGCGACGAGGTGGACGCGCGCCCCGACCGACTCGGCCATCGCGACGAACGAGCCGAGCAGGTCGTCGGAGTCGACCCGGCGGTAGCCGATCACCGGGACCCGCTCGACCGGCGGCGGCAGCGGGTGCGCCTCGTTGACGGGCACCCCGCCCGCGAGGCGGGCGTCCAGCCGTTCGAGGAACCGCCGCTCGGCCGCGGGACGTCCGGCCTGCGCCGCGTCCCGTTCCCGGCCCACCGGCGTGGT
>JAODBM010000238.1 GCA_025463985.1 Acidimicrobiales bacterium
GGGGCGAGTAGAAGCCCATGGGCTGGGCGTTGAGCAGCGCGGCGCAGAAGGCGGCCGGGTGGTGCAGCTTGATCCACGACGACGAGTACACGAGGTAGGCGAAGCTCACCGAGTGGCTCTCGGGGAAGCCGAAGTTCGCAAAGGCCGCGAGCTTGGCGTAGATCTCGTCGGCCACCGGCCCGGTGATGCCCCGCTCGGCCATGCCGTCGTACAGCCGCTGGCGCAGCCGCTCCATGCGCTCGTGAGACCGCTTGGAGCCCATGGCCTGGCGCAGCTGGTCGGCCTCGCCCGGGGTGAAGCCGGCCACATCGATGGCCATCTGCATCAGCTGCTCCTGGAACAGCGGGATGCCGAGGGTCTTCTCGAGCGAGGGCTTCAGCAGCGGGTGCAGGTAGGTGATCTCCTCCTGACCGTTGCGCCGGCGGATGTAGGGGTGGACCGAGCCGCCCTGGATGGGCCCGGGCCGGATCAACGCCACCTCGACCACGAGGTCGTAGAACGTGCGGGGCTTCAGGCGGGGCAGCGTGGCCATCTGGGCTCGACTCTCGACCTGGAACACGCCGATCGAGTCGGCCCGGCAGAGCATCTCGTAGACCGCGTCCTCCTGCGGGATGGTGGCCAGGTCGACCTCGACGCCGGTGTGCTCGCGGATGAGGTCGACGGCGTGGTGCAGCGCGGTGAGCATGCCGAGGCCGAGCAGGTCGAACTTCACGAGGCCCACCGCGGCGCAGTCGTCCTTGTCCCACTGCAGGACGCTGCGGTCGGCCATGCGCCCCCACTCGACCGGGCAGACCTCGACCACCGGCCGGTCGCACAGCACCATGCCGCCCGAGTGGATGCCGAGGTGTCGGGGGAAGTGCTCGACCTCGGCCGCCAGCTCGAGCACCTCGGCCGGGATCTGTCCAGCCTCACCGGCCTCCTCCGCGCCGTCTGCTCGCGCTCGCTCCTCCAGTGCAGGGCGGATGCCGCCCCAGGGGTCGAGCTGCTTGCTCCAGGCGTCCTGCTGGCCGGTGGCGGCGCCGAGGGCCTTGGCCATGTCGCGCACGGCCGAGCGAGCCCGATAGGTGATGACGTTGGCAACCTGGGCCGCGCTCTGCCGGCCGTAGCGCTCGTAGACGTACTGGATGACCTCCTCGCGCCGGCCGCTCTCGATGTCGAGGTCGATGTCGGGCGGACCATCGCGCTCGGGCGAGAGGAAGCGCTCGAACAGCAGGCCGAGCCCCACGGCGTCGGCCTTGGTGACGCCGAGGGCATAGCACGCCGCGCTGTTGGCCGCCGACCCCCGACCCTGGCAGAAGATGTCGTTGCGCTCGCAGAACTGCACGATGTCCCACACGATGAGGAAGTAGCCCGGGAACCCGAGCGCCTCGATCACGTCGAGCTCGTGGTCAATCTGCGCCCACGCCCGCTCAGCCACCGACCGACCCGCACCTCCCGAACTGGGCGGAACCGAGGTCGCCCCAGCGACCGAACCCCCACCCACTTCGGTGGGTCGGGGGCGGGGGCGGGGGCCGTAGCGGGTGGGACGGGATGCGCCGCGCTCGACGATGCGGCGGAGGAAGGCCATCTCGTCGAGGCCCTCGGGACACGGGAAGGGCGGGAGGTTGGGCGCGACGAGGGCAAGGTCGAACGCGCAGGCCCGGCCGAGCTCGGCGGCGGCCTCGACCACGCCGGGGAAGCGGGCGAAGCGGCGGGCCTGCTCGACCCCCGAGCGCAGGTGGGCCCCGGCCCCGGCCGGCAGCCACCCGTCGATCTCGTCGAGGCTGCGCCGGGCCCGCACCGCGGCGAGCGCGGTGGCCAGCCGGCGGCGGGCCGGCACCGCGTAGTGGACGTTGCCGCTGGCGACCAGGCCCACCCCGCGGCGCACCGCGAGGTCGGCCAGCGCGTCGTTGCGGGCGGCGTCGAGCGGATCGCCGTGGTCCCACAGCTCGACCACGACGTTGTCGCGCCCGAAGGCGGCGACCAGTCGGTCGAGGGCGCGGGCCGCGGCGGCCGGCCCGTCCCGCTCGAGCGCGGCCGGCACCGGACCCTTCCGGCAGCCGGTGAGCACGGCCCAGCGCCCGCCGGCCTCATCGGCCAGGTCGGCCAGCCCGATGCGGGGCGCGCCCTTCTCCCCCGCCATCTGCGCCCGGCTGAGGGCGCGGGCCAGCCCGGCGTAGCCGACCGGATCGCGGGCCAGCACGACCAGGTGCTGGCCCACGGGATCGGCCTGCCCGGGCTGCGGCTTGGACGGGAGCGGCTGCTCGGCCGTGTCGAGCGTGACCTCGGCACCGAACACCGTGGGCAGCCCCACCGCCCGCGCCGCCTCGGCGAACCGGACCACGCCGTAGAACCCGTCGTGGTCGGTGACGGCGAGCGCTTCGAGCCCGAGCCGGGCCGCTTCCTCGGCCAACTCCTCGGGGTGGGAGGCGCCGTCGAGGAAGCTGAAGTTGGAGTGGCAGTGCAGCTCGGCGTACGGCACCGCCCCGGCCACCCGCTGCAGCTTGGGCGGCGGCTCGTAGGCGCCCCGCTTGCGCGACCAGGCCGGGCTGTCGCCCCCGTTCGCCCCCTCGGGCAGCCATTCGAGGCTCTCGCGGCGAGGCGCGCCGGACAGCCGCTGCTCGAGCTCGGACCACGGAATCGAGGGGTTGCCGAATCCCACCCGTGCACCCTGTCATCGAACGTGTGTTCGATCAAGCGCGGTGACCCGCCGACGACGTTCGCGTTGGCGGCGCGAGCGACGTTCACCCGGGGGACGCCCGCTCGTCCCCCGGGCGCGCTACAACCTGCACGTGCCCATCACCCGTCGGGGATTTCTGGTCGGCGCCGGCGCGACGGCCGCGGGGCTGACGCTCGGAGCATGCTCGTCGAACTCGTCGAGCTCGTCGTCCGGCACGTCGGCGACGACCGCGCCATCGACCGCCCGCACCATCGCACCGACGACGACGAAGCCGGTCCCGCTCCGCCGGGCCGGCGAGCGCCCCGACCCCACCCGGCCCGAAGGCACCGACCTGCTCCCACAGATCGAGCACGTGGTCGTCGTGATGATGGAGAACCACTCGTACGACAACTACCTGGGGGTGCTCCGGCGCGGCGACGGCTTCGTCCTCGGCACCGACGGCAACCCGACCGCGACCTGCCTCGACGCCGCCGGGCACCCGGTCCGGGCGTTCCACATGCCCAACACGTGCCAGCTGCCGAAGAAGCCGAGCCAGGCCTGGAACGCCACCCACGCCCAGTGGAACCACGGGAAGATGGACGGGTTCGTGCGCAGCGACAGCGGCCCCGTGGCCATGGGGTACTGGACCGCCGCCGATCTGCCCTTCTACCACGCGCTCGCGTCGACCTTCCCACTCTGCGACCGGTGGTTCGGCTCGTGCATGGGCCAGACCTATCCCAATCGGCGCTACCTGCTGGCGGGCACGTCACGCGGCAACGTCGCCACCAACGCGGAGGGCATCACCGGCTTCCAGCCGCCCAACGGCACGATCATGGACGCGCTGAACAAGCACCACGTCCCCTGGCGCAACTACTTCACCGATCTCCCGACCACCGGCCTGTTCGGCCCGGTGATCAACCGCAGCCCCGGCAGCGTCGTGCCCATCGCCGACTACTTCGCCGACGCGGCCGCCGGACGGCTGCCCGCCTTCAGCCTCGTCGATCCCAACTTCGACCACGCGTCGGAGGAGAACAGCGACGACATCTCGACCGGCGAGTCGTTCGTGGCCAAGGTCGTGGACGCCGCGCTGCGGGGGCCCGGCTGGTCGAAGACCGTGCTGATCTGGCTCTACGACGAGCACGGCGGCTACTACGACCACGTCCCCCCGCCGGCCGCGGTCCCGCCCGACGCCGTACCGCCCCAGCTGAAGGCGGGCGACACGGCCGGCCGGTTCGACGTCTACGGCTTCCGCGTCCCGGCGGTGATCGTCTCGCCCTTCGCCCGCAAGGACTACGTCTCG
Organism: Acidimicrobiales bacterium; assembly: GCA_025463985.1. Lineage (GTDB taxonomy): Bacteria > Actinomycetota > Acidimicrobiia > Acidimicrobiales > Iamiaceae > JAODBM01. The sequence continues at coordinate 3,939 of JAODBM010000238.1, forward strand.
CACGTGGTCCACGACCACACCTCGATCCTCAAGCTGGTCGAGACCAAGTTCAACCTGCCGGCCTTGACCGACCGCGACGCCAATGCGGACGGCCTGCTTGACAGCCTCGACCTGCACGGCACCCCGGCCTTCGCCATCGCGCCGGCGCTCCCGCCGCCGAAGAACCCCAGCATCACGACGCCGCTCTGCACGGCCCCGGGCCCGGTGCCCACCGCCACGAGCTGAGCGCCACGCCGCTTTCGCGCGACCCGGGCCCCACGCCCCACTGCAGGTGCCGGCCCGCTCCCAGCGGGTGCGACGGAGCAACACCCGCGAGCGCCGTCGGCGGCACGCAATGACACCGGCGACGCCACGAGCGGGACGCAACGACGCCCCACGCCCGGCGCCGGCCGCCGGCCGGTCAGCTGGGCGGGACCGGCGTGCAGAGCAGCTGCGACGCGGCCGACGCCAGGAGCGTGCCGTCCTCGGCCCAGGCCCGACCCTCGGTCGTGATCAGGCCGTGGGCTCCGAGCGGTGCCTCCATGCGCACGAGCAGCCGCTCACTGCGCGGGGCGAAGCAGTGGAACCGCACGGAGAGGTCGAGGCTCGGTGCGATCCAGGTTGGCGAGTCGGGCGGCCAGTCCCAGGCGTGGGCCATCGTCGCGGCCGGCCAGCCCATGGTGTCGAGCACGACCACGAGCCGGGCGGCGTCGACGAGCTGGTCCGCGAACACGGCGCACGGCCGGAAGCGGAACCAGGTCACCGACAGCGGTGGGAGCGGTCCGGGGGGAGGCCACTCGTCCTCCCAGGTGACCGGCCAGTGCTCGATGTTGTCCCAGAACCGGAACGGTGGCGGGGGGATGTCGTTCTCGACGACCAGCTGGTCCCAGCTGCGCAGCGCGTCGGCGGAGGGAACGTCCGGCATGCGGGTCACGTCGTGCTCGAGCCCGGCGAGACCGCCGGCGACGAGCCACACGAGGGCGATGGCGACGGTCCGTCCGTCCTGGGTCATCGTGACCTGCACCGCCTCCGCCCGCCGGGTGCGGCGCAACGTGGTCGCCTCGATGTCGACCGGCCCGAACTCGGCGCGGGCGAGGAACTGCACGGACAGCGTCGCCGGGCGCGGCACCTGGGCATGCGCGCCCGCCGCCCGCAGCAGCACCGCGGCCAGGTACCCCCCGTTCGGGCCCCAGATGTTCCAGTCCTCGTCGAGGGTCGCGACATAACGGCCGTCGCCGCCCTCGACCCGCGTGTCCTGCTCGAGGTCCCCCATGCGGCGGTCAGCCTCGCGCACCGCATCGCGACGGCCCACCCGGTTTGCCCGCGAGCGGCATCCTCGGATCGGGCGGATCAGATGCCGGCGACCGACGAGTGGCTCGAGGTCGACGCGAGGCCGCGGGCCCGGATGACCGCCAGCCCCGCGAAGCCCACCGCGAGCGCGCCGGCGATCTCCAGCGCGGAGGCCACGATCGAGAACACGCTGACCCCGCCCTCGACGAACGAGTCGCTCAGCGAGCTCCAGTGCGGGAGCCAGTGGGCGGCCGCGAACCCGATGGCGAGCGGGAACCCGGCGGCCACCGCGGCGAGCGGCGCCACCCGATGGCGCGTGAGCACGAGCGTGATCACCACCACCTGCACGACCAGCGCCAGGTTTCCGGCCCAATACAGCTGCTCGGTCACGCTGCCCTGCCCGCGCCGCAGGTGGTCGAAGATGTGGACGGCTGAGCCCACCAGGAACAGGTAGCCCGCGGCGACCAGCCGCCGCTGCGCCCGGTCCCCGACGACGCCCATGGCCACTCCTTCTTGTTGCTGAGCCGCACCCTACGCTCACGGGCCGGCGCCTCCCTAGGACGCCCGGCACACCGTTGCCGCCACGACGGATCGCCCCGGGAGCCCGCGAGCGGCTCAGTAGCCGGACGCCGGCTCGCTGAGGTTGAAGGCGATGCCCTGGTCGTCGGCGCAGACGAGGTGGCGACCCTCGTCGCCCTGCGAGCGGTCGCCCACGGTGCCGCCCAGCTCGACCACCTTGGCGGCCGCGGCGTCGAGGTCGGCGACCCGGAACCACAGCTCGGGGTGGTCGCCGGACCGACCGCCCCCGAGCCCGCAGTCGGGCACCACGTTGCTGACGTGCATGCCGCCGGCCGAGCCCGGCTCGCCGAACTCCCAGCCGCACACGGCCGCGTAGAAGCGTCGGCCCCGCTCGGGATCGGCGGCCGGGATCGAGACGTAGAAGAGCTCGCCCGGCCGCGACCCGCTGACTGGCTCGGTGTCGTACTCGGGGATCGGGACCGAGAGCTCGAAGTGCGTGCCCTGGTCGTCCCGGCACGAGACGGCCCAGCCGGACGCGTACTCCACCGGCTCGTCCGCCTCGCCCCCGGCAGCGCGGACGCGCTCGGCGGCGGCGTCGATGCCGTCCACGGTCAGCCAGACGCTCGGCTGGGTCTCCTCGGACGGCGAGATCCCGCCCGGTGGCGTGATGTTGGCGATGTGGTAGCCGCCGGCGCTGCCGCGCTCGAGCTGCCAGCCGAGCAGCTCGCCGTAGAAGGCCGCGGCCCGCTCGGCGTCCGGCGTCGGGATCGTGAAGTAGTACAGGTGGCTCGGGGCCATCGGTCCTCCGGTGGGGTCGGCGCCGAGGCCCAGCGCCTCGGCGATGCGGCGTCGCAGCTGCGCGGCGAACTCGGGTCGTGGCTCGGCCGGGATGGCCGGCTCCCGCAGGCGGTCGAACGGGTCAGTCGCCATCGGCCCTCCTTCCGGTCGACTCGTAGGCGGTGCGGAACGCCGACTTGGCCCGGGTGAGCAGGGCCTCGGTGGCGGCCAGGGTTCGGCCGAGGTGGGCGGCGACGTCGGCGACCGGCAAGCCGTCGACGTAGCGCAGCACCAGCGCGGCCCGGTGCTGCGCCCCGATCGCGGCGAGCACCCCGGCGGCGCGTGCGCGGTCGAGGACCTCGGCCCACGGATCGTCCGGTGGGCTCGGCTCGTTGGCGGCGAGCCGCAGCCGGCGCTCCTCGCGGGCCTGGCGTCGCCAGTGGTCGACCAGCTTGTGGCGGGCGATGCCGATCAGCCAGGCGACGCTCACCGCATCCACCCGATCGCGGTCGATGGCGTGCACGGCGGCCAGGAACGTGTCCGCAGTGAGGTCCTCAGCGAGCGCGGCGCCCCCACAACGGCGCAGGAGATAGCCGTACACCTGCGGCAGCGCCCGGTCATAGAGGGCGAGCAGCGCGTGGGCCGGATCCTGGCCGGCCGGCTCGCTCGAGGTCATGCCCCTCCATCGTCGCGGATGGCGCAGATCCGACGCTCCCGCCGCAGATTTTCAAACGGCCCGAGAGGGCAGAAATGGGAACGAAACTCGTTCTTCATCAATGCGACCTCAAGACACACGACCGACGCGTGGCCCACGCATCAATTCAGGTCAGGCGCCATTGCGCGCCGATGGAGTGGAAGGATGATCGAGGAGCCGGACCGGCTGAGTGGTCTCCGGATCGGCAAGAACGACCAGGAGCGTGGGCAACAGCTATGGCAGATCATCAGCTCGTCGGGAAGACCGGCCGGGTCACCGGCCGCGTCGGTCCCGGCCGGATCGGGGAGGTGGTGATCCCGGTGCGCGGTGGGACGGAGGCCTTTCATGCCTATGCCAACGACACCAACGAAGAGATCGCCCCCGGCACCCGCGTGCTGGTGGTCGAGCTGTTGCCGCCACGCACCGTCGTCGTGACTCCCCTCTGACCACGATCGAGGTGCAATGCACATGTTGATCATCGGCGGCGTCGTCCTCGGCGTCCTCGTGTTCGCGCTCATCCTCTTCCGCATGATGTGGCGGGTGGCCGAGCCGAACGAGGCGCTCATCATCTCGGGCATCCGCCATGCCCACGCCACGAACGAGATCGAGGACAGCCTCGGTTTCAAGATCATCACCGGCAAGGGCACGATGGTGTTCCCGGGTGTCCAGACCGTCCGCCGGCTCTCGCTCGACCTGCGTGAAGCCGAGCTGGCCATCGACTGCGTCACCCACCAGGGCATCCCGCTCGGCATCCGCGGCGTGGTCATCTACAAGGTCGGCGACGACTTCGCGTCGATCGCCAACGCGGCCCGGCGCTTCCTCGACCAGCAGGCGCAGATGGACCTCCGGGTCCACAACGTTTTCGCCGGCCACCTCCGGGCCATCGTCGGCAACATGACGGTCGAGGAGATGATCCGCGACCGGGAGAAGCTCACCCAGCTGACCCGTGAGTCGTCGGGCACGGAGATGGAGAAGCTCGGCCTCATCGTCGACTCGCTGCAGGTACAGGAGATCGAGGACCCCACCGGCTACATCGCCAACCTCGGCCGGCCCCACGCCGCCGCCGTGCAGAGCCAGGCCCGCATCGCCCAGGCCGCGGCAGATCGCGAGGCCACCGAACGCGAGCAGGAGGCCGAAGCGCTGAAGGCCGAGGCCCGGCGGGCCAGCTCGGTCAAGCAGGCCGGCTACCAGGCCGAGATCGACCAGGCCTCGGCACTGGCCAAGCAGGCCGGGCCGCGGACCGAGGCGCAGGCCCGCCAGGAGGTCGTGGTCGAGGAGACCAAGGTGGCCGAGCTCGAGGCCGAGCGCGAGGAGCAGCGCTTGCAGGCGACCGTGCGCAAGCCGGCCGACGCGCAGGCGTACCACCAGACGACGTTGGCCAAGGCCGAGCGCGACGCCCGCATCTCGGGCGCCGAGGCCAAGAAGACCGAGACCGAGCTCGAAGCCCAGGCCAACGCCCAAAAGGTGAAGCTGGCCGCGGGCGCCGAGGCCGAGCGGGTGCGGCTGTCCGCCGCCGCCGAGGCCGAGCACGTCAAGCTCGCCGCCGAGGCGCAGGCCACGTCCACCCGCCAGATCGGCGAGGCCGAGGCGGCCGCCACACAGGCCAAGGGCCTGGCCGAGGGCGAGGCGGTGCGGGCCAAGGGCATGGCCGCGGCCGAGGCCATCAAGGCCCGGGCCGACGCGCTCGCGCAGAACCAGGACGCGGTCATCGGCCAGCAGCTGGCGGAGAACTGGCCCGCCATCGTCGAGGCCGCGGCCAAGCCGTTCGGCGACATCGATCAGATGATCCTGCTCAACGGCGCGCAGGGCCTGTCCGACGTGCTGGCCCAGGCGCTCAGCCAGGGGGTCACCGGCTTGCAGATGGCCCGCAACCTGCTGAGCGGCGCCAACACCAACGGCGTCGGCAGCAACGGCTCGAACGGCAGCGCCAAGCCGGAGCCGGCGAAGGCCGTGTCGTCAGGTGCGGCCGACGGCGCCAGCAGCGACGAGGGCTGACCGCGGCCCTGCCGGCGGCCCCGCCCCGCCCGCCCAACTGGGCGGGACCGCGGCCGCCAGGGCGACCGATCCTCCGCCCAGTTCGAGACACCGCCCAACTGGGCGGGACCGCGGCCGCCAGGACCACCGCTCCCCCGCCCAGTTCGAGACACCAACCAACCGGGCGGGACCGCGGCCGCCAGGACGACCGACTCCCCGCCCAGTTCGGGGATCAGTCGTAGGTGGCTTCGACCCACCAGCGGCCGGCCTCGACCACCAGGAGGTGGGCGGTGCCGTCGGCCAGGAGGACCTGGAAGCGGGCCCGGCGGCGGTGGCGGGCCGGGTCCCACCAACGCTCGTCGACTGGCCATGGTCCGGCCCAGGCCACGACCTCGACGCGCCGGCCACCGTCGAGCGTGACCCGGGCCGGTGGCGCGCTCGCCTCGCCACGGCCCGACACGGCCACCGGACGGTCGGCGCCGTCGACCACCTCGGCCGGCTGGGACGTCGGATGCACGAGCGCCGGTGACGGAGCCGGCACCTGCCCCGGCCAGGGCTCGGCCACCGCGTC
>JAODBM010000019.1 GCA_025463985.1 Acidimicrobiales bacterium
GGTCCGATCGAGTGGGTGAAGCGTTGGTGGAGGAGGGTGCGTTCTTCCGACGACAGTGCCATGGTCTCGGGATCTCCGTCAGGCCGGGAGCGGTACGTGTGCGGGGAAGCGTTGGAGTCGTTCCCGAGGGGGCCGCGGCTGAAACTGGGTCAGACCGCGATGGTGATGTAACCGTCCGCCGTGGCATCGACGGTGACGGTGGTGCCGTCGGTGGCCTTGCCCTCGAGCAGGAGGACGGCGAGCCGGTCGCCGATCTCGCGCTGGATGACCCGCTTGAGCGGGCGGGCGCCGTAGGCCGGATCAAAGCCCTCTTTGGCCAGGGCCAGCTCGGCCACCGGGGTGACGGCGAGCGTGATGCGCCGCTCGGCCAGCCGGTCGCGCAGGCCTTGCAGCTGGATCTCGACGATGCGCCCGAGGTCGGCCTCGGTGAGCGAGCGGAAGCGCACGATCTCGTCGATGCGGTTCACGAACTCGGGCTTGAACACGTCGAGCGGGTCGCCCGGCAGGTTGGAGGTCATGATCAGCACGCAGTTGGTGAAGTCGACGGTGCGGCCCTGCCCGTCGGTGAGCCGACCGTCGTCCAGTACCTGCAACAGGATGTTGAACACGTCGGGATGAGCTTTCTCGATCTCGTCGAGGAGGATCACCGAGTACGGCCGGCGGCGCACGGCCTCGGTCAGCTGGCCGCCCTGGTCGTAGCCGACATAGCCGGGGGGCGCGCCGACGAGGCGCGAGACCGCGTGCTTCTCCATGTACTCGCTCATGTCGATGCGGACCATGGCCTTGGCATCGTCGAACAGGAAGTCCGCCAGCGTGCGGGCCAGCTCGGTCTTGCCGACGCCGGTCGGGCCGAGGAACAGGAACGAGCCGATGGGTCGGTTCGGGTCGGACAGGCCGCTGCGGCTGCGGCGGATGGCGTTGGCGACCGCGGTGACGGCCTCGTCCTGGCCGATCACCCGCTCGTGCAGCACGTCTTCCATGCGGATGAGCTTCTGGACCTCACCCTCCATGAGCCGCGAGACGGGGACCCCGGTCCACTTGGAGACGACCTCGGCCACGTCCTCCTCGTCGACCTCCTCTTTCAGCATCTGCTGGGTCGACTGCAGCTCGGCCAAGCGGGCGGTGGCTTCGTCGACGGCTCGCTCCAGCTCGGGGATCTGGCCGTAGCGGATCTCGGCCGCCTTGGTGAGGTCGGCCTCGCGCTCGATCTCGCTGCGCTTGGCCTCGAGCTGCTCCTTGAGCTGGCGGATGGTGGCGATGGCGTCCTTCTCGGCCTGCCAGTGCGCCTTCATGCCGCTGGCCTGCTCTTGCAGGTTGGCCAGCTCTTCGTCGAGGGCGGCCAGCCGGGCGATCGACACGTCGTCGGTCTCCTTGGCAAGCGCGACGCGCTCGATCTCGAGCTGGCGGATGCGGCGCTCGACCACGTCGATCTCGGTGGGGAGCGAGTCGATCTCGATGCGCAGCTTGGAGGCGGACTCGTCGATCAGGTCGATGGCCTTGTCGGGCAGGAAGCGCCCGGTCAGGTAGCGGTCGGAGAGCACGGCGGCCGCGACGAGCGCGGCGTCTTGGATACGGACGCCGTGGTGGACCTCGTAGCGCTCCTTGAGCCCCCGCAGGATCGCGATCGTGGCGTCGACCGAAGGCGGCGCGACGTAGACCTGCTGGAAGCGACGCTCGAGCGCGGCGTCCGCCTCGATGAACTTGCGGTACTCGGCCAGCGTGGTGGCACCGATGAGCCGCAGCTCGCCCCGGGCCAGCATCGGCTTGATCATCTGGCCGGCGTCCATCGCGCCGTCGGCCTTCCCGGCACCCACGATCGTGTGCAGCTCGTCGATGAACGTGATGACCTCGCCCTGGGCGTCGGTGATCTCCTTCATCACCGCCTTCAACCGCTCCTCGAACTCGCCGCGGAACTTGGCGCCGGCCACCATGCCGGCGAGGTCGAGGCTGATCAGCCGCTTGTTCTTGAGACCCTCGGGAACGTCGCCCTCGACGATGCGCCGGGCCAGGCCCTCGACGATGGCCGTCTTCCCGACGCCGGGCTCGCCGATCAGCACCGGGTTGTTCTTGGTGCGCCGGCTGAGCACCTGGATCGTGCGGCGGATCTCCTCGTCTCGCCCGATGACCGGGTCGAGCTTCCCCTGCCGCGCCGCCTCGGTGAGGTCACGGCCGTACTTCTCGAGCGACTGGTACTGGTCTTCGGGGTTCTGGCTGGTGACCCGATGGCTGCCCCGGACCTCGCGGAGCGCGGTGAGGAGCGCGTCGCGCTCGACGCCGAGCACGTCGGCGAGGGCCAGCAGGAGGTGCTCGGTGGAGAGGTACTCGTCGTGCAGCTCGGAGCGGGCCTGGTCGGCGGCGTCGATGACCCGCTGCAGGTCCCGCGACAGCCGGGCCTCGGACCCGTACGCCTTCGGCAGCTTGGCCAGCGCGTCCTCCGCGCGGTTGCGCAGGCTGAGCGGGGCGGTCCCGACCTTCTCGAGGATCGGGAGCACGACGCCCTCCTCCTGCCCCAGCAGGGCGGCCAGGAGGTGATCGGGGGTGACCTCAGGGTGGTTCTCGGCGCGAGCGCGCTCGACCGCCGCATTGAACGCTTCTTGGGTCTTCAGGGTCCAGCGGTTGGGGTCCATCGCCATGGTGCGAGCCTACCCGTCTCTCGTGTCAAAGTTGATGCTCAGGCACTCAAGTTTTGCGTGGGTCGCGCCGCTCGCCGCTGGTCAGCGACGTCGGCGGCCCTCGTACAGCACGACGGCCTGGCGTACCGGCACGAGGTCGTAGCGGTGCCGCCGCTCGACCTCCTCGACCTCGTCGCGCGCGTCGCGGCGAGCGTGCTCGAGCTCGGCCTGCAGCCGGCGGTTCTCCTCTTCGAGGGCGAGCACGCGCTGCACCCCGGCGAGGTTCAGGCCCTCGTTGGTCAGCTCCTGGATGCGGCGCAGCAGATCGATGTCCGCTTCGCTGTAGCGGCGGCTGCCGCCCGCCGTGCGGGCCGGATCGAGCAGACCTTTGCGCTCGTAGATCCGCAGCGTCTGGGGGTGGACACCGGCCAGCTCAGCGGCCACGGAGATGATGTAGACGGCGGTGGTGGGCTTGGGGGCCACGTCAACCCTCCTCGACGCCGAGGTGCGCGCGAGGCGATTCTGTGCCGGCCGCGGCGAGGGCCTCGACCGCCTTGCGCTCCGCGGCCGAGAGCTTGGCCGGCACCGCCACCTCGACGGTGACCAGCAGATCGCCGTCGCCCCGCGGGCTCGGGACGCCGCGGCCCTTCACCCGGAACGTCCGCCCGTTGCGGGTGCCGGCCGGGAGCCGGAGCTTGACGGTGCCGCCGTCGATGGTGGGCACGGTGACGTCGGCCCCCAGCGCGGCCTCGGGGAACGTGACCGGCACGGTGAGCGCCAGGTTGCGGCCGTCGATCCGGAACAGGTCGTGGGGCTGCACCCGGCAGGTGACGTACAGGTCGCCAGGCGGGCCGCCGTTGCGACCGGGATCGCCGCGGCCCTTCAGCCGGATGCGCCGACCGTCGGTCACGCCGGCCGGGATGCGCACCTTGACCTCGCGTGGTCGGCGCTCGACGCCGCTGCCCCGGCAGGTCGCGCACGGGGTCTCGATGGTGACCCCGCGACCGCCGCACGTCGGGCACGGGCGTGAGAGCGAGAAGAACCCCTGGTTGTCGTCGAGCACGCCACGGCCGTGGCAGGTCGCGCAGGTGGTGGGCGCGGTGCCGGGAGCAGCACCGGTGCCGTGGCAGGTCGAGCAGGTCGCGTCGCTCGTGAGGTGGAGCGTGGTGGTGATGCCCTGGGCCGCGTCGACGAAGTCGAGGTGGAGCTCGGCCTCGAGGTCGGCGCCGCGCTGCGGGCCCGGTCCTCGTGACCCGCCACCCCCGCCTCGGCCGAACAGGTTGCCGAGGATGTCGCCGATGCCACCGCCCCCGCCGGTGCCCCGGAGGTCGTCGGCGTTGAACGTGAAGCCGCCCGGCCCGCCGAAGCCGCCGCCCGGGCCACCGAAGCCAGCGGCCGGACCGAGCCGGCGCACCTCGTCGTACTCGGTGCGCTTGGCCGGATCGCCGACGACGTCGTACGCCGCGGAGATCTCCTTGAAGCGCTCCTCGGCGCCGGCATCGCCGGCGTTGGCGTCCGGATGGTTCTCGCGCGCCAGCTTCCGATAGGCGCGCGTGATCTCCTTCTGCGTCGCGCTGTCCGACACCCCGAGGACCCGGTAGTAGTCCTTCTCGAGCCACTCCCGCTGGGCGGCCACCGTTCCTCCTTAGCCGCGGACCTTCACCATGGCGGGCCGAACGATCCGGCCCTTCCAGGCGTATCCGGGGCGCATGACGTCGCTGACCACCGTGATCGTGCTCTCGCCCTCGGCGGGCTCGTGCATGACCGCCTCGTGGCGGTTCGGGTCGAACTCCTCACCGGCGGGATCGATGCGCTCGAGACCCTCCTTCTCGAGGGTGCCGAGCAGCGCGGCGAACACGGGCTCGACCTCCGTGGCGCCGTGGCGGACCGCGCCGTCGCAGGCGTCGAGCACCGGGAGCAGCTTCTCGACCAGGCCCTCGGCGGCGCGCGCCAGGTCGTCAGCCTGCTGCTTCATGACCCGCTTGCGGTAGTTCTCGAAGTCGGCCTGGTTGCGCCGCAGCGCCTCGAGGTACTCATCACGCTCGGCTGAGGCACGCTCGAGGTCTTCGATCAACGCCTCGACCGACGCGGTGGGGGGTGCCGCGTCGGCCGACGCGGAAGCGTCGACGCCGTCAGCGGGCGCCGGACGCGTGGGGTGCACCTCGACATCGGGAGAGTCGGGGCCGGGACCCAGAGGATCCTCGGCCTCCGCGCCCCCGGTCGCGCTCTGGTCGCGGTCGCTCACGCCGTCTTGCCCTTGCCCTCGTCCTCATCGACGATCTCGGCGTCCACGACCTCGTCGTCGTTGGGCGCCGAGGGACCACCAGCGCCGGCGCCGGTGGCGTCGTACTGCCCGGCGTTCTCGGCTGCGGCCTGCTCGTAGAGCTTCTGCGTGAAGCCCTGGCTGGAGGTCATGAGGGCCTCCAGCCCGTTCTTGATGGCCTCGGTGTCGGTGCCGTTCAGCGCGTCCTTGAGGGTGGCGAGCGCCGACTCGACCGACGACTTCTCGTCGCCTTCGATCTTGTCGCCCTGCTCCTTGAGCAGCTTCTCGGTCTGGTACACGAGGGTGTCGGCCTGGTTGCGAACCTCGGCCTCCTCCTTGCGCCGCCGGTCCTCTTCCGCGTGGGCCTCGGCGTCCTTGATCATCTGGTCGATCGCCGACTTGTCGAGCGACGACTGACCGGTGATGGTCATCGACTGCTCCTTGCTGGTGGCCTTGTCCTTGGCCGACACGTGGACGATGCCGTTGGCGTCGATGTCGAAGGTGACCTCGATCTGCGGCACGCCACGCGGCGCGGGCGGCAGGTCGACCAGCTTGAACTTGCCGAGCGTCTTGTTGAACTGCGCCATGTCGCGCTCGCCCTGCAGCACGTGGATCTCGACCTGCGACTGCATGTCGTCGGCCGTCGTGTAGGTCTCGGTGCGTCGGGTGGGGATGGTCGTGGTGCGCTCGATGAGCTTGTGCATCACGCCGCCCTTGGTCTCGATGCCGAGCGACAGCGGGGTGACGTCGAGGAGCAGCACGTCCTTGACCTCGCCCTTGAGGACGCCGGCCTGCACGGCCGCGCCGATGGCGACCACCTCATCGGGGTTGACGCTCTTGTTGGGCTCCTTGCCGGTGAAGCCGGTGACGAGCTCGGTGACCGCGGGCATGCGGGTGGAGCCGCCGACCAGGATCACGTGGTCGAGCTCGCCCTTGGAGATGCCGGCATCCTTGATGGCCTGCTCGAACGGCACGCGGCAGCGCTCGAGGAGATCGGCGGTGAGCTCTTGGAACTTGGCCCGGGTGAGCTGCACGTCGAGGTGCAGCGGTCCGGCGTCGGTGGCGGTGATGAACGGCAGGTTGATCTGCGTGGACTGCACCTGGGACAGCTCGATCTTGGCCTTCTCGGCCTGCTCCTTGAGGCGCTGCACGGCCTTGTTGTCTTTCGACAGGTCGACGCCGTGCTCGCCCTTGAACTGCTCGACCAGCCAGTCGATGACCTTCTGGTCCCAGTCGTCGCCGCCCAGCTTGGTGTCGCCGTGGGTGGACTTGACCTCGAACACGCCGTCGGCGATCTCGAGCACCGACACGTCGAACGTGCCGCCGCCGAGGTCGAAGACCAGGATCGTCTGCTCCTGGCCCTCCTTGTCGAGCCCGTAGGCCAGCGCGGCGGCCGTGGGCTCGTTGATGATGCGCAGGACCTCGAGCCCGGCGATCTGCCCGGCCTCCTTGGTGGCGGTGCGCTGCGCGTCGTCGAAGTACGCGGGAACGGTGATGACGGCCTGGTTGACCGTGTCGCCCAGGTACGCCTCGGCGTCGCGCTTGAGCTTCATGAGCGTGCGGGCCGAGATCTCCTGCGCGGTGTACGCCTTGCCGTCGACGTCGATCTTCCACGACGTGCCCATGTGGCGCTTGACCGAGCGGATGGTGCGATCGGGGTTCGTGATCGCCTGGCGCTTGGCCACCTCGCCCACGAGGACCTCGCCGTTCTTGGCGAAGGCCACGACTGAAGGCGTGGTGCGCGATCCCTCGGCGTTGGGGATCACGATTGGGTCGCCGGCCTCGAGGACGCTGACGACCGAGTTGGTGGTGCCGAGGTCGATGCCGACGGCCTTGGGCATAGGACCCACTCCTGTATGCAGACGGTTGTTGATGCAGCGCCCACGATAAAACTTGAGTGGTGGGTTATCAACCTTGGCGGCAGATTCTTCCGCTTTGGCTGCTCTCGGGCCCCGCGAGCGGCTCGCACCCGGCCGGACGTGCGGAAACCTGCGGCCGCAAGGCAGGGTGTCGGGCGTGACCGACCCGTCGAGCGACTTCACCTCCATCCTCGAGCTGGAGCCCCACGGCCCCGACACGTTCGTCGGTCTCGGCCCGCGCTACCCGTGGGGCGGGCTGTACGGCGGGCAGATCGTGGCGCAGGGACTGCGCGCCGCGGCGGCGACGGTCGACCCTGAGTTCCGCGTCCACTCAGTCCACGCCTACTTCATCCGCCGGGGCGACCACACCGAACCGGTGCGCTACGAGGTCGACCGAGTGCGCAACGGACGTTCCTTCGTGACCCGCTCCGTGGTGGCCCGCCAGGCGATCGGGGCCATCTTGTCGATGTCGGCCTCCTTCCAGGTCGACGAGGACGCTCCCGAGGTGCAGACCGTGCCGCGGCCCGACGTGCCCGCGCCCGAGACCTTGGCCAACGACTCGTGGACTGCGCTGTTCGAGCGCCGCCACATCGAGGTGGCCGATCCGCCCGGCTCGGCGCGCGCGTGGCTCAGGCTCGCGCGGTCACCGGGCGACGATCCCGTGCTCCACGCCTGCGCGCTCGCTTACCTCTCCGACGACCTCCCCACCGATGCGGTCGTCGCGCAGCACCCCGACCAGCCCCCGCCCGGGACGCCGCCCGACCAGCGCCCGGTGGTGCCGTTCAGCCTCGACCATGCGATCTGGTTCCACCGCCCGCTGCGCGCCGACGACTGGCACCTGCACGCCCTGACCTGCCACGGCATCATCTCGTCTCGCGGCCTGGCGGTGGGCCACGTGTTCACGACCGAGGGCGTCCACGTCGCCACCGTCAGCCAGGAGGTGCTCCTGCGGGCTCGCCGCACGAGGTGAGCGCGGCGGCCCGAACGCTGCCGTAGCAACGACCCGTAGGCTGCCGCCCGCATGAGCGAGGACCCGGCGAAGGGGAACGCCGCTCGGCTGGGGGATCGGACCGTGCGCCGCGGGCTCCCCCGCCGGGCCCACCACCGCGTCGTGCCCACCGACGGCGAGGCCCGCGGCCGCCTGGGGCCGCTGGGGTTCGGCGCGGTGCTGGCGTTCACGCTGCCCGCGCTGGGCGCGTTCGTGTCGGCCCTTCGGCGGCCCTGGTTGCCGGTGAGCGACTGGGCGCTGATCGAGCTGCACGTCCGCGAGGTGGGGACGTCGGCCACCCCGCTCGTCGGCGCGTACTCCCGCTACGGCTGGCACCACCCGGGCCCGTGGCCCTTCTACCTGCTCGCCGTTCCCTATCGGCTGCTCGGCGCCAGCCACGGGCTGCTCGCCAGTGCGGCGCTGTGGAACGCCGCGCTGCTGGCCGCGCTGGCTGCGCTGCTCTGGACGACGCGCCGAGACCTCGCCCTTGTCGCGCTCCCGGTGCTGGCCGTGCTCGTGCACAGCCTCGGCGCCGGCTTCCTCAGCGACCCGTGGAACCCGTCGCTGCCGGTGCTCGCGATCGCGCTGCTCGTCGCGGTCGGCCACCGGCACGCGCTCGGTGCCCCCTGGAGCGGCCCCCTGCTCGCCGGTCTCGCGTCGCTGATCGTGCAGCTGCACGTGTCCCTGCTGCCGATCGTCCTCGTCGTCGCGGCCGCGGCCGTCGTCGTGCGCCACGTCGGCGCGCCACAGGACGACCGGGCAACAGGGCCGAACCGGCGGGGGGAGGGGCGCGGGATCCGGAACGCCGTCGCGGTCGCGGCCGTGCTCGCGGTGGCCTGGGCTCCGCCGATCGTCGACCAGGCGCGCCACCGGCCCGGCAACATCACGCTGATCGCCCGCTACCTGCGCGCGCCGGGCCGCGACCTCACGGCGAGCGACCGCGTGAGTGTCGGTGCCCGCGGCGCGGTCACGCTGGTCGAGCGCCAGTTCGGTGTGCCGGCTCCGTGGCTCGGTGCGCACGAGCGAGCGCGCTACCTCGACCTCGACTCGGTCGCCGGGCGCGGCCGGCTCATCGACCTCGTGCCGCTGCTCGTCGCCGCGGCCGCGGCGATCACGCTCGCCGTGCGCCG
>JAODBM010000022.1 GCA_025463985.1 Acidimicrobiales bacterium
GCACGAAGACGCGGTCGAACTCCTCGCGCAGCTCGGGATGCCGCTGCTTCTCGGCGATGAACGCGGCCATGATCGGCCCGTCGGTCCCGGCCATGGCCTGCTGGATGCCGGTGAGCATCGTGAGCAGGTCGGCCCGGAGGTCGCCGGTGTCCGGCAGGGGCACCTCGGTGCAGGCGTGGCCGCGCAGCGACTCGACCAGCACCTCGGCCTTGGTGCTCCAGCGCCGGTAGATCGCGGCCTTGCCGACGCCGGCCCGTGCCGCGATCGCCTCGACCGACATGCCGCCGTAGCCCTCCTCGACCAGCAGCGCCCGGGCCGCGTCGAGGATCGCCAGGTCGACCTCGGCTGAGCGCGGCCGGCCGGCGGTCCGCTTTGCGGCGGCCACGGGCGACTCGATCGCGGTCACGTCGTCACCGGGCCGGGTCGCGGGCGTCGGCCGGGCGCGCCGGGTTGTCGGCCGCGCCGTTGCGGCGCAGCGACGAGCCGTCGACCACCAGGTCGGGCGCCGCGGGCTGGGTGGCCCGATCGGCCACGAGCGCCGCGCCGGCCGCGACGTGACCGTCGAGCGCCGTGTCACGCTCGGCCGGATCGGCGACGACCGCGTCGAAGCCCGCGTGGTTCGGCTCCTCACCGGCGCGCGCCGGCAGCCAGCGGGCTACCCCGATCGTGGCGGCGAACAGCATGGCGGCGGCCACCCACGAGGTGACGTGCAGGCCCGAGACGAAGCTCTCGTTGGCCGCAGCGACGATCTTGGCGCCGACCGCGACGGGGGCGTGCTGCGCTGCGGCCAGCGCGGGTCCGATCGATCCGGTGAGCCCATGGAGCTGGCCGGCCGGGACGACGCCACGGAGCCGGGTGGTCATGTGCGTCGAGAACTGCGAGGCGAGGACCGAGCCGAGCACGGCGACACCGACGGCCCCGCCGACCTGTCGGGTCGTGTCGTTGACGGCGGAGCCCACGCCGGCCTTGGCGCGGGGCAGCGAGCCCATGATCGAGTCGGTCGCCGGCGCCATGATGTTGCCCATGCCCGCGCCCAGCAGCATGGTGAGCAGGATCACGTAGGTCACGCTGCTGTGGGTCGTGAGCGTGGCGAACGAGACCATCGAGAGCGCGACCACAAACATGCCCGTGGCCACCACCACCTTGTTGCCGAACCGGTGGACCCACGCGCTGCTCAGCGGCGCCGTCACCATGATCACCAAGGCCTGCGGCAACAGCACTGCTCCGGCCTTGATGGTGGAGTAGCCGAGCACGAGCTGCAGGTACTGCGTGAGCAGGAAGATCACGCCGAACAGGGCCAGGAACGTGATGGTGATGGCACCGCTGGCGGCCGAGAAGCGGGGGTTCTTGAAGAACCGCAGATCGAGCATCGGGTGCGACGACTTGAGCTCCCACACCATGAACGCGGCGAGCAGCCCGATGCCGACGGCGAAGCCCGCCAGGATCTCCGGCGCGGTCCACCCCTTGCCCGGGGCCTCGATGACCGCCCAGAGCAGCGTGCCGAGCCCGGCGATGGACAAGAGCGCCCCGCCGGGGTCGAGCCGCGGTGCCGACGGGTCGCGGGACTCGGGGATGAGGAAGTACCCGAGGACGAGCCCGCCGACGACGAACGGCACGTTCACCAGGAAGATCGAGCCCCACCAGAAGTGGGTGAGCAGGAACCCGCCGGTGATCGGCCCGATGCCGAGACCGAGCGCCGACACCCCAGCCCACACGCCGATGGCCTTGGACCGTTCCTTGGGCTCGGTGAAGACGTTCGTGAGGATGGACAGGGTGGCCGGCATGATGAACGCGCCGCCGATGCCCATCAGGGCGCGGGTGGCGATGAGGGTGGAGGCGCTGCCGGAGACGGCCGAGAGGGCCGACCCGACGCCGAAGACGGCCAGGCCGAAGGCGAGGCTGCGGTAGCGGCCGAAGCGGTCGCCGAGGCTGCCCGCGGTGAGGAGCAGGCCGGCGAACACGATCGTGTAGCTGTCGACGATCCACTGGAGCTGGCTGAACGTGGCGCCCAGACCGCCGGCGCTCGTCGGCTCCGAGAGCCGCGGCAGCGCCACGTTGAGGATCGTGTTGTCGAGCACGATCACCACAAGGCTGAAGCACAGGACGAGGAGGGTCAGCCACCGTCGCCGGTACACGACATCGGGGTCTCGCAGCGCTGCTCGCATCGGGGGGCCTCTCGTGATTACGGAACGGTCTCGTATGCATATCGACCTTCAGCGAGAACAACAACCTGCTCAAGCAACGAGCACCGATCAGGGAGAGCGGTCCGCGATCACGGGACGTAGCATCGGCGTGGCTCGGCCGCGGGCCGGGCGAGAGGGGCACGCGATGGGTGCAGGCGACGGCGTCATCGTGCGGCGGCCCCGGGCGCACCGGTCGCGCCTGACGGTCATGGTCGTCGTCCTGTCGGTGGTCGGCGCGGTGCTGATCGACGCCGGCCCGGCTGCCGCCACCGCACCGCCCCCGATCCGGGTCGACGGCGTGAACCTCTCGTTCGGCTCGGTGATGGTCGGCACCACGTCACCGGCGCAGACCGTGACGATCACCAACGCCGGCTCCTCGACCGCGACCGGGCTGTTCATCGTCTGGCCGTCGAACCCGGCGTTCCAGTTCGTCGACTCGACCTGCGACACCGCGCTGGCCGCTGGCGCCGCGTGCCAGGCCCACTTCACCTACACGCCCACGGGGGTGCTGCGGCAGGTCGCCAGCGTGACGGTGGGTACGGCGGGCGGCGGCGCGAGGCAGGTCTTCATGGTCGGCTGGCCCGACGCTCCGGCGTTCCCCCTGCGCGTCACACCCACCAGGCTCGACTTCGGGCCACTGCCGATCGGCACCACGAGCGCCACGCAGACCATGGTCGTCACCAACGCGAGCGCGGCCAACCTCTCGTTCGTGGCCACGACCGACGGCTCGGGCCCGTTCGCCATGACGACCACCTGCGCCGGGAACCCCAAGTTCCTCCAGCACGGCGGGTCCTGCAGCTACACGTACTCGCTGAAGCCGAGCGCCGCGGGGGACGTGAGGTTCGAGGCCGCACTGCACCTCGCGATCGTGGGCGGACCTTCCGCGACGATCCCGGTGTCGCTCGCCGGCCACGGGGGCACCAGCGGTCAGCCCCCGCTGCGCGTCACCAGGACCCGGCTCGACTTCGGAACCGTGCCCATCGGCGCGACGTCGACGAGCCAATCGGTGCAGGTCACCAACGTCTCGGCGCAGCCCGTGACGATGAGCTTCGCGGGCGGCGGTCCCGACGGAGACTTCCGCGCGGCGTTCGCCTGCCCGTCGACGCTGGATGCCGGCGCCAGCTGCCAGATCGGCGAGGACGCGGAGCCGCTCGCCCCCGGCCTCCGAGCCGCGTCGGCCAACTTCGACATCGTGGTCGCGGGTGGCGACACGATCCACGTGCCGGTCGTCCTGACGGCGCATGGCGGCGGAACCGGGCCCCGCCCCGAAGGATCGCCCACGAACCTCGACCTCGGAAACGCGGCCGCCGGGCACTCGACCGCCGTCGGCGTGGTCAGGGTCCACAACAGCGGCAACGCGCCGATGATGGGCGTGACCCTCACACCCACCGGTCCCGCGGTCTCGCAGATCACGACGGCCGCGTCGACCTGCAGCTCGACCCTCGGCGTCGGCGGCTCGTGCACGTTCGGCTTCCGCTACACGCCGACCGACTCGGCACGGCACTTCGCGTCGTACAAGGTCGAGTCGTCGGGTCAGCCCCTGTACCTGAACGTGTCCGGCGGGCCGCCGGTTCCGGTCCACGAGGCGTTCGTCTTCCTCGCCTATTTCGAGTTCCTCAACCGGGGGCCGACCCCAGGCGAGCGCAGCTCGACCGTCTCGGCCCTCGACTCCGGGGCGACGACCCGGCGCGCCGTGATCACGTCGCTGGCCAGCTCGCAGGAACGGGTGACGACGATCGTGCAGGCGCTGTACGCCGACACCCTCGGGCGGCCGGGCGACCCCGGGGGCGTGTCGTTCTGGGTCGGCCAGATCCGCTCCGGCGCGCAGACGGTGGCCCAGGTGGCAGCGCAGATGTACGCCTCGGACGAGTACTTCACGCACCTCGGCGGCGGCACGAACGCTACGTGGATCTCGGACCTCTACGTCAAGCTCCTCGGCCGGCAGCCCGACCCGGGCGGGCGCAACTACTGGGTGCAAGAGACGGTGGCCCACGGCCGGGTGAACGTGGCCGGTCGCTTCTTCGAGTCGCTCGAGAGCCGCCGCACCCGCGTCACGCGGTTGTACCTGTTCCTTCTGGGCCGGAACCCGGACACCGGCGGTCGCGACTTCTGGGCCGGCCAGATCCTCACCCATGGCGACATCGTCCTGGCCGTCGAGCTCGCCTCGAGCGACGAGTACGTCATCCGCGCCGCCTCCGGCCAGGGTCTCGGGTAGCGGCGGCGCGGGGCCGTCGCGGCCAGCTGGTCAGCCGGTGACGAAGGCGCGGACGTAGGCCTCGACGGCGGAGAGGTCGTCGGGCAGGCGGTCGTACTCCTCGGGGCGGTCGAGCAGGTCGGCCAGGTGCTCGGGCAGCGGGGGGCGGATGCCGGTGGCCTCCTCGACGGCGTCGGGGAACTTGGCCGGGTGGGCGGTGGCGAGGCAGATCATCGGCACGTCGCGATCGCGACGGGCCGCCCGGGCGGCGGCCACGCCGACGGCCGTGTGCGGGTCGATCAGCACGCCCGTGAGGTCGAGCGTGCGGCGGATCTCGGCGCGGATCTGGTCGTCGTCGAAGCGGGCGCCGTCGAACACCTCGGTGACGGTGGCGAGGCGGGTGTCGCCGGTGTCGACGCGCCCCTCCGCCGCGAGCTCGGTCATGCGGTCGACGACCAGGCCCGCGTTCCGGTCGTAGAGCTCGAACAGCAGGCGCTCGACGTTGCTCGACACCTGGATGTCCATGCTCGGGCTGATCGTCGGATGGACGCCCGTGGTCTCCATGCGCCCGCTCGCCAGCCAGCGGGTGAGGATGTCGTTGCTGTTCGAGCCCACCACCAGCTGGCTGATCGGCGTGCCCGTGCGTCGGGCCACCCAGCCGGCGAACACGTTGCCGAAGTTGCCGGTCGGGACCGAGAAAGCGACCGGACCGCCGCTGGCCACGCTGCGGGCCGAGGTGACGTAGTAGACGATCTGGGCCATCACCCGCGCCCAGTTGATCGAGTTCATTGCCGAGAGGCGCACGTCGGAGCGGAAGGCCTCGGCGGCGAAGAGGTCCTTCACGAGCCGCTGGCAGTCGTCGAACGTGCCCTCGATGGCGACGTTGCGGACGTTCGGCTCGTGCACCGTCGTCATCTGCCGGCGCTGCACCTCGCTGACCCGGCCGGCGGGGTGCAGCACCACGATGTCGAGCGAGGCGCGGCCCCGGCAGGCTTCGATGGCCGCCGAGCCGGTGTCGCCGGACGTGGCCACCACGATCGTGGCCCGCTCCTCGCGGCGCGTCAGCTCGTGGTCGAAGAGGCGGCCCACCAGCTGCAGGGCGACGTCCTTGAAGGCGATGGTCGGACCCCAATAGAGCTCGAGGAGCGAGAGCCCGTCGTCGAGCGGGGTGACCGGGCAGACGTCGGGGTGGCTGAACGTGGCGTAAGCGTCCCCGACCAACGTGCGGAAGGCGCGGGGGTCGATCGATCCCTCGACGTACGGCCACATCACGTCGACCGCGGTGTCGACATAGGTGGCGCCCAGGGCGGGTGCCGGAGGAGGGGAAGGCCAGGAGTCGGGGAGGTAGAGGCCGCCATCGGAGGCGAGCCCGGCCAGCAGCACGTCGCCGAACGGCAGCACCGGCGCCGCACCGCGGGTGCTGACGTACTTCACGGCGACTCGTCGCCCACGACGCGCAGGACCGAGTTGACCTGCAGGATCACGTCGAGGCCCCGGAGGTCGGTGAGGGTCCGCTGGACGTCCGCCTCGATGGCGCGGTGGGTGATGAAGATCATGCGGGCGTCGTCGCCGATGCCCTCCTGCTCCAACGAGCGGATGGACACGCCGTGGCGCTCGAAGACC
This sequence comes from Acidimicrobiales bacterium, assembly GCA_025463985.1. Classification (GTDB taxonomy): domain Bacteria; phylum Actinomycetota; class Acidimicrobiia; order Acidimicrobiales; family Iamiaceae; genus JAODBM01. Next base: position 6,001 of record JAODBM010000022.1, read on the forward strand.
TCGGCGATGGCCCTCAGCACGCCGGGTCGGTCGACGACATCGAGGTTCACGTAATAGCTGGAAGCCAGCTCGTCGATCGGGCGGATGGGCAGCTTGGCCAGCGTGACGAGGTCGCCGTGCGTGCCCTTGCGCAGGTTGCGGGCCGCGTCGACCACGTCACCGAGCACTGCCGACGCCGTGGGGTCGCCGCCGGCCCCGCGCCCGTAGAACATGAGGTCGCCGACGGCGTCGCCCTCCACGAAGACCGCGTTGAACGAGTCGCGCACCCCCGCGAGCGGGTGGGTGAGCGGCACCATGGCCGGGTGCACCCGCACCGCGACCTCGGGACCGGCGGCCTCGTTGAAGCGCTCGGCGACGGCGAGCAGCTTGATGACGTAGCCCAGTCGCCGGGCGAACTCGATGTCGGTCGGGGTGATCCCGGCGATGCCCTCGTGGTACACGTCGCCAGCCACGACGCGTGCCCCGAACGCGATCGAGGCCAGGATCGCGGCCTTGGCGCCGGCGTCGTAGCCCTCGACGTCCGCCGTGGGGTCCCGCTCGGCGTAGCCCAGCTGCTGGGCCTCGGCGAGCGCCGCCGCGTAGGACGTCCCCTGCTCGGTCATGCGGGTGAGGATGAAGTTGGTCGTGCCGTTGACGATGCCCATGATGCGGCGCACGTCCTCGCCGGCGAGGGACTCGCGCATCGGCCGCACGATCGGGATGCCGCCGGCCACCGCCGCCTCGAACAGCAGGTCGACGCTGCAGGCCGCCGAGGCCTCGAACAGCTCGGCCCCGTGGTTGGCCAGCAGCTCCTTGTTGGCGGTGACGACCGGCTTGCTGGCCTTCATGGCCGCCAGGATCAGCTCGCGCGCGGGCTCGATGCCCCCGATGACCTCGACGACCACGTCGATCGCCGGGTCGTCGACCACGTCGCGTGGATCGCGGGTGAGCAGGTCGGCGGCGAGCGTGATCCCCCGCTCGCGGGTGAGGCTGCGGACCGCGACCTTGGCCACCTCGAGCCGCAAACCCGTGCGGGCCTCGATGTCGTCGCGGCGTCTCTCGATGAGACGAACCAGCGCGCCGCCGACGTTGCCGCAGCCGAGCACCCCCACCTTCACCACGGATCCGTCCACCGGGCCACGGTACTTGCCGCCTCCACGACCACCGGCACGGGTTGCGCCCACCTCGAACTGGGCGGGATCCTGGTCGCTCCGACAACCGCAACCCCGCCCACTTCGGCGGTGGCGGTGGGGGGCGTCAGCCGAGGTCGGTGCGCAGGAGGTCGGCGTGGGTCTCGGCCCGGACGACCAGGCGGGCGTCGCCATCGGCCACGAACACGACGGCCGGGCGGGGCAGCTTGTTGTAGTTGCTGCCCATCGAGTGGCCGTAGGCACCGGTGACCGGGGTGGCGACGAGGTCGCCGACGGCGAGGTCGGCGGTGACGCGGCCCTCGGGCACCAGCACGTCGCCGGACTCGCAGTGCTTGCCCACCAGCCGCACGACCTCGGTGCGGTCGGCGGTCACGGCCCGGGGCACGAACGTCTCGTAGCCGCTGCCATACAGCGCGGGCCGGGGGTTGTCGATGAACCCACCGTCGCACGCGACGTAGGTGCGGATGCCGGGCAGCGCCTTGATCGTGCCGACCCGGTAGAGGGTGACGGCGGCGGACGCGGCGATGGCCCGCCCTGGCTCGGTGAGCAGCCGCGCGGTGATGCCGTTGGACGTACAGGCGTGCCGCACGGCGGCGCCCCACTCGCTGAGCGTCGGGGCCGACTCGCCCTCGACGTACGCCACCCCGAGGCCGCCGCCGATCGACAGCTCGGGGAGCTCGAGCGGCCGCACGAACGGCGCGAGCGCGGCGATGGCCTGCTCGAAGAAGTCGGCCACGAACACCTGCGACCCGATGTGCGCGTGGATGCCTACCAGCTCGACCGCCGGCGACGCCGACGCCCGCTCGACGGCCCGGGCCGCGTCGCCGGCCGCGAGGCCGAAACCGAACTTCGAGTCGTCCTGGCCGGTCTTGACGAAGTCGTGGGTGTGGGCCTCGATGCCGGGCGTGATCCGCAGCAGGACCCGCGGCACCCGTCCGTCCACCGCCGCCAGCCGCTCCAGCCGGTCGAGCTCGTCGAAGCTGTCGACCACGATGCGGCCGACGCCGACCGAGCGCGCTCGTTGAAGCTCGGCATCGCTCTTGTTGTTGCCGTGCAGGACGGTGCGCTCGGCGGGCACTCCGGCAGCCAGCGCCACGGCCAGCTCACCCTCGCTGGCGACGTCGAGGTGCATGCCCTCCTCGTGGACGAGCCGCGCCATCGCCCGGCACAGGAACGCCTTCGTGGCATAGGCCACACCGTCGCCGAACGCGGCCACGGCCTCGCGGCAGCGCGCTCGGAGGTGGGCCTCGTCGTAGACGAACAGGGGCGTGCCGTACTCGGCGGCGAGGTCGTCCACGTCGCAGCCGCCGATCAGCAGCTGGCCGCGCTCGCCGACCGACGCACTGTCGGGCAGCAACGTCCACGGCAACGCGCTCATCGGGGCCAGCCCCCCGTCGAGAGGGCGTCGACGCGTCCCAGCTGGTTGGGCTGATCTAGGGCAGAACGGGTGGTCACAGTGATTCCGGCGCGCTGACGCCGAGCAGGTCGAGCCCGATCGAGAGGCCGACCCGCGCCCCCTCGACCAGCCAGAGTCGAGCCTGCGTCTGCTCCGGCGAGACGCCCTCTCCCACGACGTAGCAGTCGTGGTAGAAGCCGTGGAACGCGCCGGCCAGCTCTCGCACCCAGGTGGCGATCTTGTGGGGGGCGCGGTCCTCGCAGGCCAACGCGACGACCTCGGGCAGCCGCGCCAGCGTGCGCAGCACCTCGAGCTCTCGCTCGTCGGCGAGCACCGAGAGGTCGACCTGGGCCAGCGGCTTCCGGGTGACCCCAGCCTCGGCCGCGCGGCGGGTGATGCCGTGGATGCGGGCGTGGGCCATCTGCACGTAGAAGACGGGGTTGTCCATGCCCTCGCTCGTGACCACCGCGAGGTCGACGGTCTGGCGCGAGTCGATCGACTGCAGCAGGTACGTGAGGCGGGCGGCGTCGGTGCCGGCGATGTCGATGATGTCGCGCAGCTCGATGATGTTGCCGGCCCGCTTGGACAGCTTGAGGGGCTCGCCATGCTGGACGAGGTCGACCATCTGCACGATCTCGACGTCCAGCTCCTGCGGGTCGTGGCCGAGGGCCTCCATGGCCGCCCGCATCCGCGCCACGTAGCCATGGTGGTCGGCACCCCACACGTTGATGAGGTGCTCGGCCCGCGAGAACTTGTCGCGGTGGTAGGCGATGTCGGGCAACAGGTACGTGAACTCGCCGTCGCTCTTGATGAGCACCCGGTCCTTGTCGTCGCCGAAGTCGGTGGACCGCAGCCAGGTGGCACCGTCCGCCTCGAACACCACGCCGTGGGCGCGCAGGTCGGCGAGCGTCTCGTCGATGGCCCCGGCGTCCACGAGCGCACGCTCGCTCGACCACAGGTCGAACGACACGTTGAAGCGCCCGAGCGTGTCGGTCGCGTCAGCGATGGCCCGCGCCTCGCCCCACTCGAGCGGATCGGCGTCGTCGGGCATCTCGGCGGCCCACTCGCGGATGTACTGACCCTGATAGCCGTCCTCCGGCACGTCGTCGCCGGCCTTGCGCGCCGCGAGCGAGGCCGCGAACGCCTGCATCTGCACGCCGCGGTCGTTCAGGTAGAACTCGCGGGTCACGGCGTAGCCGCAGCGCTCGAGAAGCCGGGCGACCGAGTCGCCGTGCGCGGCGCCACGAGCATGGCCGGCGTGCACGGGACCGGTCGGGTTCGCGCTGACGAACTCGACGTTCACGGTGTGGCCGGCACCGCCGTCGAACCGGGCGTACCGGTCCACACCCTCGGTGACGACGGTCGCGAGCAGGTCGTGGAGCCAGGTCGGCCGCAGGTGGAAGTTGACGAACCCGGGACCCGCGACATCGACCCGCTCCACGTGCGCCGGGGGCTGCTCGTTGAGCCGGTCAGCGAGCTGCATGGCGAGCTCGCGCGAGTTGCGCCCGGCCTTCTTGGCGGTCGCGAGCGCGACGTTGGTCGACCAGTCACCGTGCTCACGGCGGCCCGGGCGCTCGAGGTCGACCGCCTCGGGGAGTGGGTCGACGCCCAGCGCGGCCAGGGCCTCGCGCACGGCGGTCTCGAGGTCGTCGCGGATCACGACCGGTCCTTTCTCGGTTGCTCGACGGGTCGGCTCAGCGCTTCAGGAGCGCCGTGATGCGGTCGACCAGGTCGATCGGTTCGAACGGTTTGGTGACGTAGTCGTCGGCGCCGGCGGCGAGCCCATCGCGGACGTCACCCGCCTGCGCCTTCGCCGACAGCAGCACGATCGGGATCGTGGCCGTATCGGGCGACCCCTTGAGCTCGCGCACGAGATCGAGCCCGCTGACGTTGGGCATCATGATGTCGCTCACCACGACGTCGGGACGCTGGGCCCGGGCCGCCGCCAACCCTTCGGCACCGTCGGTGGCGGACCGGACGGTGAAGCCCTCCATCTCGAAGTTGACCGTGAGCAGCTTGACGATCACGGGATCGTCGTCGACCACGAGCACGACGGGGGGAGGCACGGCCGGCAGCCTACCCGGCCCCGTTTCACGGTCTGACGGGGTTCGGGCCCGCGCTACGCTCGGTCGTCCCGCCCTCGTAGCTCAGGGGATAGAGCATCGCCCTCCGGAGGCGTGTGCGCGCGTTCGAATCGCGCCGAGGGCACCAAGACGGGCGGCGCAGCAGGCCGGCACCGGCGCGCCCGGGTGGCGCCTGGGTGTTGACGCCGCCCGTCAGTCAGTATCTACTAACGGTTAGTGGCTACTGACCTATTAGCAGCGAACGACACCCTGGCGGCGCTCGGCGACGGCACGCGGCGAGCGATCGTGGAGCTGCTCGCAGAGCGGCCCCGCGCCGTCGGCGAGCTGGCGTCGGTGCTGCCGGTCACCCGGCCCGCCGTCTCGCTCCACCTCAAGGTGCTCAAGGACGCCCGGCTCGTTCGGGTCACGCCCATCGGCACCCGCCGCGTCTACGCGCTCGACGTCGACGGCCTGGCGCTCCTGCGCACCTACATCGACCGGCTCTGGGCCGGCGCGCTGGACCGCTTCGCGGCGGCGGCCGAAGCGGCCCACGCCGCCGGCGCGGCGCGTCCCGCCAGCCCGGCCATCACCAGCCCTACCGATCCCCAAACCCACCAGGTCGTCGACCCCGACGACGAAGGAGCAGTCCCAGCATGACCACCATCGATCCGACCGTGGCCCCCGTCCTCCGCGAGATCGTCGTCGCGGCGCCCGTGGCGACCTGCTTCGACGTGTTCGTCGACGGCTTCGCCAGCTGGTGGCCGCCCGAGCACCACCTCGGCGAGAACCGCACGATCACCGCCTTCTTCATCGAGCCGTTCGAGGGCGGCCGGTGCTACGACGTCGACACCGACGGAGGCGAGAGCCACTGGGGCACGGTCCTCGCCATCGACCCGCCCGACCGGCTCGTGTTCGCCTGGCACGTGCAGGGTGACTGGACGTTGGACCGCGATCCGGCCCGCCAGAGCGAGGTCGAGGTGACGTTCACGGCCATCGACGACACCACGTCCCGCGTGCGGCTCGAGCACCGCAACCTCGAGCGTCACGGCGCCACGGCCGAGGGCGTTCAGGCTGGTATCGGCGGCAGCGGTGGCTGGAGCTGGAGCCTCGCCCGCTTCGCAGACATCGTCGAGGGACGCGCGCCCCGCGCCCTTCCGACGAGCCCCTGACCGCCGGGCTCTCCGGAGCGAGGCGTCCGTCGGCCGCAGGGCCGGGCGGGCGCCTCGCCGGCGGGAGCCCCCGTCCTCGACGGCACCGGTCAGCTGCAGGACTGGCCGGGTGGCGGGTCGCCGGGGACCAGCCCGATCGGCGTGGACGTCGTGGTCGTGCTGCTCGTGGACGCCACCGAGGTGTTGCCCGAGGTCGACGATCCGGAGCCGCTGTCGACGGCGGACGTGGTGGTCGCGGCCGCCGCCGGCTTGGGGTTGGCGAGCACGGTGGTGAAGTCCTTGCCCACGAACAGCACGACCTGGCCGGGCGCGAGCGTGGGGTCTTCGGCGATGTCGGCGTCGACGGACAGGTGGCGGCCCAGCAGCTCGGCCGCCGGCTGGTTGCCGACCGCGTAGCGCACCAGGGTCCGGGCCGACGTCGCGTGTCCCAGCTCGCTGCCGTTGCCCCAGCGATCGACCTTGAACCCCGCCTGCAGCAGCGCGCCCGCGGCGTTGGCCGCTTGGCCGCCGACGCCCGAGCTGTTGAGGACGGTGGCGGTCACGACGCCCGGGCGGATCGCACCGAAGTCGCGCCCACGAAAGATGTTGAGCAACGGCTCGGCGCCGGCCTCGTCGAGCTTGAGCACGGCGGCACCACCGGCGGTGCGGAACGGGATGGCCGGGACCGTCAACGACTTGAGGTTGTTGCTGTCGAACGAGCGGAACCGACCGCCCAGCGCCAGCAGCATCTGCGCCGACAGCCCCCGGTCGATGGTGACGTTCCTGGTGCCGGCCTCGATGAGGTGCTTGAGCGTCAGCGGGTTGTCCAGGCCCTTCGACACCGCCCGCTGGATCGTGCGGCGGATGAAGAGCTGCTGGCGGGAGATGCGGCCGAGGTCGCCGGTGCCGTCGGAGCTCCACGACCCCTTGTGCATGTACAGCAGGTGCCGGGCCCGCGCGAACGCGAGGGCCTGGTAGCCGTCGAGCGTGACGCACCCCGGGTGCTGGATGTCGAGCCCCGAGTTCGAGTCGCGCATGGCTCGGTCGAACCAGATGGGCACGCCGCCCACCGCCTGCACGACCTGTTGGAAGCCGCTGAAGTCGATCTCCACGTAGTGGTTGATGGGGATGCCGAAGTCCTGCTCGATGGTGTCGACCAGCACCTGCTTGCCGAGCCCGTAGGCGGCGTTGATCCGCTGCTGGTTGCCGGTGCCCGCGATCGGCACCCACAGGTCGCGAGGCAACGAGAGCATCACCGCGGCCTGCTGCTTGGGGTCGATGCGCAGCACCATGATCGTGTCCGAGCGCTGGCCCAGCGCCGGGCCGCCCTTGGCGCTCGGATCGATCGGGTCGCCACCGGCCCGCGAATCAGACCCGACGAGGAGATAGTTCTGGGGACCGCCGCTGGCGACGTCGGAGAGGGCCACGTTCGCGCGGCTGATGTTGTTGAACTGCCAGTAGCCCCACCCGAGGCCCGCCGCGGCGACGACGAGGACCACCGAGAGCAGGGCTCCGACGGCGAGCACGAGCCGCTGCGCCCAAGACCTGCGGGGCGTCGGGCGCGGGAGGCGTTCCGAAGCCATGAGCGAATGAGGGTACTCGGACCGCGGGTCCAGCCGACAGCCACCACCCGTCGTTCGGGTGGGCCGGGTGGCCCGCGACCCGCGCCTACTTGCTCGGCTCGACCTTGGGTTCGCGCGGCAGGCCGAGCACGCGCTCGCCGACGATGTTGCGCTGGATCTCCGCGGTGCCGCCCCAGATCGTCTCGGAGCGCGAGAAGAAGAACGCCGACATCATCGGGCTGGTCGGGTAGCCCTCGCGGCCCTTGGCCCGAGCGGTGGCCGGCCAGGCGCCGCTGCCGGGCTGCGTGTCGACGAGCATCGACCCCGGGCCGAGGATGTCGAGCGCCAGCTCCATCGCGTCGCGGTGCATCTCGGACCAGAACATCTTGTTGGTGACGCCGAGCACCGTGACGCCGAGGTCCTTCTTCCCGGTGACGGTCGCGCTCAGGCTGCGCAGGCCGTTGATGCGCAGGATCTGGATCTTGGAGTGGTAGCGAGCCAGACCCTGGCGGATGACTGGGTCGTCGATGCGACCGTTGCGCTTGGCCTCCGCGACCATGATCTGCAGCTCTTGCTCGAAGCGCCGGTAGCCCGTCGTGGCCGACATCCCCCGCTCGTGCGTGAGCGTGCTGTTGGCGACCTTCCAGCCGTTGTTGAGGCCGCCGACGATGTTCTCCTTCGGGCAGCGCGCGCCGTCGAAGAACACCTCGTTGAACTCGGCGGTGCCGTCGGGCTGGGTGATGCCCCGCACCTCGATGCCCGGCTGCTTCATCGGCACGAGCAGGTAGGAGATGCCGGCGTGCTTCTTCGCCTCGGGATCGGTGCGGGCCAGCAGGAAGCAGTAGTCGGCGAACTGGGCCTGCGTCGTCCACACCTTCTGGCCATGGATCACCCACTCGTCGCCGTCGAGCACCGCGGTGGTCTTCAGCGACGCGAGGTCGGAGCCCGAGTCGGGCTCGGAGAAGCCCTGGCACCAGGCCATCTCACCCTTGAGGATCTTGGGGAGGAACTGCTGCTTCTGCTCCTCGGTCCCCCACTCCAGGATGGTCGGACCCACGAGCGTGTCGCCGAAGAAGTCGGCTCGCAGCGGCGCCTTGGCCCGCGCGAACTCCTCGGCCAGCACGACGTTCTCCATGGTCGAGAGGCCCTTGCCGCCGTACTCAGCGGGCCACGAGGCGCAGATCCAGCCGCCGCCGTAGAGCTTGGCCGGCCACGCCTCGTTGAAGGCCTTCTTCTCCTCGGCACCGAGCTCGAAGCCAGGCTCGAACCAGCCCTCGGGGAGGTTCTCCTCCAGCCACGCGCGGATCTCCTTGCGGAAGGCCTCCGCTTCGGGGGGGTACGTCAGGTCCATGCCCACATATTGACCCTTGGGTCAACATCGTGCCAGCCGGAGCGGGCGCCGCGAAGGCCCAGTGTGAAGGTCCCGAACGAGGTTGGTCGCCAAGGGCAAGGCGCCGCGTACGATGCCCGACATGGCTGTGACCGAGGCTTCCTCCCCACCCGTTCGCGAGCGTTGGACGAACCAGTGGGCCGAGCTCTACGACGAGGTCATCACGACCGGTCTCTGCACCGGTTGCTCGGGTTGCGTGGTGGCATGCCCGCACGACGTGATCGGCTACGTGCACGCCGAGGGCGGCTACCGGCCGTTCCACCTCGAAGACGAGCTGGGCCCAGCGGACTGCACCCACGGCCAGAAGGGCTGCACGTCGTGCACGCGGGCCTGTCCCCGCTTCCGCGACTGGGAGACCGAGGCCGACGACCACCTCTTCTCGCGGGTGCGCGAGGTCACCGAGCTGTCGGGCATCTACGACGAGGTGCTGCTGACCCGCGCCGCCGACGACTCGGTGCATGACGTCGGCCAGGACGGCGGCCTCGTCTCGGCCATCCTGCTGTGGCTGCTCGACGAGGGCTACATCGACGGCGCCCTGGTCTCCTACCTCGAGGGCGACGGCAGCACGTGGAAGGCCAAGCCCGGCGTCGCCACCAACCGCGCTGAGGTGCTCGCCTCGGCCGGCAGCCGCTACACGTACTCCGCCAACCTGCTGGCCCTGCCCGAAGCCACCGAGCGAGGCCTGTCCAAGCTCGCGCTGGTCGGCATGGGCTGCATGACGTCCTCGCCGCCGATCATGTGGTCCCGCAAGGTCGGCAAGGTCGCCAAGCCGATCGTGTTCAACATCGGACTGCTGTGCTCGAAGACCTTCGACGACCGCATCTTCGAAGAGCTGTTCGAAGCCAAGTACGGCCTCACCCGCGCCGAGATCAAGAAGGTCAACATCAAGGGCGTGTTCCAGATCTGGACCCACGACGGCCGCTACGTCGAGGTGCCGCTCAAGGAATGCCACGAGTGGACCCGCGAGGGCTGCACGCACTGCCCCGACTTCGGCGCGGAGCACGCCGACATCTCCACCGGCGGCATCGGCAAGTTCAACGACTGGACGCTCACCGTGGTCCGCACCCCGCTCGGCCGCGCCGTCATGGACCGCATGATCGCCGCCGGCCGCATCGAGACCCGGCCCGGCAGCGACGATCCGGCCGCCATCGAGCTCATGCACAAGCTGTCGCGCAAGAGCCGCAAGCGCTGGCCCGAGACCGCCGTCGCGGCTCCCGGTCGCGTCCCGCCACTGCCGCCCAAGCAGCCGAAGCCCGCACCGGCCTGAACCCCGCGGCCGCAGGCACCCGGCCGGGGGCGTCGGCTCAGGCGTGCTTGGTGGTGGTGGTCTTGGGCGTCGTGGTCGACTGTGGCGTGGTCGACGACGGAGACGTGGTCACGCTGGTCTCGGAGGAAGGCTTCGCGCACGACGCGTAGGCCTTCTGGAACGACGCCGGGAGCACCTGGTGGGTCTCGGTCAGCTTGTCGGTGACGCTCTTGAACTCCTTGAACGGCACGCCCTTCTCGATCGCCGTGTAGGCGCACTCGCAGAACGACGAGATCTGCTTCGCGGTGCCGATCTGCGGGCTGTCTTTCTGGGTGGTGCTGACGCAGCCGGCCACGAAGCTGGTGTGCACGCTCGAGGTGTACTTGGTCGGCACCTTCTGCCCGGTGCACCCCACGAGCAGGCCCAACGCGGCGATCACGAGGACCGCGGGACGGGCCGGGGAACGACGACGAGCAGGGCGAGGCACCGGCAACTCCTGGATAGACACCCGGGCAACGCTACTTGGTGCGCGTCCGAGCCCGGGAAACGCGCATCGGGGGTGCCGGCGGACCGACACCCCCGATGATCGACCGACAGGCGCTCCCCCCGAACCGCCTATCGGACTCCCTCCACGAGCACGACCTCGTGGCCGATCGCCGGGGCGATCGGACAGGGGACATTCGACCAGTGTTGCCCGGTGTGCACATGGGCCGGATGGCCCATTTGCTCGAGTGATTGCTCGCTTTTTTGCCGACCCCACCTCAGCGGTCCCCCGGGGACGCGGGCCGCGGGCGTGGCCACCGGCGCCTTCGCGGCCTGGCGGCCCGCCTCCGGGCTACGGTGCCGCCGACCTGCGGGGGTGCCGCAGGGGCGACGGAAGGCGGCGTTCGTGACCGACGATCAGGAGCTTGGCGGCAGGGGTCCGGCGGCCGAGGGGCCACCGCCGCCGAACATGCCGCGCTTCGAGTCCTCGACCAGCGGCTCGCCCGGAGGTGGCTGGCCGACCACCAGTCCCGGCCCGGGCGGTCCCACCGGGGCGGCCGCGGGTGCCGCGGGCTTCCCGGCCGTGCCGGGGCCCGCGACCGGCGACGCAGGAGGGCCGGTGTCGGGTCGCCACGCCGGGCACCGTTCGGACGCTCGGCCGCCGTCGACCGTGGCCTCCCTGCTGGGCTTCGTCAGCGGTGCGTTCGTGCTGACGAGCATGTTCCTGTTCCTGCACAAGATCGATCCGTCGCAGCGGCGCGCCGCCGCGTTGCTGCTCGCCCTGCTGTTCGAGGTGGTCGGCGCGCTCGCGATGTTCCGGTGGCGGGACCGGGCGGTGGCGACGGCCGGGGTCCTGGTGTCGGCCATCACCGTGATCCCAGTGCTCGTCTTCGTGTTCGTCGACCCGAAGCACCCCAACGTGGCCTTCGGCTCCATCGACAAGAGCAAGGGCACGATCACCGCCATCCTGGCCATCGGTGCCGTGCTGTGGCTGGTGGCCTACGGGTTCGCACCAGTCCGCCGCGCCGGCCTGTTCCTGGTGGCGGCCCTGCTCTCGATCTGGTTGGTCTTCCTGGTGCAGATCGCCACCGCCGGACTCGACCGGGCGTCGTCGTTCGGCGCGTTCCCCATCCCGTTCAACTCCAGCCCGTCGCTGAACCCCGACGGCACGTTCGCCGCGCCGAGCCCGCGCTCACCCACCAACGCCTTGACGAAGGTGGCGCTCGTCTCGCTCTTCTTCGGGCTGGCCTACCTCCTGCTGGCGGTGCTGGCCGACCGGCGCCGTGATCACCGGCCGGCGAGCAGCCTCGTCGGCGTCGCCCTCCCGGTCCTCACGATCGGTGTGCTGGCGCTCGGACCCTCGCTGCACACGAAGGCCACGTCGATCCTCGGCCTCGTGGCGGCGGCGATCGTGGTGCTGGCCGGCGCGACCGGGGGTCGCCGGTTCACGTCGTGGTACGGCGCGGTGGCCGCCTACGTGGCCATCACGACGTTCATCGCCAACGTCACCAGGAGCAACGAGATCGCCGCGGCCGTCGTGCTGCTGCTGCTCGGCATCGGGGCCGCGCTTGCCGGCGCCGCGCTCGACGGCTGGCCGTTTGGGGGCGCCGGGCCGGCACCGGCCCCATCCCCGGCCGGACCGCTCGTCGACGTCGGAGCCGCGCCGGCCGGAGCGTTCGGGGGCGCGCCCGGCTGGAGCACGCCGGCGCCGAGGCCGACCCCGCTGCCGCCCGTCGTGAGCCCGCCCGCGGCCGCACCGCCGGTCGCCGGGGCTCCCGACCCGTGGGCCCCGCCAAGCCCCACACCGCGTCCCGCGGGCGGGGATCAGCCGCCGCAGCCCTGAGCGTGGCTACGCGCCCAGCTCGCGGGCCCGCGCCAGCACGGCGTCGAGCATCGCCGGGGTGAGCCGTCCGGTGAACGTGTTCTGCTGGCTGACGTGGTACGAGCAGAGCACCGTGCGGCCCCCCGGCACCGGGACCTCGAGCCCGTGGGCGAACGGCGGGCGGGGGCGCACGCCGAGGATGCCGGTCAGCGCCTGGTACCCGAACTGGCCCAGCGCGAGGAGCACCCGCACGCCCGTCAGCAGCGCCAGCTCGCGGTCGAGGAAGGGTCGACAACGGTCGCGCTCGGCCGGGGTCGGCTTGTTGTCGGGCGGCGCGCAGCGCACGGGCGCCGTGATCCAGGCGCCGGTCAGGGTGAGCCCGTCGCCCGCGTGGGTGCTCGTGGGCTGGTTGGCGTAGCCGGCGCGGTAGAGCGCGGCGTACAGGAAGTCCCCCGACCGATCGCCGGTGAACATGCGCCCCGTGCGGTTGGCGCCGTGCGCGGCCGGCGCCAGACCCACCACGACCAGGCCGGCGGCGGGATCGCCGAACCCCGGCACCGGGCGGCCCCAGTAGTCCTCCTCGCGATACGCCGCCCGCTTCTCCAGGGCGATCTGCTCCCGCCACGCGACCAGCCGCGGGCAGGCCCGGCACCCGATGACCTCGCCTTCCACGCGCTCCAGGGCATCCACGTCCGGGAGGCTACGGCGAGGTCACGGTGGCGCCACGGGTGGGGAGGGCGGGCCGACGGCCGGTAGGTTGCGCTCCACATGGCTGATCAACCCGCCACCAGGGCGCGCCGTCGCACGCGGCGAGCGCCAACCGATCCCAAGGCCACGCTGGTGCTGCTGGTGCGCCACGGTCAGACGCCGACCACCGGCACCACGCTGCCCGGGCGGGCGCGCGGCCTCCACCTGTCCGAGAAGGGGCAGGCGCAGGCGGACGCGGTGGCGGCCCGCATCGCCTCGCTGGGCTCGGTCGCGGCGGTCTACGCGTCCCCGCTCGAGCGCACCCGAGAGACGGCGGCGCCCATCGCCCGGGCCCGGTCGCTGCGGGTGCGGACGGAGAAGGGCCTGCTCGAGTGCGACTTCGGGGCCTGGACCGGCCGCGAGCTCAAAGAGCTCAGCAAGCGGCCCGAGTGGGCGACCGTGCAGCGGTACCCGAGCGGCTTCCGATTCCCGGAGGGCGAGTCGTTCACCGAGATGCAGCACCGGATCGTCGGTTCGCTCGAGCGGTTGAGCGACCAGCACCGCGGCGAGACCATCGTCGCCGTGTCCCACGCCGATCCCATCAAGGCGGGGGTCGCCCATGCGGTGGGCACGCACCTCGACCTGTTCCAGCGGATCGTGGTCTCGCCCTGCTCGGTCACCGCCATCCTCTACGCCCCCAGCGGCCCCATCGTCCTCGCCGTCAACTCCACCGGCGACGACCTGACCACCCTGGTGCCCTCATGACGGGGCGGACCGATGTCTGAGTCCTACTCGTTCGAGGCGCCGCGGCTGTTCACGGTGGGAGCGGTGGGCGAGGTCGGCGCGCGGGTGTTCTTCATCCAGGCGCACGCGGAGGGCACGACGGTCTCGGTCAAGTGCGAGAAGCAGCAGGCAGCCGCGCTGGCCGAACACCTGGAGCGGGTGCTGGCCGACCTGCCGGTCATCGACGCCGACGAGCCTCCGCCGCTGATCGAGCCGCTGCCGCCGATGGACATCGAGTTCGTGGTCGGCACGATCAGCATCGGCTACGACGAGGATCGCGATCGCGTCCTGCTGGTGCTGGAAGAGATCCGGCCCGACGAGGACGACGACGACGACGTGCTGATCGGCGCAGTCGCGAGCCTGCGGTTGCGGGTCACGCGCGCGCAGGCCGCAGCCTTCGTGACGCAGGCCTCCGGCCTGGTCGCCGCGGGCCGCCCGGCGTGCCGGCTCTGCGGCCAGCCCATCGACCCCAACGGCCATGTCTGTCCACGGCTCAACTGACGGCGCCGATCCCGCCGCCGTGGCCGACGTCGAGGCGCTCATGCGCGGGGGCGACCTGGCCCTGCTCGGCCGCATGCCGTGGAGCTCGAACGCCACCTTCCTCGTGGGGCTGCACCCCGCAGGCACGGTGGCCGACGACGGCGAGGGCGCCGACGACCTGCCCGAGCCGGTCGTGCGCGGCATCTACAAGCCGCTGCGCGGCGAGCGCCCGCTGTGGGACTTCCCCGACGGACTCTGGCAGCGAGAGGTCGCGGCCTACGAGCTGGGTCTGGCGCTGGGTTGGGACGTTGTGCCGCTCACCGTCGAGCGCGATGGTCCGTTCGGCGTCGGCTCGTTGCAGCAGTTCGTCGACGCCGACTTCGAGGAGCACTACTTCACGCTGCTCGAAGACGAGGCCACGCACCCGCAGCTGCGCCGCATGTGCGCGTTCGACATCGTGGCCAACAGCGCGGACCGCAAGGGCGGCCACGTGCTGGTCGATGCCGAGCGACACCTGTGGGGCATCGACAACGGGCTGTGCTTCCACATGGAGCCCAAGCTGCGGACCGTGATCTGGGACTTCGGCGAGGAGCCCCTCCCGGCTGACCTCGCCGACGACCTCGCCGTGCTCGTCGAGGGGGGCGTGCCCGACGGCGTCGCCTGCCGGCTCGACCCGTTCGAACGCGAGTCGCTGCGGACGCGGGCGCGGGCCCTGCTCTCGACGGGCCGCTTCCCCACCGATCCGACCGGCCGCCGCTTCCCCTGGCCCCTCGTGTAGGACGTTCAGCCCGCCTCCGAACCGGGCGGAGCTCCGGTCCCTCCGACGACCACAGGCCCACCCAGTTCGAGGCACCACCCGAACTGGGCGGGACTCCGGTCCCTCCGACGACCACAGGCCCACCCAGTTCGAGGCACCCCCCAACTGGGCCGAGCTCCGGTCGCTGGGACGACCACAGGGCCACCCAGTTCGGGGACGCGGGGGCGGGGGCGGGGGCGGGGGCGCCCGGGTCGTACGATCACCCGATGGCCAGGGGAAGACGGCGGGGGTGGCAGAACTGGGCGGGCAACCAGCGCTGCACGCCCAGCGCGATCGAGCAGCCCACCAGCGAAGATCAGCTCGTGGACCTGGTCCGCGGGGCGGCGGACGCGGGCGAGCGAGTGAAGGCGGTCGGTGCCGGCCACAGCTTCACCAGCGCTGCGTGCACCGACGGGCGGCTCGTCGACCTGAGCGGCTACGGCCGGGTCCTGGCCGTGGACGCCGGGCGCCAGCGGGTCACCGTCGAGGCGGGCATCACGTTGCTGGCGCTCAACGAGGCGCTCGCGGGCCACGGCCTCGCGCTCGAGAACCTCGGCGACATCGCGTACCAGTCGATCGCCGGCGCGATCAGCACGGGCACCCACGGCACCGGCATCCGCTTCGGCAACATGGCGACCCAGGTCGTGGGCCTGCGCCTCATCACCGGCGCCGGTGAGACGGTCGAGTGCTCGGAGGAGGTCGAGCGGGACCTCTGGCACAGCGCGCGCATCGGCGTGGGCGCGCTCGGCCTCATCTCGGCGGTGACCCTGCGCGCCGTCCCCGCGTTCAACCTCCATGCCATCGAGGAGCCGGCCCGCATCGACGACGTGCTCGCGGACCTCGACGCCCTCGTCGACGGCAACGATCACTACGAGATGTTCTGGATCCCCGGCACCCGCTGGGCGCTCACCAAGCGCAACCGGCGTACCGATGAACCCGCGCGACCGCGCCCGCGGTGGCAGGCGTTCCGCAACGACGTGCTGCTCGACAACGTCGCGTTCGGCGCGATGCACCGCGTGGGCGTGCGCCGGCCGGAGTGGATCCCGGCCCTGGCTCGCCGGATCCCGAGCACCGGCCGCCAGGAGTACGTCGATCGCAGCGACCGCGTGTTCGCGAGCGCTCGCTACGTGCGGTTCCTCGAGATGGAGTACGCGATCCCCCGCGCCGCGTTCCCGTCGGCCTTCGCCGAGCTGCGCCAGCTGGTCGACCGGCTCGGCGAGCCGATCGGCTTCCCGGTCGAGTGCCGGTTCGTGGCCGGCGACGACATCCCGCTGAGCCCGGCCTACGGACGCGACACGGCGTACGTCGCCGTCCACGTCGCCCGGGGGCGGCGTTCGGACGCCTACTTCAGCGGCACCGAGGCGATCATGGCCGCCCACGACGGCCGGCCGCACTGGGGCAAGCTCCACGGCCAGCATGCGGGAACGCTCGCGGGCCGCTATCCGGCCTGGCACGAGGCCCAAGCCGCCCGCCGCCGCCTCGATCCCGACGGGCGCTTCGCCAACCCCTACACCGACCGCGTCCTGGGCCCGATCAACCCCTGACCACGTGGCCGCGTCGCCGGCCCCCGCTCAGGCCGACAGGAGCGCGGCGAGCCGGTCGTAGACGGGGTCGGTCTCGTCGGGCGGCAGCGCGACCTCGGTGGTGCTGCGGTCGGCGGTGACCACGATGATCTGCGCGTCCATGCCGTGGAACGCCTCCTCGCGGAAGCGCACCCGCCGCAGCTCGACCCCGGCCACGTCCACGAACGGCGACGGACGCCGGGCCTTGGCCCAGGTCAGCCCCACGGCGGCGGGATCCTCGACCTGCCACTCCGCCGCACCCGAGGCCGCCTCGCCCAGGAGCAGGGTGCCCGTGGTCCACGGGCCCCAGCCGCGCGTGGTCGTGCGCCGCAGCCGGCAGGGCACGACGACCGGCTCGTCGGCAGCCAGGCGCGCCAGCCGCTCGCGCCGCTCGCGGCGGGTGCGCAGCAGTCCGCCGAGCGGGTTCATGCGCGACCCGGCCCGGGCGCGCACGTGCCCCGGCTAGTGAGCCGGGGCACGTACCAGATCACCAGCTGCGCCGTGGCGAGATCAGCGGGCCTGCAAGGCCTCGATCAGCTTCGGCAGCACCTTGTGGACGTCGCCCACGATGCCGAGGTCGGAGATGCCGAAGATCGGCGCCTCCGGATCCTTGTTGATGGCGATGATGTTCTTCGAGCCCTTCATCCCCACCATGTGCTGGGTGGCGCCCGAGATGCCGGCGGCGATGTACACCGTGGGCTTCACGACCTTGCCGGTCTGGCCCACCTGGTACGAGTAGGGCACCCAGCCGGCGTCGACGATCGCGCGGGAGGCGCCAGGGGCGCCCTTCAGCAGCTTGGCCAGCTGCTCGATCATCTCGTACTTGCCGGCCTCACCGAGGCCCCGACCGCCGGACACGACGATGGCAGCCTCGTCGAGCTTGGGGCCCGAGTGCTCCTCGACGTGGCGGTTGAGCAGCTTGGCCTGGCCGGCCGCGCCGGTGTCGGGCACCGGCAGCTCGGCGACCTCGGCCGCACCGCCGCCGGTGTCCTCCGGGGCGTACGACTTCGGGCGGATGAGCGCGATGGCCGGCGCACCGGCCGCGAACTTCGTCCGCACGATCTGCGAGCCACCGAAGATCTGCTCGGAGACGATCACGGTGTCACCGTCGAGCTCGATGTCGGTGTTGTTCGTGATCACGGGCTTGTCGAGCTTCACCGAGAGGCGGGCGGCGATGTCGCGCCCGTCGTAGGTGGTGCCGAACAGGATGAGGTCGGGGGCTTCCCCGCCCTCGATGGCCTGCGCGACTGCGGCGGCCACGTGCACGCCCTGCAGCTTGCCGGTGAGGTCGCCGGTGGCGTGCACCTTGCTGACGCCGTGCGCGCCAAGCGCCTCGGCGATGCCGCTCGCGTCGCCGCCGTGGAACGCCTCGACGGTGTCGCCGAGCTCGCGGGCCTTGGTCAGGATCTCGAGGGTGATCGGGGCGATCGCGCCGTCTTCGGCTTCGGCGTGGACCCACACCTTGGAAAGAGCCATGTCTTCGTCCTTCTCCCTCAGAGAACCTTGAGGCCGTCGAGGAACTCGACGATCTTCTGGTAGCCGTCGCCGTCGTCTTCGATGACCTCGCCGGCCTGACGCTCGGGTGCGGCGCTCACGTCCACGATCTCTTGACCGGCGCCGGCCCAGCCGACGGTCGCCGGGTCGATGCCGAGGTCGCCGAGCGAGAGCTGGTCGACCGGCTTCGACTTGGCGGCCATGATCCCCTTGAAGGAGGGGTAGCGGGGCTCGACCACGCCAGCGGTGACCGACACGACCGCGGGCAGCGGCGCCTCGCACTCGTCGAAGCCGGCCTCGGTCTGGCGCTGCACCTTCACGGTGCCGTCGGCGATCTCGACGCTCTTGGCGAACGTGATCGACGGGAGGTCGAGCAGGCCGGCGATCTGCTCGGGCACGGTGCCCGTGTAGCCGTCGGACGACTCGGTCGCGGTGAGGACGAGGTCCGCAGCCTCGACCCGCCGGATGGCGGCGGCGAGCACCTTCGCGGTGTCGAGCGCGCCGGCGCCCTTCAGCCCGTCGTCGGAGACGAGGATGGCCTTGGCCGCGCCCATGGCGAGGGCCGTCCGCAGACCGGACACCTCGTTGTTGGGAGCCATGGAGACGAGGGTGACCTCGCCGCCACCGGCCGCATCGACCAGCTGCAGGGCCATCTCGACGCCGTACGAGTCGGACTCGTCGAGGATGAGCTTGCCATCGCGCTTGAGGGAGTGATCCGGGTTCAGCGCGC
>JAODBM010000106.1 GCA_025463985.1 Acidimicrobiales bacterium
GGCTGCCTCGGCGTGGTGGGCCTGGGCCTCGCCCGCGTCGTCGGCGGCTTGCGCCGCGCTGTCGGCCGCCGCGGCTTGGCCCTGAGCGGCGGCGTCGTCGCCGGGATCGCCGGTGGGGGCATCGGGGTCGGCGGGGGGCGCGGCCTGCGCCTCGGTGACCTCGTCCGGATCGCCCTCGGTGACCTGCTGGTCCGAGAGCGGCGCATCGGTCGCGGGGCCGGGATCGGCTGACAGCGGCACCACCACCCCGTCGGCGCGCTCCGAGCCCCAGAGGAGCGCGGCGCTGACGCCGGCGTGGACGGCCGAGACCTGCTCGATCTCGTCCCAGATGTCCTCGGCGGACTCGAGTCCGAGGTCGGTGCCGAGCCGCCGTGACAGCTCGACGGCGATGAGCCAGTCGGCTTCGGCCGTGCCCGGCGGGGTGACCTTCTGGCGCAGGGTCGTGACCCGACCCTCGAGGTTGGTCGTGGTGCCGGTGACCTCGGCGAACCCGGCGGCGGGGAACACGATGTCCGCCGCGGCGACCGAGTCGGTGAGGAACAGGTCGGTCGCGATGACCGTGCGGGCCCCCGCAAGGGCGCGGGTGGCGAGGTCGCGGTCCGGGAAGTCGGCCAGGGGGTCGGCGCCGAGCAGCACGAGCGTGTCGATCCTGCCCTCGGCCGCCGCGGTGAGGATGCCGAGCGCGTCGAGGCCACGCTCGGCCGGGACCGTGGGCCACGCCTCGGAGAACCAGGCCCGGCCGTCGTCGAGCGACACCCGGCCGGGAAGCACGCCCGGAGCCAGGCCGAGATCGAGCGCGCCGTGGACGTTGGCGCGACGCAGCGCAGGCAGGAACCGCACGCCGTCGATCGCGTCGAGCAGGTAGGCCGCGGCCGCCACCGTGCCGGCGCCGGAGTCGGCCAACGAGGACCGGCCGAGCACGACCGTGACCGGCGCGTCGCCGCGCACGAGCACCCGTGCCGCCTCGGCCGCGGCCGGGTCGACGCCCGCCGTCGGGGTGCCGCCGTCGGCGATCAGCTGCGCGAGCTCGGCTTCGGCACCGGGCGCGCTGCGCAGCGAGACGGCGGCCAGCGAGGTCACGCCGGTGTCGTGGGTGGCCAGCTCGACGACCTTGACGCCGTCGTTGACCACCGCGTGCCGCAGCCGCAGGAAGAGCACCGGCAGCTCTTCCTTCAGGTCGGGCGCGAGCAGCACCACGGTGCTGCCGGGCGCGAACGCCTCGTCGATGGTGGCGCGTGGCAGCCCGAGCACGACCTCGGCCGGCAGGCCGTCACCGAGCTGGGCGTCGACGTTGTCGGTGCCCAGCACGCCCTTGGCCAGCTTGGCCCAGGCGTAGGCGGACTCGTTGCTCAGCCGCGCCCCGCCGAGGACGGCCAGGCCCGCGGGGCCGGACCGGTCGAGGCCGGTCTTGATGGCCTCGGTGGCGGCGGCGAGGGCGGTCGACCAGCGGGACTCGGCCAGGTCGGAGCCGCCTTCGCGCAGGAGCGGCGTGCGCAGCCGGTCGGTGCTGTTCACGGCCTGGAAGTCGAAGCGGCCCTTGTCGCACATCCAGCCCCAGTTGACCGGGTCGGAGTCGACGCCGTTCTGGCGCAGCACCTCGTTGCGGGAACCGTCGATCACGACCCGGCAGCCGACCGCGCAGGACGTGCACGTGGACTCCACGGCCTCGAGGTCCCAGGGCCGGGCCTTGAAGCGGTAGGGCTTGGCGGTCAGCGCGCCGACCGGGCAGATCTGCACGGTGTTGCCCGAGAAGTACGAGGCGAACGGGTGGCCGGGGAACGTGTTGACCTGCGTGAAGCCACCGCGGTCCTGGAAGTGGATCAGCGGGTCGCCGGCCACCTCGTCGGCGAAGCGGGTGCAGCGGTCGCAGAGGATGCAGCGCTCGCGGTCGAGCGCGACGGTCCCGCTGATGTCGATCGGCTTCTCGAAGTGGCGCTTCTCCTCCACGAACCGGCTCTCGCCCGGCCCGAAGGAGATCGTGTGGTCTTGCAGCGGGCACTCGCCGCCCTTGTCGCACACCGGGCAGTCGAGCGGGTGGTTGATGAGGAGGAACTCGAGCACGCCCTCCTGCACCTTCTTGGCGGTGGGCGAGTCGGTCGCGACCTTCATGTCGGGAGCGACCGGCAGCATGCACGCCGGCTGGATCGCCGGGCCGCGGCCCGTGTCGACCTCGACCAGGCACATGCGGCACATGCCGACGGGCTTCATCCGCGGGTGGTAGCAGAAGCGCGGGATGTACACGCCGTGGCGCTCGGCCGCGGCGATCAGCAGCTCGCCGGGGCGGGCCTCGATCTCCTTGCCGTTCAGCGTGATCGTCACCGCGGTCTCGCTCGCCTGCTCAGGCATCGGCCGAGGCCTCCTCGCGGCGGGGGCCGACGAACGCGGGGCCGAGCACCTTCACGGTGATCTCGGCCGGCCCGCCGACGTATGCCTCGAACTCGTCCTTGAACCGCATGATGGCCGAGGCCACGGGCGTCGTGGCCGACTGGCCGAGCGGGCAGATCGTGGTCTGCCGGGGCGGCCACGCCATGCCGACCGAGATGTTGTCGCACACGTCGAGGAGCAGGTTCACGTCCTCGGGTCGACCCTCGCCGTGCAGGATGCGCTCGAGGATCTTCTCGAGCCAGCCCGTGCCCTCACGGCACGGCGTGCACTTGCCGCACGACTCGCGGGCGAAGAACCGCACCAGCCGCAGGCAGGCCCGGACCATGTCGGTGGTCTCGTCCATCACGACCACCGCACCCGAGCCGAGCATCGAGCCGGCCTTCGACACCGCTCCGGCTTCGAGCGGCAGGTCGAGGTGCTCCTCGTAGAACCAGGGCGCCGAGGCGCCGCCGGGGATGAACGCCTTGAGCTGGTGGTCGCCGCGGATGCCGCCGCCGTACACCGGCGCGTACAGCAGGTCGCGGAACGTCGTGACGCCGAACTCGACCTCGTACACGCCGGGCTTCTTGACGTGCCCGGACACGGCGAACATGCGCATGCCCTTGCTGTTCTCCGCGCCCAACGCGGCGAACGCGGCGCCGCCGTGGGTGATGATCCACGGCAGGTTGGCCAGCGTCTCGACGTTGTTCACGATGGTGGGCTGCAGGTACAGGCCCTTGGCCGCCGGGAAGAACGGCGGCTTCAGCCGCGGCAGCCCCCGGTTGCCCTCGAGGCTCTCGATGAGCGCCGTCTCCTCGCCCACGATGTACGCGCCGGCGCCCCAGTGCAGGACGATGTCGACGGAGAAGTCCGAGCCGAGGATGTTCTTGCCGACGTAGCCCTTGGCGTACGCGTCGTTGAGGGCCTGCGCGATGCGCTCCTGCGCGAGCGCCATCTCGCCACGCACGTAGAGGAAGGCCTGCGAGCAGCCGACCGCATAGCAGGCGATGAGCACGCCTTCGATGAGCTGGTGCGGGTCGCGCTCCATGAGGAGCCGGTCCTTGTACGTCCCCGGCTCGCTCTCGTCGCCGTTGACCACCAGGTAGCGCGGGAACACGCCCGGCGGGCAGAAGCCCCACTTCACGCCGGCGGGGAACCCGGCACCGCCCCGACCGAGCAGGCTCGCGGTCTTGACCTCTTCGACGACCTGCGCAGGCGTCTTGGCCAACGCGGTCCGCAGGCCCTCGTAGCCGCCGGTGGCCTCGTAGCGGTCGAGCGTGTACGCGGCCTCGTCGCCGAACCGAGCCGTGATGATCGCCGGCGCGTTGCTGACGGTCACCCGACCACCTCAAAAACCCTCGAATGTGGAGTAGAAGCGGTCGTGATAGCAGCCGCTTCTACTCCACATTCGAGACGGGGTGGGGCGCTGTTCACGGCTTCTTCTCCTCGGTGGCCAGCCATGGGGGCTCGACGTTCACGGCGGGGTCGGCCGGGCCGGCGGCTCGGTCGGCGGGGATGTGCTGGCGGATGCGGGCGACGACGCCGTGCGGCGGGATCTCCTCGGTGCGTCGGCCGGCGCGCAGGTCGTCGACCAGGGTGCCGAGCTCGTCGTGGGTGATCTTGTGGAAGTAGCGATAGTTGACCTGCAGGCAGGGGGCCTCGGTGCAGGCGGCGATGCACTCGACGTCCTCGAGGGTGAAGGTGCCGTCGGGAGTGGTGCCGCCGGCCTTCACGCCCAGCACCTCCTCGGCATGGGCGAGCAGCTCCTCGCCGCCGAGGAGCTGGCACGAGATGTTCGTGCAGACGTTGACGAGGTACCGGCCGACGGGCTCGCGCTTGAACATCTCGTAGAACGAGCACGTGCCGACGACCTCGGCCGGCGTCACCCCGACGAGCTCGGCCAGGTGCTCCATGGCGTCGTCGGTGACCCACCCGTCCTGCTCCTGCGCGAGGTGCAGCAGCGGGATGAGGGCCGACTTCGGCCGCGGGTAGCGGCTGAGGATCTCGGTCGCCACTGTGACGTTCTCCGGGGTGAGGCGGGCCATCAGCGATCCACCTCGCCCATGATCGGATCCACCGAGGAGATCACGGCGACCGCGTCGGCGATGAGGCCGCCGCGCATCATGTGGGGCAACGTCTGCAGGTTCACGAAGCTCGGGCCGCGGATGTGCATGCGGTACGGCTTGGACGAGCCGTCGCTCACGAGGTAGCACCCCAGCTCGCCGCGCGGCGACTCGACGGCGACGTACACCTCGCCCTCCGGTACCTTGAAGCCCTCGGTGAAGATCTTGAAGTGGTGGATCAACGCCTCCATCGACTCGTCGATGCGGGCGCGCGGCGGGGGCGTGACCTTCTTGTCCTGCACCCGATAGTCGCCGCGCGGCATGCGGTCCAGGATCTGGTGGACGATGCGCATCGACTCGCGGATCTCGTTGAGGCGGATGGCGTAGCGGTCGAAGCAGTCGCCGTACGAGCCAACGATCACGTCGAACTCGACCTCGTCGTAGTGGAGGTAGGGCATCTCGCGGCGCAGGTCCCAGCTGTACCCGGTCGAGCGCAGGATCGGCCCCGTGGCGCCGAGGGCGATGGCCTCCTCGGTCGTGATCTCGCCGACCCCCTGCAGCCGCTCGCGCCAGATCGGCTGGTTGGTGAGCAGCACGTCGTACTCGTGCAGGCGGTCGGGCAGCGCGTCGAGCACCCGCAGCGTGGCCTCGCGCCAGCCGTCGGGCAGGTCGGCGGCCACGCCGCCCGGACGGATGAAGTTGTGGTTCATCCGCAGGCCCGTGATCATCTGCAGCAGCCGCAGCGTCTCTTCGCGCTCGCGCCAGCCGTAGAGCATCATCGACACCGCGCCGAGGTCCATGCCGTTGGTAGCCATGAACAGCAGGTGCGACGAGATCCGGTTGATCTCGCACAGGAACATGCGGATCCAGGTGGCGCGCTCGGGGATCTCGACGTCGAGCAGCTTCTCGGTGGCGAGGCAGAACACCAGCTCGTTGAACAGCGGGGCGGCGTAGTCCATCCGCGTGACGTTCGTGGGGCCCTGCAGGTACGTGAGCTCTTCGCCGGTCTTCTCCATGCCCGTGTGCAGGTAGCCGATGATCGGCTTGGTGCGCAGCACGGTCTCGCCGTCGAGCTCGAGCATCAGGCGCAGCACCCCGTGCGTGCTCGGGTGCTGCGGACCCATGTTGATGATGGTGGTCTCGGCCTCGGTCTCCTCGCCGCGGTCGGCACCGAGCGCGGCGGCCTCGGCCTCCGACAGCCGCAGCACCGAACCCATCTCGCGCAGCACCTCGACGCCGCCGTCGACGGCGCGGGCGTGCATCTCCTGCGCGCCCTCGGAGGTGCGGGCGATGGCGTCGGTGGCGTTGGCGGTGGTCATCGTGGCGCCTCGGTCATCGGGAGGAGGGCGCGGCCTTGAACTGCACGGGGATGCGGCCGACGTCGTCGTCCTTGCGGAGCGGATGGCCGTGCCAGTCCTCGGGCATCAGGATGCGGGACAGGTCGGGGTGGCCCTGGAAGCGGATGCCGTACATGTCGAACACCTCGCGCTCCATGGCTTCGGTGCCGGGGTGCACCTCGAAGAGGGTGGGCACCACCGGATCGGTCTCGGGGACCTGGACGCGGAGCCGCACCCGGGCGCGGTCGGTGTGCGAGATCAGCGTGACGACGACCTCGAACCGCTCCGGCTCGACGCCCTCGGGCAGATGGCGGGGCGCCGCGTAGGTGAGGTAGTCGACCCCGGCCACGTCGAGGCACATGAGCCAGCCTTCGTCGCGCAGCGCGCGCACGACGTCGACCAGCTGCTCGCGCGTCGGGTGGGCGACGCGCTGCCCGCGTGAGCGGGTGACGGGCGCACCGTGCAGCAGCTCGGGCTCGGGCTCGCTGGTGGTGGCGCCCTCGTCGGCGTCGGGCGCTTCCGGTTCGGGCACGGTCAGCGCCTTCCGGAAACGGCGACCGGGGTGGGCTCCTGCTGGCCATCGCGCTGGTCGACGGTGATGCCCGCGCCCGCGCCGGTGACCTCGCGCCGGCGGGTGAGCTCGCCCGACGCGATCTTCTCGTGCAGCGTGTTGATGGCGTGCATGAGGGTCTCGGGGCCGGGCGGGCAGCCGGGGGCGTAGACGTCGACGGGCACCACCTGGTCGACGCCCTGCACGATCGCGTAGTTGTTGAACATGCCGCCCGAGGAGGCGCACACGCCCATCGAGATGACCCACTTGGGTTCCATCATCTGGTCGTAGATCTGGCGCAGGACCGGCGCCATCTTCTGCGACACCCGGCCGGCGACGATCATGAGGTCCGCCTGCCGCGGCGAGGCGCGGAAGACCTCCATGCCGTAGCGGGCGAGGTCGTAGTGCGGGCCACCGGTGGCCATCATCTCGATGGCGCAGCAGGCGAGGCCGAAGGTGGCCGGCCACATGCTCTTGACCCGCGACCACTTGACGAGGTCTTCGAGCTTGCCGGTCAGGAAGTTGTGGTCGAGGCTCTCGAGCCCCTCGGACAGGTCGATGCCCATCAGGCCGCCACCTCCTCATCGCCCGCGGGCCGGCCTTCCAGCCCGACGCGGCGGACGGTCGAGGTGGTGGTGCGGGTGGCGCTCATCTGCGGGTCCCGGCGTCCGAGGCGCTTGGCCGGACCCCAGTCCAGCGCGCCGTTCGCGATCAGGTACACGAACGAGGCGAACACGGCGATCGCGAACGTCAGGACCTCGACGAGGCCGAACGCGCCGAGGTCCCGGTAGATCACCGCGTACGGGTACATGAAGATGATCTCGATGTCGAAGACGATGAAGATCATGGCCACCAGGTAGAAGCGCACCGGGAAGCGCTCAGGCGGCTCTTGGCTGGGAACGATGCCGCACTCGTACGGCGACGACTTGGCCGCGGACGGCCGGCGCGGGGCCAGCAGCTTCGACGCCGCGAAGCTGAGGATGGCGAACACGACGGCCAGCACCAGCATCGCCACGACGGGGAGGTACTGGCCCATGGCTCAGCCCGCCCCAGCCGGCGCGGCGGCGGCCCGGTTGCGAGCGACGGTCTTGTCGCGCCGGTGCAGCGCGTTGGCGAGAATGGCGAAGATCGTGCCGCAGATGGCGGTGAGCCCGAACGACGGCAGGCGCAGGGCACCGAGGTCGCGCTCCATCACCACCGAGATCACCGGCTTGGAGGGGTCAGGGACCGGGAGCGGAGGCGCCTGGCCGGCCTTGGTCTTCTGCGGGATAGCCGCGCGCAGCTCGAGCACCGCGTAGGCGGGCGGGTTCTTCAGCATGCTGGCCTTCTTGAGCTTCCACAGGACGCGCCCGACCATCGAGGTGTCTGTGCGCTGCGGCTTGCCACCGGTCGTGAACGTGTCGAGCACCACGTAGTCGCTCGTGGTCGCGAACAGGTTGCGCTTGGTGGGGCCGACGTACTCGGCGGCCACGGCGGCGGTCTCACCGGTGGCCTTGTCGGAGGTGGCGAGCAGGTGCCACTTGCCGGTGAGCTTCTTGATCTGGTCCTTCAGCTGCGTGTCGGTCGTGATGAGGTCACCGAGCGACGGGTCCTTCTTCTCCTTCGGGAACGCCTTGAGGAGCGCCGCCGACCCGTTGCGAATCTGGATCGGGTCGGGCAGCTGGTTGGGCTGAGGAAGCGTGCGGGCCGCCGGGATGGCGGCCTGCTTGAGGTCGCCGCTGACGATCTCCTTGACCTTCCACACCGGAGCCGGGCCCTTGTAGCCGATCCCATAGATCGACCACACGACCCCCATGAGCGTCATCCACCCGAACAGGCCGGTGAGGGCCAGCATGAAGCCGAGCCGCATCCCGCTGTTGGTGCCCAGCAGCACGAACACCGAACCCATGAGGACGATCACGGCGACAGCGACGACCAGGATCCCGCGGAAGCCGGGGTTCCAGGCGATCTGACCGACAAGGAGAAGGTGCGTCACTGGCCCAGGCTCCGCTCGTACTCGACGACGGCGCGGACTTGATCTTGGGTCATCATGGCCCCCTGCTCGGGCGTTCCGGCGTCTTTCTTGGCCACACCGACGTCGCCGGTGACCGGGTTGTCGCCCTTCTCCTGTGGCGTCACGCAGAACCCGGGCATCCGGCCCGTACCCTGCCCGTGGACGCCATAGAGCTTGCCGATCTCGGAACCCACGCACACGAAGTCGGTCTGCTGGCGGAGCCCGAGGCTGGCGCCGGGGAACTGGTCCTTCACCGACGTGAGAGCGGGCCCATAGGCGCCGTTGCCGTCCTTCTGCTTCTGGCCGTAAGACCAGCCCTGCGTGTGGCAGCGGCCGCAGGAATAGGCACCACCCGCGAAGCCGTCGTAGTAGCCGAGGTTGAACAGGGCATCGCCCTCGGACTTCCACTGGCGCGGGCAGCTGCTCGTGTCGACGGTGGTCGCATCGAACGACGTGAGCTGCGTGGGGGTGAGCTTGCTCTTGGCCGCGGCGACCGCCTTGGCCGCGCAGGCCTGGTCGGGCGCCTTCATCGCCGTCGCCAGCTCGGCCTTCACCGCCGCCTGCGACTCCTTGGGCGTGATCTGGATCGACTGGAGGTAGTCGATGAGGTTCTGGATCTGCTGCTGGTTCAGCGGGCCGCCACCGTCGAGGCCCCACGGCGCCATCGGCGAGAACGGCCGGCCGTAGGTGAGGATGTAGCGCACCTCGTCGCGGCTGAAGCGCTGCAGCACCGTGTTCAGCGCGGGGGCCCGCCATTGCACCTGCTGGACGAAGCGGCCGTCGGCGTCGGTGATCGTGTAGTCGGCCACGCCGCCGATGCCCTTCTCCCCGTGGCAGAAGGCGCAGTTGAACCCGCCCTTCTCGGTGGGGGCGAACATCGCCGCGCCGCGCTGGGCGAACACGCGCTTGAAGTCCGCCTGCGCGCCGTTCTGACGACCCGGCTCGTTCAGCCAGTAGAGCGGCAGGCCGATGCCGCAGACGAACAGGCCCAGCAGGCCAAGCGTGAGCGTGCGGTCGAGCTTGCGACCCTCGAGCTCTTGGTCGGAGAAGTACGGCTTGCGGTTGGCCGCCAGCTCGATCTCCGAGCCGACCTCCGCCTTGCTCTGGCGGATGTTCACGGCGGCGTAGACGACACCGATCACGACCGCCAGCAGCAGGATGACCGCGCCAAAGGTCGTTTGGACGTTGGCAAGGAGCATCAGTGGTGACCACCCGAGACGCAGTGGGGACCCTCGGCCTCCTGGCCGGTGGTGTTGGTGCCGATCGGCGGACCGAGGATGACCTTGCCGGTGTCGACGCTGAGGACGCCGCCGCTGACCGTCATCGTGAAGCGGTCGAGGCCGCGTGGCGCCGGGCCGCCCTTCTTCTCGCCGACGCGGCTGTACTGCGAGCCGTGGCACGGGCACTCGAACCACTGTGAGGTGACGCAGGACGGCACGCGGCAGCCGAGATGCACGCAGCGCTGGTAGAGCGCGACCACGCCGGCCGACATGCCCTCGATCTCAGGCGCCGTGTACACCTTCTTCGCCTTGTCGAGCGCGCTGGCCGGGTACTCGGTGACCCACATGCGGCCCTCGGGGTAGTAGGCGAAGCCCTTGCCCTGCTGGATGGCCGCCTTGATGTCGGAGATCTTGCCGACGGTGATCTTCGAGCCGAAGCCACCGCCCTGCTTGGGCCACAGGAAGGCGAGCACCGCGGCGCCGAACCCGCTGAGGCCGATGGCGAAGCCGCCGATGATCGACCGGTTGAGGAACTGCCGGCGGTTGACGCCGATCTCCTCGGCGTCGGGCGGGACCCACGTGGTGACCGGCGCCGACTGGCTGACCGGGACGAGGTCGCCCCCGCGTCGGGCCAGCTGGGCCGCCCGCTCGACCTCGCGGCCGCTGCTCGGTGCGGTGCCCTCACGCAGCGGGGCGGCGGTGCTGGCCGAGCGGTCGCGCTTGCGGGTCTCGGCGCTGAGGTAACCGGTGGCGCGGTCCGACTCGCGGCGCCGAAGCGACGAGAAGATGATCAGCCCGGCGAGGAGGCAGAGGACCACGATGGCGATGACGACGATGATCATGTTGTTCCTCCTCTACAGCTCGAAGAAGAGGCCGTCCTTCCACGGGAACACGAAGTTCTGGCCGGGGCCGCGGAAGAAGGAGCCGATGATGACGAGGACTGCCCAGAACATCAGGAACACGGTGAACAATGAGATGGCGAACTTCCGGTCTTCGGGCTTGTTGCTGGGGTTTCGGTCGGTATAGGGCGCCAGGATCAGGGCGAAGAGGCCCATGCCCGGCACCATCACGCCCGCCACCATGGGGTGGAACATCGTGAGCATCTCTTGGAGGCCGAGGAAGTACCACGGCGCCTTCGAGGGGTTCGGCGTGAGGTTCGTGTTGGCCAGCGTGAGCAGCGGGGCGTTCACGAAGATCGAGAACACCAGCAGGAACGCCGTGCACGCGAGCGCGGCCACGAACTCGATCGAGAGCAGGTGGGGCCACACGTGGACCTTGTCCTGCGGCGTGGCCTTGACGTCCTGGATCGAGCCGGACTTGACCACCGTGAGCAGGCGCTGGGTGTGACCGCCGGGGCCGGCAGCGACGGGCGGGGCAGCCGTGGCGACCGCCGTGGCGGCCGCGGCCGGTGCGACTGCCCCTCCCGAGGGAGCGTCCGGCTTGGCGCCGGCCTGTTGCTGGCGGGCGTTCTTGGCCCGCTCGAGCAGGTGGGCGGGGATCTTGCTGGCCGCCTCGCTCGGCGGCGCTTCGCTGGGCGGCGCGTCGCTGCCGCCGGCGGCGGGTGCGTCGGTGGGGGTGTCGGCGCTGGCGGCCGCCGCCTTCTGGCGGGCGGCTTCGGCCCGCTTCCGGAGATGTTCTGGGATCTCAGTCATATGAGGGGTCCTCCGCGGCTACAGCGGGCCGCTGATGCCGCCGTCCTTGCGGACTCGCCAGAAGTGGATGGCCATGAAGATCACGATGACGAACGGGAGCATGAGCACGTGCAGCACGTACCAGCGCAGCAGCGTGTCGCTGCCGATGACCTTGCCGCCGAGCAGCACGAACTGGACCTGCGATCCGAAGACCGGCGTGTAGCCCATCATGTTCGTGCCCACGGTGACCGCCCAGAGCGCCAGCTGGTCCCACGGCAGCAGGTAGCCGGTGAACGAGAGCAGCAGGGTGAGCATGAGCAGCACCACGCCGATCACCCAGTTGAACTCGCGGGGCGGCTTGTAGGCGCCGTGATAGAAGACGCGGGCCATGTGGAGGAACACCGACAGCACCATGAGGTGCGCGGCCCATCGATGCATGTTGCGCACGAGGAGGCCGAAGGTGACCGAGGTCTGCAGCGTGTAGATGTCGTTCCAGGCCTGCGCCGCGGTGGGCCGGTAGAAGAACATCAGGAAGATGCCGGTGACCGTGAGCAGGATGAACAGGAAGAAGCTGAGGCCGCCGAGGCACAGCGTGTAGCTCACCTTGACCGCGTGACGCTTCACCTTCACCGGGTGCAGGTGGTACAGCACCGAGTTCATGATCACGTAGGACCGGTTGCGGGGGCTGTCGGAGTAGCCCTTCCGGAAGATCGAGCCCGGTCGGAAGATCGAGTTCCAGGCCTGCGAGCCCTGCATCTTGTCGGTGATCTCACCGATCTTCTGCGCGGGGCCTCCGCCCTTGCTACCCATGGTCTTGGCCATCGTGCGTTACTCCCGAGGGTCCGGGCGGTTCGAGGAGACGATCGTGTCCGCGGTGGCGAGGCTCATCCGAGGCGCATCCCGTAGCCGTAGCCGTGCGTGTTGGTGCGCTGATGGGCATCGCCGTCGGCGGCGGGCTCGCCGACCTTGCCGAGGATGATGACCCCGGTCGGGCAGCGGTCGACGCAGAGCGCGCAGCGGGTGCAGACGTCGTCGTCGATGAGGAACACCACATGGTCGCTCGGGTCGACGCCGGGACGCTCCGTGCCCTCGGACGCAGCGATCGCCTCGGGCTGCACCATGTGGATGCACTTCCACGGGCAGATGTCGACGCAGCCCTCGCACATGATGCACTCGGACTGGTCGATGTGGATGAACTGCTTGGGCTTGACCGCCCTCGCGAGGTAGTCGGCGTCGACCTCTTGCAGCACGTAGTCGGAGCGGAACTCCGGCATCGGGGGGTTGGCATCGGTGCGGGCCATGCGGTCCTAGACCTTCACCAGCGGGCGACCGTACGACGAGGTCTCCACCTCGGTGGCCTGCTTCTTGCCGCGGCCTTGCCAGATCGCCCAGAGGGCCACGTGACCGGTCAGGTAGAAGCCGTAGATCAGGGTGGCCACGAGGTCGCTGATGGTCGCCTTGCTCACGGAGATCGGCGAGCTCTTCAGGAAGCCGTGCGAGCCGGCGCCGATGAGGATCGAGTCCGACCGCCACTTGAGCTCGCCCTCGGCGTAGGTCAGCCACTGGTGGGGCACCACGCCGTAGATCCACAACATGATGAAGAACACATAGGTCGCGGCGACCATGGCCTCGCCCCAGGTGAGCAGCTGGCCGGCCGGCCGCCGCTTGGCGTACCAGAGGATCGACGCGCCCATCAGGAGCGACAGGAGAAACGATCCGACGAACGCGGTCACTCCTGCGACACCTCCCTCGTGAAAGTTCTCACAATGCGGACGGTGCCGGGATTCGACTGACGAAACCCGGCGCTTGGGTTGGTTTAGCACGCGGCCTCAGGAGAGGCACATCCGGAGCAAGCGGCCCACGACCACTGTTCCGGCGGTGCCGAGAGCCGACACGCGACGTCATGACGCGCCCCACCGTAACGCCACAAACGCGGCAGACCGTGCCGCTCGTCCCGCCGCCGCCTCGGCCCCGGCACGCCGTCACCGACCGCCCTGCCGACCGACGCCGCGGGCGGTCTCGGGCGAGGCGCGAGCCGGTCCCGCACCAGTCGACGGCGGCTTGGCCCGCTCGCGAAGGGCGCGCGTAGAGTGCAGCGTTGCCGAGCGAACGGGCGCCACCGTCGGGGGCGAGCCGGGCGCAGGCACTCGATCCCCTGCGGAGGACGTACGTGACCGAGATCCCCGAGCACCTGTTGAAGCGGTCGCAGCAGCGACGCGCCGCGTTGAGCGGCGAGGACGCTCCGGCCGAGGGTGCACCCGCCGAGGCGGCCCCCGCCACGGCGGCGGTCGAGAAGCCGGCGGC
>JAODBM010000116.1 GCA_025463985.1 Acidimicrobiales bacterium
CTTCTCCCACGGCCGGCGCTGGCGTCCCTCGCGCCCGGCCCGCAACGACGAGGAGGCCCGCTGGCTGTGGGCCGAGAGCGCGCGCCTCATCGCCCAGGCCGACGCGGGAGACGACGCCGACGCCGACGCTGGTGCCGACGCCAGGTCCGAGTCGTGAGCGGGCCGCGTGCCGGGTCGCTGCGCGTGGTCGCCGGTGCGGCCCGCGGCCGCCGCCTCGCCATCCCCGCCGGCGCCACCACGCGCCCGACCTCGGACCGCGTGCGAGAGGCGGTCTTCAACGCGCTGGTGAGCCTCGACGTCGTCGCCGGCGCCCGGGTGATCGATCCGTTCGCGGGGAGCGGCGCGTTGGGGATCGAAGCTCTCTCGCGCGGCGCGGCATCCGCCGTGTTCGTCGACACGGACCGCGCGGCGCGTGCGGTGGTGGAGGCCAACCTCGCCGCCACCGACCTCGGCGACCGCGCCTCGGTGCGCACCGGCACGGGCGAGCAGGTGCTCCGGCGCGACGGCCCGTGGGACCTCGTGCTGCTCGACCCGCCATACGCTTTCGACGGGTGGGACGACCTGCTCGTCGCGGCGGCGTCCAGCCTGGCCGAGGAGGGGGTGATCGTCGTCGAATCCGACCGCGAGGTGCCGCTGCCCCCAGTCCTCGATTGGCTCAGGTGCAAGCGCTACGGCAGTACGGTGGTCACGTTCGCTCGCCTGACCGGAGATGCTCCGTGACCCGCGTCCTCTATCCGGGGTCGTTCGACCCCGTCCACAACGGCCACCTCGAGCTCATCGAGGTCGCCTCCGGAGTGTTCGACGAGGTCGTCGTGGCCGCCATCCGCAACCCGCAGAAGGGCCAGGGGCTGTTCTCGCTCGAGGAGCGCAAGGCCATGCTCGAGGAGTCGGTGGCCCACCTCGACAACGTCCGGATCACGTCGTTCGCCAAGCTCGTGGTCGATCTCGCCCGGGAGATCGAGGCGGACTTCATCATCAAGGGTCTGCGGGCGGTCTCCGACTTCGAGTCCGAGCTGCAGCAGGCCCAGATGAACCTCGCCATCTCCGGCGTCCACACGGTGTTCATCCCGTCGGCCACGACCCACTCGTTCATCGCGTCCAAGTGGATCCGAGAGATCTCGCGGTTCGGGGGCGACGTGAACTCGATGGTGCCGCCTTCGGTCGCGAAGCGCCTCGCCGACCGGCAGACCGGATAGGAGGGTGCGACGTGTCCTTTGACGACTTCCCCTACGACGCCGAGGCCGAGGCCTCCGACGACCCGAAGGCCGTGCGCCACGAGCCGCGCCCGCCGCGACCCACCGCCCGTGAGCGGCGCGCCCAGCAGCCCGACTCCGACGAGCTGCTCCGGCGGGTCGCCGACATCATCGCCGCCGCCCGGCCGATGCCCCTGTCCGCCTCGGCGATGATCAACAAGGAGGAGCTGCTCGAGCTGCTCGAGGAAGCCATCGCCCGCCTGCCCGAGGAGCTGCGCGAGGCGCGCTGGCTGCGCAAGGAGCGCGAGGAGTACCTCGCCAAGATGCGCGTCGACGGCGACGAGATCCTCGAGGCGGCGCGCGCACGAGCCGAGCGCATGGTGCAGCGGACCGAGGTCGTGAAGTCGGCCGAGCACCGCGCTCGCCGCATCCTCGAGCAGGCCGAGGCCGAGGCCCGCCGGCTGCGCCACGAGTGCGAGGACTTCTGCGACCAGAAGCTGGCCAGCTTCGAGATCGTGCTCGAGCGCACCCTCAAGCTGGTGGCCGCCGGTCGCGACAAGCTCCAGGTCGCGGCCCCGCCGCCCGAGCCGGAACCCGAGCCCGAAGACGAGGGCTTCTTCGATCAGGACCGCTCGTGAGCGCCCCCACGAGCGAGCCGTGAGCACCGCCGCCGCCGTGCCCGGGCCGCCGCGCCTGATCGAGCACGTGGCCGAGCTGCGCCGACGGCTCGGCAACCGCCGCGAGGTGCATCGCTCGATCGAGGCCCACGGGTTCGCGCTGTCCGCCTCCGGGGTTCCCGAGGGCGCCGAGGTGCACCTCGACGGCATGCTGGAGGCCATCCCGAACGGCGTCGTCGTCACCGGCACGGTCACCGTCCCGTGGACGGGCGAGTGCCGCCGCTGCCTCGACGAGACGCACGGCGACGCCACCGCCGAGGTGCGCGAGATCTTCGACCTGCATCCGGTCGAGGGCGAGACCTGGCCGCTGCGCGGCGACGAGCTCGACCTCGGCCCGATGGTGCACGACACCGTGCTGCTCACCCTGCCCCTCGCGCCGCTCTGCTCGGACGATTGTCGTGGCCCGGCGCCCGCGGAGTTCCCGGCCGTCCCCTCCGGAGCAGCCGAACCCGGCGACGAGCCGGCGGCCGACCGACCGGCCATCGATCCTCGCTGGGCCGCGCTCGACGACCTGGATCTGTAGCCCGCGGCGGGCCGGGTTTCGACCGCGGGGGGCAGTCCCCGCTACGCTCTCCCTCTTGCGTTGGCGCCCGTCGCGGCGCGCCCCGCTCACCTCCGAGACCTCAGGAACACGACGATGGCCGTCCCCAAGAAGAAGACCTCCAAGTCGAAGAGCCGCAGCCGCCGGGCCTCGGCCTGGACGCTCGACCTGCCGTCGCGCAGCCTGTGCCCCCGCTGCGGTGCCGCCAAGCTGCCCCACGTCGTCTGCGGCAACTGCGGCTGGTACCACGGCCGCCAAGCCCTCGACGTCGACTGAGCCCTCGGCGCTGACGATGGCCGACGTGCTGCCCATCGCCATCGACGCGATGGGTGGCGACAAGGCCCCTGCCGAGATCGTGGCCGGCGCCCTGCGGGCGCGCGACGAGCTCGGGCTCTCGGTGCTGCTGGTCGGCCGTCCCGACGAGATCGGCGACGCCGGCGGCCTCGAGGTGCTGGCAGCCTCCGAGGTCATCGCAATGGACGCCGACCCGGCCAAGAGCGTCCGCACCATGAAGGACTCGTCGCTGGTGCGCGCCGCCGAAGCGGTGCGCGATGGCCGGGCATCGGCGATGCTCAGCGCCGGCAACACCGGGGCCACGATGGCCAGCGCCCTGCTGCGCATGGGCCGGATCAAGGGCGTCCAGCGGCCGGCGATCGCCACCCCGATCCCGTGCCCGGGCGCGGAGACGCCGACCGTGCTCCTCGACGCCGGCGCCAACGCCGAGTGCCAGCCGGAGTGGCTGGTGCAGTTCGCCCAGATGGGCGCCGCGTTCGCCCGCGAGCGCTACGGCATCGCCGACCCCAAGGTGGGCCTGCTCTCGATCGGCGAGGAGGCCACGAAGGGCAGCCCGCTGGTCAAGGCCACGCACGCGCTGTTGGCCGACGGCTCGTGGGCGGCGGCCAGCGGCGGGCGGTTCGTCGGCAACGTCGAGGGCCGCGACATCATGTCCCCGGACGTCGACGTGGTCGTGACCGACGGCTTCACCGGCAACGTCGTGCTCAAGACGCTCGAGGGCGGCATGCGGGCGCTGGTCAACGCCATCCTCGAAGCGTTCGGCACCGACGCCTCGACCCAGGCCGCGGCGGACGCCCTGTTCCCGGCGCTGCTGCCGCTCTACGCCACGCTCGACCCCGACAACACCGGCGGCGCCATGCTGCTCGGCGTCGACGGCGTGTGCATCATCAGCCACGGGTCGTCGTCGGCCACGGCCGTGGTGAACGCGGCGAGGATCGCCGACGAGATGGTCCGCCGGGACCTCGTCGGCACGCTGCGGCTCGCCGTCGCACCCGCTTGACGGGTAGGCAGCCTACTGCGACGGCCTGACCAGGGCTTCTTCACAAGCGCACAAGTGGGGCACGGACTATGCTCCCGAGGCCCCGCTACCGATCCGAGGAGTCCATGGTGCCCGCGGAGACCCATGTGGAACAGGGACCGATGAGCCGCCAAGAGGTGTTCGAGCTCGTGCGTGATCGCCTGGCCGACATCTTGGAGATCGATCCCGGCTCGATCAAAGAGGGCGATTCCTTCGCCGACGACCTCGATGCCGACTCGCTCGCGCTCATCGAGCTGGTGGAAGCGCTCGAAGAGGAGCTCGGTGAACGAAGCGTCGGCTTCCGCATCGACGACGAGGATCTCGAAGACCTGAAGACGGTGCGCGACGCCGTCGACTACGTCTTCGGGCGCCTGGGCACCAGCTGATTCCCGACGCCGTCCTCGGCTCCTTCAGCGCCCGGCTCGGCTACGAGTTCGGCACCAGCGACCTGCTCGTCCGCGCTCTCACCCACCGGTCGTGGTGCGCGGAGCACGCCGGCTTCCTCCCCAACGAGCGGCTGGAGTTCCTGGGCGATTCCGTGCTGGGCCTGATCGTGACCGACGAGGTGTTCCGGCGCTTCCCCGACGCCGGCGAGGGACAGCTCTCGCGAGCGCGTGCCGCCGTGGTGTGCGCCCCGGCCCTGGCGGAGATGGCCGGCGAGCTCGAGCTCGGTGGTGCGCTGCTGCTCGGGAAGGGCGAGGCCAGCTCGGGCGGGCGCGAGCGGTCGTCGATCCTCGCCGACGCCATGGAGGCGGTCATCGGCGCGGTGTTCCTCGACGGCGGGTTCGAGGCGGCGCGGGGTGTCGTGCTGCGGCTGGTCGACGAGCGGTTGGCCGTGGCCGGCGGCCAAGACGACAAGAGCCGGCTGCACGAGCTCGTGGCCCGCGAGCACGGCGGCCAGATCGCCTACGAGATCACCGAGGCCGGTCCCGAGCACGACAAGCAGTTCCGGGCCGTGGTCCTGCTGAACGGCACGCCGTTCGGCGAGGGCGCGGGCCGGTCGAAGAAGCAGGCTGAGCAGGCGGCGGCGCGCATCGCCTGGGAGCAGATCGGCCGATCCAACCAAGACCATCCCGAGCTGGCGTCCTTGGGCAAAGAGAGCGAGAGCGACCATGGCTGAGCTGCCCGAGATCGAAACCCTTCGACGTGACCTCGAGCGTGAGGTGGGGGGCAAGCGCATCAAGGCGGTCGACGTCACCGGCACCGGCGCGCTCAAGCACCTCACGAAGAAGCAGTTCATCGATCGGCTCGAGCAGGCCAAGATCACCGGGATCGTGCGCCGCGACCTGCTGCTCATGGCCAAGCTCGACACGGGCGACCTGCTCGTGTTCGTGCTGGAGACGGGCGGCCAGCTGCGGCGCAGCGCGGCCAAGGACCCCATCGACAAGCACACCAAGCTGGTCATCACGTTCACCCAGGGCGGCCAGCTGCGGCTGCTCGACGCCGGCGCCAACAGCGAGG
The DNA here is from genome assembly GCA_025463985.1 of Acidimicrobiales bacterium. GTDB lineage: Bacteria > Actinomycetota > Acidimicrobiia > Acidimicrobiales > Iamiaceae > JAODBM01. Next base: position 5,185 of record JAODBM010000116.1, read on the forward strand.
TCTTCGTGGTCGCGGCCGACGAGCTCGAGACCGAGGTCCCGGCGCTCAAGGCGCTCGGGCCCGACCCGGTCGACGAGCCGATGTCGTGGACCCGCTTCGGCGAGATGGTCATCCGTCGGCGAGGCACCAAGCTGCGCAACCTCTTGGTCGACCGCACGCTGATCGCCGGTGTCGGGCCCGTCTACGCCGATGAGATCCTGCACAACGCCGGGCTGCGCCATGACCGCGACGCGGGCTCGCTGTCGACCCAGGAGATCCGGCGGCTGTACCGATCCTTGGTCGAGACGCTGCACGAGGCGGCCAAGCACCGCGGGGTCACGCTGGCCGACGCCGAGTGGGCCGACCTGTCGGGGAAGCCCGGTGGCTGGGCCGGCGAGCTGAAGGTGTATCAGCGCGACGGGCTGGCCTGCCGACGCTGCCGCTCGGTGGTGTCGAAGGTCCGCCTCGGGGGCCGCGCCGTCTACGTGTGCCTCGATTGCCAGGTGTAGCGACCCCATCCGGCCACCACTGGTGAGATTGCCAACGCGTACTGTGGCATTGGCACATTTTGACCACGCAACGGAGGTGGATCCCCCGTTGCGCCCCCAGTTCGCAAGTACCATCAGCCGGCGTGGACGCGGGGGGACGACGCCGGGGTGAGGGCACCGATCAGCGGGACGCGGGTGTGCTCGGTGCGACCGAACCGGTCACGCTGAGCGATCCCGACGGCTCGGTCACGCGCATCGCGCCCTGGGCGTCGTGGAGCCGCGAGCAGGTCCGGCCCCCGGGCGGCGACGCGCTGCTGGTGACCCGCCTCGACCGCGGCCAGCTCTGGTTCTCGTCGGGGCTGACGCCCGAGGCCGCGGCGGCCGGCGCGGGGATCGCGGCCCCGTGGCGGCAGGAGGTGCACGTCGGCCCGGCCGTCGTCACGACCACGGCGGGCCGCTGCCATGTCGTCGCCGAGCCCGACGGGGGCGCGACCGTCACCTGCCTCGAAGGCGAGGTGCGGGTCGGCACCCGGGCGCGAGCGCCGGTCCAGCTCACCGTCGACCAGGCCGCAGCCGTCTCCGGCGACGGGGAGACGCTCGTCGTCCTCGATCGCGCCGTGATCAGCGGGCCGTCCATCACGACCGAGGCGCCGCAGGGTGCGGCCGAGACCGTCGCGGTCGACTCGGCCGACATCGCCGTCATCGCCGATGCCCGAGTGGCAGACCGCCCGCCCGCGCTCGTGCCGGTGCGCCAGCTGCCGCCCCAACCCCGGCCGCGCCGCCGGAGCGGTCGGCTCCTCGCCGGGACGCTCGTCGTCCTGCTCCTCGTCGGCCTGCTCGTGGCCCGCCTCGTGCTGGCGCGTGACGGCAACCACAGCCTGTCCATCGGCCGCGTCGGCCGCCGTGACGGCATCACCCCATCAAGCGTGGGCACGAGCGCCGTGCCGCCAAGCTCCGCGGCGCCGACCTCGTCCGCGGCGCCGGCGACCACGGCGGCGC
>JAODBM010000130.1 GCA_025463985.1 Acidimicrobiales bacterium
CTGGGCCCTGCGTGTACATGGAGAAGATCGCCACCGGCCCCGAGGCCGCCCACGTGGTCGACATCGCCGCCTCCCCCACCGAGAACCTGCGGGCCGTGGCCAAGGCCAAGGGCGAGTCGGTGCAGGACGTCACCGCCGTCATCCTCGACCGGCCCCGCCACGCCGACCTGATCGCCGAGGTCCGCGAGGCGGGCGCCCGCATCCGGCTGATCCAGGACGGCGACGTGATCGGCGCCGTGTCCACGGCCTGGCCCGAGGCCGGCGCCGACATCCTGTTCGGCATCGGCGGCACGCCCGAGGGGGTCCTCGCCGCCGCCGCGCTGAAGTGCATGGGCGGAGCGATCCAGGGCCGCCTGTACCCGCGCAACGAGGAGGAGCGCCAGGCCGCCATCGCCGCCGGCTACGACCTCGAGAAGGTGCTGCACACCGACGACCTCGTCCGGGGCGACAACTGCTTCTTCGCCGTCACCGGCATCACCGACGGCGAGGTGCTGAAGGGCGTGCACTACGACGCGATGGGCGCCACCACCCAGTCGCTGGTCACCCGCTCCAAGTCGGGCACGGTCCGGCTGGTCAACGCCCGCCACCGCCTCAGCAAGCTGTCCGAGTACAGCGCCATCGACTTCAGCTAGTCGGCGTCACGCGGCTGGGGCAGGCCCAGCACCTCCTCGGCGAGCGGGCGCCAGGGCGAGCGCGGCGTGCGGGGGTGCTCCATGAGGCTCACGGTGCCGAGCTGCACGTCCACCCGCCAGCCGCCGAGGGCCTCGACGATGGCCGCCAGCCGCGCCTCGGGGTGCTCGCCGCTGATCGTCACGTGGGGCACGAAGCGCCGCTTCAGTGGCCGCGCGAAGGGGCCGACGGCCAAGTCCCGGCGCAGCCGGTCGAGGGCATCCAGCTCGGTGGGATCGCCGCTCACCGAGAGGTAGGCCAGCGGCGTGACCGGTGCGAACGTGGCCACCGGACCAATTGTCAGGTCGAGCGCATGGCTCGCAGCGGCAGCGACGCGCAGGTCGGCGAGCACCTGCGGCACGTCCTCCTCCTGCACGTTGGTCGGCGGCACGAGCGTGACGTGGGGGACGATCCGCTCGCGCCGCGGGTCGCCGGTGGCGCGACGCAGCCCGTCGATCTCGGTCGCCAGCGGCGCGGGCACGGTGAGGACGACGGCCAGGTGGCGCTTGGTCACCCGACCAGCCCACCACACGGTCCGCGATCCGCCAGGCACGATGACCCGGCCCGACGACTAGGTGACTGCGACCCCGGCGACCTCGAGGCGAACCTCGGCCCGCCGGAGGGCGGCCCCGGCCTCGGCGTCGTCGGCAGCCTGCTTCACGGCCTCGCTGGCCCGGCGCCGCGCTTCTTGCGCCCGCTCGACGTCGATCATCTCGGCGGTCTCGGCCACGTCCGACAGGATCGACACCTGGTTGTTCGACACCTCGACGAACCCACCGTGCACGGCGATCAGCAGGTCGGCGCCGGCATCGGGGCGGACCGTCACCTTGCAGATCTCCATGGCACCGACGAACGGCGCGTGGCCGGTGAGGAACGAGATGTCGCCACCCTCCACGGTGCGGGCCGTGACCATCTCGGCCTCGCCCGACCAGAGGATCCGCTCGGGCGAGACGACCTGGACTTCGAGGGTCACGAGGGCTACTCCCCCGCCGACTTGCGGAGCTCGGCGGCCTTGCGGCGGGCATCCTCGGCGCCGCCGACGTTGAGGAACGCCTGCTCGGGCAGGTCGTCGAGCTCGCCGTTGACGAGCGCCTCGAACGAGTCGACCGTCTCCTCGACGGGCGTGGTGACGCCCTCCAGGCCGGTGAACGTCTGGGCGACGTACATGGGCTGGGAGAGGAAGCGCTGGACCTTGCGGGCCCGGGCCACGGTGATCTTGTCCTCTTCCGAGAGCTCGTCGAGGCCGAGGATGGCGATGATGTCCTGCAGCTCCTTGTAGCGCTGGAGGATCTGCTGCACCTTGCGGGCCACCGCGTAGTGGCGCTCGCCGACGACCTCGGGGGCGAGGATGGTCGAGCTGGACGCCAGCGGATCCACGGCCGGGTAGATGCCCAGGGCGGCGATGTCGCGGCTCAGCTCGGTGGTGCCGTCGAAGTGGGTGAACGAGGTGAACGGCGCCGGGTCGGTGTAGTCGTCGGCGGGCACGTACACGGCCTGCAGCGAGGTGATCGACCGGCCACGGGTGGAGGTGATGCGCTCCTGCAGCACGCCCATCTCGTCGGCGAGGGTGGGCTGGTAGCCCACGGCCGACGGCATGCGGCCGAGGAGGGTGGAGACCTCCGAGCCGGCCTGCGTGAAGCGGAAGATGTTGTCGACGAAGAGCAGCACGTCCTGCTGCTGCACGTCCCGGAAGTACTCGGCCATGGTCAGCGCCGACAGGGCCACCCGCAGGCGCACGCCCGGCGGCTCGTCCATCTGGCCGAAGCAGAGCGCGGCCTTCTCGAGCACGCCCGACTCGCCCATCTCGAGGAACAGGTCGGTGCCCTCACGGGTGCGCTCGCCCACACCGGCGAACACCGACACGCCACCGTGGTTCTGGGCCACGCGCCGGATCATCTCGGTGATGAGCACGGTCTTGCCCACCCCGGCGCCGCCGAACAGGCCGATCTTGCCGCCCTGCTTGTACGGCGTGAGGAGGTCGATGACCTTGATGCCGGTCTCGAACATGATCGCCGACGGCTCGAGGGAGTCGAACGAGGGGGCCGGGCGGTGGATCTCCCACCGGTCGGCGACCTCGCCAAGCTCTTCGGCGGTGATGTCGAGCGGCTCGCCGATCACGTTGAACACGTGGCCGAGCACCTTGTCGCCGACCGGCACCGTGATGCCGCGGCCGGTGTTGCGCACCGCGGTGCCCCGGCTGAGGCCGTCGGTGGGCTTGAGGCAGATGGCCCGGACCCGGTTGTCGCCGATCTGCTGGGCGACCTCGGCCCGCACCTCGCTGGCGTCGTCACCCGTGCCGATGGTCATCGACAGGCAGTGGTTGATCTCGGGCAGCGAGTCCGGCGGGAACTCGACGTCGACCACGGGGCCGGCGACGGTGACGACGCGGCCGTCCTTGCGCACGCGCGGTTCGGTGACAGTCATGCATGCTCTCCTGAGCTCTTCGAATCGTGGTGGTGGTGCGTGGTGGAGACGTGGAACTCGCTGTGGGTGAACGGGTCCGAACGGAAGACCTCGTCGAGGAGCAGGTCTTCGCTGTCGTTGTTCGCCTGGCGCAGGGCTTCGGCGCCGCCCACGATCTCCATGATCTCGGTGGTGATCGAGTCCTGGCGGGCCCGGTTCATGACCCGCGACAGGCGCACGATCATGTCCTGGGCGTTCTCGGTGGCCGACTTCATGGCCCGCTGGCGCGCCGCCTGCTCGGAGGCGGCGGCGTCGAGGAGCGCGGCGAAAAGGCGGGCCTCGGCGTAGCGCGGCAGCAGCCGCACGAGGATCTCGCTCGGGCTCGGCTCGAACTCGTAGTCGGCCTTCGCGCCCTGCGCCGAGCCCTCGGTGATCTGCTCGGCATCGAGCGGCATGTAGTTCGACAGCCGTGCCGTCTGCGAGCCCATGGAGAGGAACTGCGTGTAGGCCAGCTTGACCTCGTGGTACTCGCCGGAGTCGAACCGCTCGGCCACGAAGCCGGCCACCTGACGGGCGTCCTCGTAGGTCGGGTTCTCGGAGAAGCCGGTGAAGCTGGCCGCGATCTCGTAGCCCCGGAAGCGGAAGTAGCCGTACGCCTTCTTGCCCACCGTGATCAGGTGGGTCGTGCGGCCGGCCTCGCGGTCGGCGAGCAAGGCGCGCTCGGCGAGCCGGATGACCGTGGAGTTGTAGCCACCGGCCAGCCCGCGATCGGCCGACACCACGACGTAGGCGACCGAGTCGACCTGCTCGCGCTGCTGGAGGAGCGGCGAGTCGCCGCCGGCGCCGGCCGCGGCCAGGTTCCGGATGACCTCGGTGATGCGCTCGGCATAGGGCCGCGCCGCCTGGACCCGCTCTTGCGCCTTGGCGATGCGGCTGGCGGCGATGAGCTCCATCGCCTTGGTGATCTTCTTGGTCGACTGGACCGACTTGATCCGTCGGCGCAGGACCCGTTCCTGGCCTCCTGCCACGGTGCCGCTCCCTACGCTTCGGTCTTGTCGGACGGCACGAAGTCGTCGCTGAACGTCTTGAGGGCGGCCTTCAGGGCGTCCTCGTCGACGTCGCCCGTCGTGCGGATCTGCTCGAGGATCTCGCCGTGGCGGGCCTTCAGCCAGTCGAGCAGGTCGGCCTCGTAGCGGAGCACCTCGGCCACCGGCACGGCGTCGAGGTAGCCGTGGGTGCCGGCGTAGAGGACCACGACCTGCTCCTCGACCTTGAACGGCGAGTTGAGCCCCTGCTTGAGCAGCTCGGTGAGGCGGTAGCCGCGATCGAGGGTGGCCTGCGACACGGCGTCGAGCTCGGAGCCGAACGAGGCGAACGCCTCGAGCTCGCGGAACTGGGCCAGGTCGCCCTTGAGCGTGCCCACGGCCTTCTTCATGGCCTTGATCTGCGCCGCGCTGCCCACCCGCGACACCGACTGGCCGACGTTGATGGCCGGGCGGATGCCCGACTTGAACAGGTCGTCGTCGAGGAAGATCTGCCCGTCGGTGATCGAGATCACGTTGGTGGGGATGTAGGCCGAGATGTCGCCGGCCTTGGTCTCGATGATCGGCAGCGCGGTCAGCGAGCCCGCGCCGTTGGCGTCGGACAGCTTGGCGGCCCGCTCGAGCAGGCGGCTGTGCAGGTAGAACACGTCACCCGGGTACGCCTCGCGGCCCGGCGGGCGGCGCAGCAGCAGCGACACCGAGCGGTAGGCCTCGGCCTGCTTCGAGAGGTCGTCGTACACGGCCAGCGCGTGCTCGCCGTTCTCCATCCAGTGCTGGCCCATGGCGCAGCCCGAGTACGGCGCCAGGTACTTGTACGGCGCCGGGTCGGACGCGGGCGACACGACCACGACCGTGTACTCCATGGCCCCGTGCTGCTCGAGGGTGGCGACCGTCTGCGCGACCGTCGAGGCCTTCTGGCCGATCGCGACGTACACGCACTTCACCCCCAGGCCCTTCTGGTTGATGATCGTGTCGATGGCCACGGCCGACTTGCCGGTCTTGCGGTCGCCGATGATCAGCTCGCGCTGGCCCCGGCCCACGGGGGTCATCGAGTCGATAGCCTTGATGCCGGTCTGCAGCGGCTCGTGCACGGGCTTGCGACCCATGATGCCGGGGGCCTGCACCTCCATGCGCCGGGTGCTGACGTTGGTCAGCGCGCCCTTGCCGTCGACCGGCTCGCCGAGCGTGTTGACCACGCGGCCGAGGAGCCCGTCGCCACAGGGGACCGAGAGGATGTTGCCGGTGGCCTTCACCGGCTGGCCCTCCTCGATCTTGTCGACCTCGCCGAGCACCACGGCGCCGATCGACTCCTCGTCGAGGTTGAGCGCCAGCCCGATGGTGCCGTCGGCGAACTCGAGCATCTCGTTCACGGAGCAGTCGGGCAGCCCGCCGACGCGGGCGATGCCGTCGCCGACCTCGAGGACCCGGCCGACCTGCGCCGAGGCGAAGTCGGGCTTGAAGTCGGCGAGGTGCTTGCGCAGGACGGCGGTGATGTCGTCGGTGTTGATCGTGAGCTCGGCCATGTGCCGTTGTCTCCTGAAGCCTTAGAGGGAGTTCTTGAGCTGTTCGAGGCGGTGGCGCACCGAGCCGTCGATGACGGTGTCACCGACCTGGGCCACGATGCCGCCCTTGATGCTGGGGTCGATGATCACCTTGAGCTCGACCTGCTTGCCGGTGGCCTCGCCGAGGGCCACGGCGAGCCGGGCCTTCTGGTCGTCGGTCAGCGGGGTCGCGGAGCGGACCTCGGCGACCTCCTTGTTGGCGGCCCGGGCGCAGGCCTCGACCAGCGCGTCGGCCATGGCGGGCAGGTCGCGGATGCGGCCCGTGCCGACGACCATCAGCACGAGGCTGGTGGTGACCGCGGTGGCGCGGCCACCGAGCAGCTCTTCGACGATCTGCTGGCGGGTCGCGACCGGGATGTGGGGGTCGGCGAGCTTCTCGCGCAGCTCGTCGTTGCCCTCCAGGATCCGGGCGAAGCGGAAGAGCTCGTCCTCGACCTCGCGGAGGATCCCCTCCGCCTCGGCGATGAGGAAGAACCCCTCGGCGTATGCCTTGGCGCGATCCTCGGCCGCCATCAGCTGCCGGCCCCGACCTGGCTGATGAACTCCTCGACGAGGGCGCGGTTGGTGGCGTCGTCGAGGTTGCGCTCGACGACCCGCTCGGCCGCGGAGATCGCCAGCTCGGCGACCTCGTGGCGCAGGTCGGCGATGGCCTGGCGCTTGGCGGCCTCGATGTCGGTGGCCGCCTTCGCCTTCATGTCGGCGATGTCAGCTGCGGCCCGCGTCTCGAGGTCCTTGCGGAGGGCGTCGGCGGTCTGCCGGGCCTCCTCGATGATGTGGGCGGACTCGGTCTTGGCCTCCGCCAGCTGCGTGCGGTACTCGGCCAGGATCTGGTCGGCCTCTTCGCGCTGGTGCTCAGCGGTCTCGAGGTCGTTGCGGATCCGCTCCGTGCGGGCCGCCATGCCCTTCTTGATGGCCGGGTAGCCCGCCTTCCAGATGAAGCCGAACACGACCAGGAAGCCGAGGGCTCCCCAGATCAGCTCGTTCTTGGCCGGCAGCAGCGGGTTCGGTGACTTCTGGCAGTCCTCGACCGTCTTGCCTTGGGCGAGCAGCTTGATGCACTCGGCATCGGTCGTCTTGGCGCCCCTCTGCTCGGCCAGGTGGACGGTCTCCTCCACCGGGTTGGCCGGCGTCTGGGCCATGGCGTTGCCGGCGAAGCCGACGCTGGCCACGAGGGCCAGGCCGGCGCACGCCAGCACGAGTCGAAGTCGATGCATGCCCACGACCTCAGGCGCCGGCGAGGAAGAAGACCACGAAGCCGATGAGCGCGAGCGCCTCGACGAACGCGATGCCCAGGAACATGGTGGTGCGCACCATGCCGGCAGCCTCGGGCTGACGGGCCATGGCCTGCACGGACTGGCCGACGAGGTAGCCGATGCCGATGCCGGGGCCGATGGCGCCGAGGCCGTAGGTGAGGGCGGCGACGCCCTTGTTGGTGAGGCCAGTGGTCGCGGCCAGGACGAGGGTGCTCATGGGGAGCCTTTCTCTGTGTTGCTCGATGGATGGGAGACGGGACGGATGGAGATCAGTGCTCGTGGCTCTGGGCGGCGTTGATGTAGACGCCGGTGAGCAACGTGAAGACGTAGGCCTGGAGGAACGAGACGAGGATCTCGAAGGCGGTGAAGAAGACCACCGCGACCACCGGCAGCGGCAGGAAGACCGCGTACCACTTGAGGGTCCACAAGCCGCTGGAGAGCACGGCGAACGTGACCAGCAGGATGTGGCCGGCGAGCAGGTTGGCGAACAGACGCACCGTGTGCGAGAACGGCTGCACCAGGAACTTCGAGATGAACTCGATCGGGATCACGAGGACCAGCAGGGCGATCGGCACGCCCGGCGGCACCAGGGCGTGCTTGAAGTAGCCGAGCGGACCGTGGGCCTTGATGCCCGCCCCGTGGTAGATCACGTAGCTCAGCAGCGCGAGGAACATCGGCAGGGCGATCCGGGCGGTGGCCGGCATCTGGAAGCCCGGGATGATCTCGAAGATGTTGCAGAAGAAGATGAAGAGGAAGAGCGACAGCAGGTAGGGCGTGTACTTGAGGCCCTCCTTGCCCATCGTCTCCATGGCGATGCCGTCCTCGATGAACTCGACGGCCGACTCGGCGACGTTCTGCATGCCCGTCGGCACCAGCTTCTTCTGGTTGCCGACGATGAAGATCAGCATCGTGGCCAGCATCGCCAGCAGGTAGATCAGGACGACCTTGTTGACGCCGTACCAGGCGTTGTTGCCACCGATGAAGTTGGGCCAGTCGACGATGTGACCGAGCGGCGGGAACTGAAGAGCGAGCACGCGGAACTACTCCTCGGAGGCGGGCTTCGGAGGGCGAGCCGACAGGCGAGCTCGACCGATGGACACGGCAGGGGTATCGCCAGGCGAGGGCGACCTCTTGGCCGAAGGCTGCAACCCTGGGAAGGCCAGAGAGGCGGATACGTAGCGGGTCTCCCAGAACAGGAGGCCCAGGTGCGAGACCACGAGCGTGACGCCCAGCGGGACCGGCGCCACCCACGCCTGATGGCGCACGAGGAGCACGGCGGCGGTGATCAGCCCGAGGCGGATCAGGAAGCCGAAGAGCGAGACGCCCATCACGAGGCCGAGCGAGATGCGGGCGGCCCAGCCGAGCAGTGCGGCGGCCAGCCAGAAGTTGGCGAGCACGAGCGCGGCGGCGAAGCCCACCGAGGCGACGCCGTGGACGCCCCAGCCGACGAAGCCGACCACGAGAGCGACCGGCAGCGCGAGCAGCCCGTGGCGGATGAGGTCGCGGGCCACCTGCCGCTCGGTGGCCGGGCCGAGGTCGCGCGCGGTGAACACCGACACGTCCGGACCCGTCACGGCTTGGCCTCGGGATCGGGTGCCCCGGGCTTGCGGTTCCACACCGCGCCCGCTTCCTCGTTGCGCATCTGGAGGTCGTAGCCGAGCCACATCTTCACGAAGATGCCGACGAACCCGAACACGATGAGGCCGATCGTGAACCCAGGCGACGTGCCCGCCGCCCGATCCGCCAGCCAGCCGATGCCGCCGAAGACGACGGGGACGAGCGCGAGCTCGAGGCCCCGCGAAAACGAGTCGCCGTAGCCTCTGTTCAGTTGCTGGCGGGCGCGCAGGTCGCTCAACGGAAGTCGCTCAAGGCTTGGTGTCACCTATAGGTGCAGGCCATCGAACCCCGAGTCCGACGCCGCTTGTGAAGCAAGGCGCAATCTAGGGGAGCGCCCTACCAGCCGCAAATCTGTCGGCCGGCGGGTCAGGATGCCACGAACGCCGCACGAGCGTCGGATCGAGCCATCACGGCCGGGGCTTGACCGCCTGGTCGATCGCCGCCTGGAACTGGATCGCGAGGCGCACGGCACCCGAGCTGTAGTAGTCGCAGCGGCCGTACACGTCGATCGGTCCGGGGCAGAGGTGGACGAGGGCCTCGTCGCGGATGTAGTTCCGGCCCGGCCCCGCGGCGCCGCAGTACTGGCCGGTCTCGCGGCGCAGGCAGGGCCCCGTGCGCGACATCACCCGGCCCGGGGTGATGTACGCGCCACCGTCGATGAACGTCAGGTGGTGGTCGTGCGCGAAGCCGGCCATGGCGTTGTACACGTCCTCGCTGTTCACGTGGCGCTCCTGGCGGGCCGGCGCGCCGACGAGCGAGATGCGGGTGTGGCCGTTCTTCAGCAATCGGCCGATCGCTCCGATGTCGGCCAGGTAGCGGTCGACGAGCGCCTTGCCCGTCTCTCCGTTCATGCAGTTCTGGGTGAACGAGCCGTGGTTGCCGGCGTAGTTGATGATCACCACGTCGGGCACGTACTTGAGCTGGCGCACGGCCTGCAGCCCGTTGCACGGCGAGGACATGAAGAGCGTGCCGGCCCAGTCGACGTGGGTGGTGGTCTGCGCCAGCCAATAGCTGGCCTCGGGACTCGCGTGGACCTCAGCAGTGATGGAGTCACCGAGCACCAGCACGGTGGGGCCGTCGGGTGCACAGCCGGTGAGGCCCAGCGCCAGCAACGGGACGGCCAGCAGCGCCAGCCATGACGGGGAGCGGGGCCACCGGGCCCGAGCTGAGACGTCGGTCACAGGCGGCAGCGTACGCGCGGCGCGGCGCCGCGGGCGCGTCAGCCGCGCGACCGGCGGGGCGCCTGCGCCGGCGCGGGCGGGGCCTCGCCGTTCGGGCCGCTCAGCGGTGCCGGGTGGTCGGGTTCGTGGGCCTCGTCGACGTCGAGGGCCAGCTCCAGCTGATCGCCGCTGGCCGGCGGCTCGAGCGCGTCCTCGGCGTCGCGGGCCTGGCGCACGCCAGGGTGCAGGAAGGTGAGCAGCACGAGCGCCAGCGCCACGACGCCGATGGGGACGATGGCGTCGCCCTTGCGCGTGTAGACGGGATAGAGGACGAACGCCGACAGCAGCGCCGACCAGGCCCACAGGATGACCACCGCGCGCCGGTGGCCATGGCCGAGCCGCATGAGCCGGTGGTGCAGGTGGTCCTTGTCGGCCTCGGCGAGCCCGGCGCGCTTGCGGGCCCGTCGCACGATGGCGAACACCGTGTCGATGATCGGCACGCCCATCACGAAGAACGGGATGAACAGCGGCGCGAAGAAGAAGAACGCCTGGCCCGAGTACGGGTCGCTCACCTGGCCGCCGACGTGGATCGTCGAGGCGGCCATGAGCCCGCCGAGCATCAGCGCGCCGCCGTCGCCCATGAAGATGCGGGCCGGGTTGAAGTTGTGGGGCAGGAACCCGAGGCAGATCCCGGCGACGCTGATCGCCACGAGCGTGCTCGGGTTGTCGGGACCGATCAGCCCGACGTTCGCGTTCATCAGCCGGTGGCCATAGAGGAAGAACGACCCGGCCGCGATGGCCACGATGCCCGCGGCCAGGCCGTCGAGGCCGTCGATCAGGTTCACCGCGTTGGCCATGCCCAGCACCCAGAGCACGGTGACCAGCGGGGCGAGATCAGGACCGAGCACCAGGAGGCCCTCGACGAAGGGGATGCGGAAGTACAGCAGGCTGACGCCCAGCAGGTACATGACGGAGCCGCCCAGCACGATGCCGGCGGTCTTGGCCGGCGCCGACACCTCGCGCACGTCGTCGAGCGTGCCGACCCCGCACAGGATCACGGCCCCGAGGGCGATGCCGAGCGGGGCCGACGAGCCGTCGAACATCTGGCTGAAGCCCCTGAGCCGCCAGGCGACGGCCATGGCGGCGAGGAACCCGATGAGCATGGCCACGCCGCCGAGGTAGGGCATCGGCTCGGTGTGCACCCGGCGCTCGTCGGGATTGTCGACGATGCCCAGGCGCAGCGCGACCCAGCGCATGACCGGCGTCAGCACGAACGTCGTGCCCGCGGCGACGCAGAAGACCAGCACGAACGCCGCGGTGGACGGCATCAGCTCGGCCTTCGGCCGAGCGGGGCGCGGACCGCCTGCGGCCGGCCCTCACCACCGCTGCAGGTCATCCGTTCCATCCTCTCGCGCGCAGCCCCTCGCGAGCTGACCAGGACGTGCCTGCCGGCTCAGGACTGGGGATAGGGCGCAAACTTCGCGCAGAGGTTGGCGACCTCATCGCGGACGGCGGCGATGGCGCCTTCGTCCTCTCGGTGCGTCAGGACCTCGTTGATCTGGAAGGCGATCTCGCGCATCTCGCGCTCGCGCATGCCCTGCGTGGTGACCGCCGGGGTGCCGATGCGCAGGCCGCTGGTGATGTACGGCGGGCGGGGGTCGTCGGGGACCGTGTTCTCGTTGAGGCTGATGCCGGCCCGGTCGAGGGCGAGGCGGGCCTTCTTGCCCGACAGCTCTTCGTCGAAGCTGCGGAGGTCGACGAGCATGAGGTGGTTGTCGGTGCCGCCCGACACGAGCCGCAGCCCATGGCTGGCCAGCGCCTCGGCCAACGCGTTGGCGTTGGCGAGGATCTGCTGCGCGTACTCGGTGAACTCGGGCTGCGCGGCCTCGTGGAAGGCGACGGCCTTGGCCGCGATGACGTGATCGAGCGGGCCGCCCTGGGAACCCGGGAACACGGCCTTGTCGATGGCGGCGGCATGCTCGGCCCGGGTGAGGATGCAGCCACCACGCGGGCCGCGCAGGGTCTTGTGGGTGGTGAAGGTGACAACGTCGGCGTAGGGAACGGGGTTGGGGTGCACCCCACCCGCGATCAGCCCGGCCACGTGGGCGGCGTCGAACATGAACAGCGCGCCGACCTCGTCGGCGATCTCGCGGAACGGCGCCGGGTCGATGATCCGCGGGTAGGCGGTGGCGCCGGCGACGATCATCTTGGGCCGGTGCTCGAGGGCGAGGTCGCGCACCTGGTCGAAGTCGATGCGCTCGTCGCTGGGCGTCACGCCGTACGACACGAACCTGTAGAGGATGCCGCTGGCGTTGACCGGCGAGCCGTGGGTGAGGTGCCCGCCCTGATCGAGGCGCAGGCCGAGCACGGTGTCACCGGGCTGGAGCAGCCCGAGGTACACGGCCATGTTGGCGTTGGCGCCGGAGTGGGGCTGCACGTTGGCGTGCTCCGCGCCGAACAGCGCCGTGGCCCGCTCACGCGCCAGGTCTTCGACCTCGTCGATCAGCTCGTTGCCGCCGTAGTAGCGCTTGCCCGGGTACCCCTCGCTGTACTTGTTGGTGAGCACGGTCCCGGTGGCGGCCAGCACCTCGGGGGACGCGAAGTTCTCTGACGCGATGAGCTGCAGCGTCGAGTTCTGGCGCTCGACCTCGCGCTCGATGAGCGCAAAGGTCTCGGTGTCACGGATGGTGGGCCAGGGCATCGCTCAGCCTCCTTGGGCGGACGATCGGGGAGTGCGGGCCCGCGCGGTGATACCAGCCACGAGCTCGTCGAGATAGGCGTCGGTCGCCTCGGGGTCGGCGAACCGCTCCTCGAGCGCGATCAGCTGGTCGACCCGGCGCTGATGGCGGCCGCCGGCAAAGGCCGTGCTCAGGAACGTGGCCACGATCTCGTCGGCCAGCCCCTCCCCCACGACCCGGGCGCCGATGGACAGCACGTTGGCGTCGTTGTGCTCGCGGGCCATGCGGGCGGTGTAGAGGTCGTTGCACAGCGCGGCGCGCACGCCACGCACCTTGTTGGCGGCCAGCTGCTCGCCCTGGCCGCTGCCGCCGGTGACGATGCCGACCTCGACATCGCCGCGCACGACCGCCCGACCGACCGCCGCGCAGAACGCCGGATAGTCGACCGACGCCTCGCCGTCGGTGCCGAGATCGACGGGCTCGTGGCCGAGGGTGGTCAACTGCTCGACCAGGTGCTGCTTGAGCCCGAAGCCCGCGTGGTCGGAGCCGATCGCGACGCGCACCTCAGCCCCGCTCGCTCGGCGCCGTGACCGACGAGCCGGTGACCGCCGGGCTCGGCGCGACCTGGGCCACCAGGTGCACGACCCGCTCGACCAGCTCTTCGAGCTCGCGGGCGGTGGCGCGGTAGGCCGAGAGCGGCTTGCGGAACGGGTCGGCCACGTCGTCGCTCGCGTCGCCGCCCATCAGGTCGCTGGGCCGACGGTGGCTCCCCACCCGGTCGAGCCACCCCTCGAGGGTCTCGCCGTCGTCGATGCCGAAGTTGGTGACGGCGCGGGCCAGCTCCTTCAGCGTGAACGTGCGCCGGAACGTCTCGGGCAGCAGGACCACCGACTCGATCACGTGCTTGCGCTCCATGCCGATCACGAGGTCGGCCGCGGAGATCGTGGCCTCGTCGAGGATGCGGCTGGCGTGCGCGGCGAGGTCCATCCCGCCGTCGCGCATCGCCTCGATGGCGTCGGGCTCGGCAGCCCGGCCGACGAAGGTCAACCCCGTGGAGCTCGCGTGCGCGTCGAGGCCGCGCTCCGCGCAGCGGCGCTCGAAGATGACCTGGGCCATCGGCGAGCGGCAGATGTTGCCGGTGCATATGAAGAGGACGTCGATGGCCGGATTGTAGTGAGGGCCAGGGACCCTCCTACTCTTGACCGTCCGGTCAAGAAAGACGAGAGGCTCCCGATGGCTGACGGCACGTCCACCCTCGATCCCCGCACGCCGGTCATCGTCGGGGTCGGCCAGCTGAACCAGCGGGTGGACCAGGGAGCGCCGGCGCTGGAGCCCGTGGACCTCATGGCCGAGGCGGCGCGCCGCGCCGCCACCGATGCCGGCGCCGACGCCCTGCTCGCCGCCGCCGACACCGTGGCCGTGGTCAGCGTGCTCTCGTGGCGCTACCGGGATGCGGCCCGGCTCGTGGCCGACCGGATCGGCGCCACGCCCCGACGCACCATCGCCACCGCCGCGGGCGGCAACGAGCCGCAATCCCTGGTGAACCGGGCCGCGCTCGACATCGC
>JAODBM010000151.1 GCA_025463985.1 Acidimicrobiales bacterium
GCGCCGCCGGCGCCGCGCTCCTGGCGGCGGCGACGCCCGACGACGGTCCCGTCGAGCTGCTCGTGGCCCCCATGCTGCGCGGCAACCGCGAGCTGATCGCCGGGCTGGCGCTCGACCCGCAGTTCGGGATGACCGTCATGGTCGGCCTAGGCGGCGTGCTCGCGGAGGCGGTGGCCGACGTCGCGGTGCGGCTCGTGCCCATCACGCCGGTGGACGCCGCAGAGATGATCGACGACCTCGCCACCCAGCGGCTGCTCGGCGAGTTCCGGGGCGAGCCGGCCGTCGACCGTGACGCGCTGGCCGCCGTGCTCCTGGGCCTGTCGGCTGCGGCCGAGGCCGAGCCCTCGATCGTCTCGGTCGACCTGAACCCGCTCATCGTGGTCGACGGGCGGCCGATCGCCGTCGATGCGCTGGTCGAGCTGGCCGAGGCAGAGGTGGCCCGGTGAGCCGTCCGACCGGGGAGGCGTTCCGGGCCCTCTTCGACCCCAAGGGCGTGATCGTGGCCGGCGCCTCGACCCATCCGGGCAAGTTCGGCTTCGTCAGCCTGCACAACATCCTCGCGTCCGGCTACCAAGGGCGCGTCTTCGCTACCAACCGTGAAGGGTCCTCGGTGCTCGGCGTCCAGAGCGTGGCGTCGGTCGAGGAGCTGCCCGACGGTGCCGCCGACCTCGTGTTCGTGTGCACCCCGGCAGCGGCCAACCTCGACCTCCTGCGGGCGTGCGCGGCCAAGGGCGTGCGCGCCGCGTTCGTGACGTCGGCCGGCTACGGCGAGGCCGGCCCCGATGGGCGCGCGGCGCAGGACGAGCTGGTGGCCCTGTGCGACGAGCTCGGCATCCTGCTGGCCGGCCCCAACGGGCAGGGCGTGGTGTCCACGCCGTCCAAGCTGTGCGCGCAGATCGTGGCCCCCTTCCCGCCCGCCGGGCACATCGGGGTGGCCAGCCAGTCGGGCAACTTCGTGTCGTCCTTCCTCAACTACGCGGTCCAGACGGGCATCGGCATCAGCCGGGCGGTCAGCGCCGGCAACGCCGCCGCGGTGGGCATCGCCGACTTCCTCGACTTCTACGCCGATGACCCCGAGACCTCGGTCGGGCTCGCCTACGTCGAGGGGCTCGAGCACGGTCGCGCCTTCTTCGAGCAGGCCCGGCTGGCCGCGGCCCGCAAGCCGCTCGTGCTGGTCAAGGGCGGCGCCACCAGCGGCGGCCAGCGCGCTGCCGCCAGCCACACCGGATCGCTGGCCACCGACGACCGGGTGTTCGACGGCGCCTGCCGCCAGGCCGGCGTCACCCGGGCCGCGACGGTCGAGGAGGCGTTCGAGGCCGCGGCCACGTTCGCCACTCAACCGCTCCCGAAGGGCCCGCGGGTCGTGGTGATGACGACGGCCGGCGGCTGGGGCGTGGTGACCGCCGACGCCATCACCCGCAGCGAGCTCGAGCTCACGACGTTGCCCGATGACCTGCTCGCCGCCATCGACGAGAAGCTGCCGCCCCGCTGGAGCCGCAACAACCCGGTCGACCTCGCGGGCAGCGAGACCCGCGACACGATCCCCGAGGTGCTCGCGCTGATCGCCTCGCACCCCGACGTGGACGCCGTCATCCAGCTGGGCCTCGGCATCCAGGCCAACCAGGCCCGCATGCTGCGAGAAGGACCCTTCTACCCCGACCATGGCCTCGATCGGATCGTTGCCTACCACGAGCGGCAGGACGCTCGCTTCGCGCAGGCCGCCGCCGACGTCTCCGACGCCACCGGCAAGCCCATCCTGCTCGCCACCGAGCTCGCGGTCGCTGATCCGAGCAATGCCGGCCCGGCCGCCGTGCGCGCCAG
Source organism: Acidimicrobiales bacterium (assembly GCA_025463985.1). Classification (GTDB taxonomy): domain Bacteria; phylum Actinomycetota; class Acidimicrobiia; order Acidimicrobiales; family Iamiaceae; genus JAODBM01. The sequence goes on from JAODBM010000151.1 coordinate 1,822, forward strand.
CGGCCGCCTCTGCTACGCCTCGGCCAACCGCGCCGTCACCGCGCTCGAGCACGCCTGGCGCTACGCCCGCCACCGCCAACGCCGCGAATGATTCGACGCCGCGACTGACCCGACGCGAGGAGCTGGTCCGCCGCCTCGGGCAGTCAGCGCCTCGATCTCGCGGGTGGGCGAACGGCCGGGCGGCGAGCGCGGTGTCGTCAGCCGGTGGGCAGGGGCCTTCTAGGATCGGCGGGCCATGCGCCGCACCGTGCTGCCCGTCCTCCTCGTCGTCACCGCCCTGGCGCTGGGGGTGCTCGGGTTCCGGTCCGGCACCTCCGATGCCGCGGCCTCGGGCCGGACCACGGGAGGCACCGCCACCCCCGTGCTGTCGGCCCGCCGGGTGCCCGTCTGGCTCGCCGCGCCGGTCGCCGACCAGAAGCTGCGCGACCGCCTCGATCACGTCGCCACGATCTCGCCCGCCGCGACCTGCCTCGTGGTGTCCGCCGCTGGACGCGTGATCTACGAGCACAACGCCGACCAGGCGGTCACCCCCGCGTCCGACCAGAAGCTCGTGACCGCCAGCGTGGCGCTCGACCTCCTCGGCTCCTCGTTCCGCTACCGGACCCCCGTCGTGGGCGCCCACCCCGGGGCCGACGGCACGGTGGCCGGCGACGCATGGCTCGTCGGCGGTGGCGACCCGACGCTCGCCACCAAGGCCTACGCCGATCACTACACGATCCACTCGAAGATCCACACGCCCCTGGAGACGTTGGCCGACAACCTCGTCAAGGCCGGGGTCAAGCGCATCACGGGCCGGCTGCTGGGCGACGACTCCCGCTATGACGCGCAGCGCTACGTCGCGTCCTGGCCCGACGTTTACCGCACCCAGAACGAGTCCGGCCCGATCAGCGCGCTCACGGTCAACCACGGGTTCGTGTCCTGGCCGTCGCGTGAGGGCCCGAGCGCCCGGGACAACGTCGCGGCCACCGATCCGCCGGCCAACGCCGCGCAGGTCCTCGGCGACCTCCTGAAGCAGCGGGGGGTCACGGTCGGCGGCACCGGGACCGGCCGAGCGCCAGCGGGCGCGGCGCCGATCGCGGCCGTCGACTCGCCGCCGATGCCGCAGATCCTCGAAGCTCTCCTGACCGGCAGCGACAACCAGATCGCCGAGTCGCTCGTCAAGGAGATCGGTCTCCGCAAGGCCGGCGCCGGGACCACGGCGGCGGGCATGAAGGTGTTCAGCGAGACGGTGGCTCGCCTCGGGCTGGGCCGGCCGGGCCAGGTGGCCGTCGACGGATCGGGCCTCGACGAGAGCAACAAGGTCACCTGCCGCATGATCAGCGGCCTGCTCGACCGCGCCGGCCGGGGCGGACCGCTCGGTCGGGCCCTGGCCGTGTCGGGCGAGACGGGAACGCTGGCCACCCGCTTCCTCGACCCGTCGGTCAAAGGCCGGCTGCGGGCCAAGACCGGCACGCTCAACACGGTCAGCGCGCTCAGCGGCTACGCCGACGCGCAGCAGGGTGCGTCGCTCACGTTCGCCTACATCGCCACCGGCCGCACCGTGAACCCCGGGCTGCTGCGCATCCAGGACGACCTGGGCGCAGCCCTCGTGAGCTACCCCGAAGGCCCGCTGGTCGCGCAGCTCGGCCCCCGCTGACGCCGGGCGGCGCCGCGGCCCGTCGTCGCGGCCGCCGGGCTTCTAGGGTCGGCGGGTGCCGGTGCGGCCGATGTTCCCCCTCGAATCGGTGTTGGTGCCGGGCATGGTGCTGCCCCTGCACGTGTTCGAACCTCGGTACCGCGCGCTCGTGCGGGACTGCCTCGCCGGCCACGAGGAGTTCGGGGTCGTGCTGATCGAGCGGGGGAGTGAGGTCGGTGGCGGCGACGTGCGCTGCAACGTCGGCACGATCGCCCACATCGGCCGGGCCGAGGAGCTGCCCGACGGCCGCTGGGCGGTGGTCGCGTTCGGCGTGCGACGCGTGCGGGTCACCACCTGGCTGCCCGACGATCCGTACCCACAGGCCGAGGTCGAGGACTGGCCCGATCCGCCGGCCGACCGCGACCTCGGCGACCTCTACGTCGAGCACGTCGGCCAGCTCCGCCGCGTGCTCGCCATGGCCGCCGAGCTGGGTGACCCGACGGCGCCGCCCACGATCGAGCTCTCGGACGACCCCGTCGTCGGCGGCCACCAGATGTCGGTCGTCGCGCCCGTCGGACCGCTCGATCGGCAGCGCATGCTCGCCGCCGTCGACGCCCGCGCCCGTTTGGACGTGCTTGGAGCGCTGCTGGCCGAGGAGGAGCAAGTGCTGATGGCCCGCATCGCGGGTGGGTAGGCCCGGCGGCGCTCCGGCCTGACCACGCCTGCTCGCAGTCCTTGCGGTGCTTGCACCCCACGGGTCGCTGCAGGTAGGAAGTCGCAACCGGTCAGAGAGGATGGCGCGTGGCCGCACGGCGTGCGAAGGCGAAGGACGGCAAGTCCGGCAAGTCCGGCAAGGCCGACGACAAGGGGGTCGCCGAGATCCTCGCCGACCTCTGGAAGCTCCTGAAGGACTACGCGAAGCAGGAGTGCATCGATCCGCTCAAGTCGCTCGGTCGCTTCCTCGGCTACGGCGTGCCGGGCTCGCTGCTGGTGGGCCTCGGTCTGCTGTTCCTGTCGCTCGGCATGCTTCGCGCGCTGCAGCGCGAGACCGGGGCGCACCTCACGGGCAGCCTCTCCTGGGTGCCCTACCTGGTCACGCTGATCGTCACGGCCGTGCTCGCCTTCCTGGCCATCCGCTCCATCGGCCGCCCCAATCGGGTGCGGGCCAAGGAGCGCCAGTCGTGACCGCCGTCGATCCCCAGGAACGAGGCTCCCGCCGATGACCACCACCGATCACCGCATCACGAAGGACGACATCGAGGGGAAGCTGCGCGAGCTCGCCGGTGATGTCAACGAGCAGGCCGAGGCGGCCAAGGGCGTCGCCATCACGGTCGGCGCGGTGGTGGCCGCCGCGGTCGTCGTCGGCATCTTCCTGCTGGGCAAGAGCCGCGGCAAGAAGAAGACCACGATGATCGAAGTGCGGCGCTTCTAGTGGCCCGCGAGCGCGGCCGCGGGTCGCGAGGTGGCCCGTTGCGCATGCTCGAGCGCACCGGCATCCGCAAGGGGGTGTTCGGTGACTCGAAGACCTGGATGTACGTGGGCACCGGGCTCTGGACGCTCCGCTTCATCCGGCGCCTGGCCGAGCGCAAGCCCGAGGTGCTCCTGCGCGAAGAGCTCAAGCCTGGTCAGCGCCTGATCATCGCCAACGGACGCGCCACGATCGACGAAGGCTGACCCGCCCCGGGCCGCACGGCCCGCGGCCCCGGCGTGGACGTCGCCGCCGGGAGGCCAAGATGGAGCCCATGATCGAGCTCGCCAGCGAACCGCACCGCACCCGTGGATCGGGGCGCTGATGAAGGTCCTGCTCCGCAATCCGTCGCGCGAGGTGGAGGTAAGCGGTCCCGCGAGCGTCGCCGCCGTGCTGAACCGGCTCGACCTCAACCGAGAGTCGGTCTTGGTGATCAGCGACGGCACGCTCGTGCCCGGTGACGCGCTCCTCGCCGACGACGCGGTGGTCGAGATCCGTCCGGTGATCTCCGGTGGCGCGGCGTGAAGTGCCGCGTCTGCCGGGGGCCGGCCGTCATCGACGTCCGGCGCCACAACGCCAACTTCTGTGCCGAGCACTTCCTGCGACTCTGCCGCGACCAGACCGCAAAGGTCATCGACGAGTTCGCCATGTTCGGGCCCGACGATCGCGTGCTGGTCGCCGTGTCGGGCGGCAAGGACAGCCTGGCCCTGTGGGACCTGCTGCTCGAGCTGGGCTACGCCGTCGACGGCCTCTACCTGGGCCTTGGCATCGGCGGCTACAGCGATCGCTCGGGCGAGATGGCCCGCGCGTTCGCGACCGCGCGGGGCGCGACGCTGCTCGAGGTCGACCTGCCCACCGAGTACGGCTACGACATCCCAAGCGGGTCGCGGGCGGCACGGCGGGTGCCGTGCTCGGCGTGTGGGCTGTCCAAGCGCCACCTGTTCGACAAGGCCGCGCTCGACGGTGGCTACGACGTCGTCGCCACGGGCCACAACCTCGACGACGAGGCCGCCGTGCTGTTCGGCAACGCCCTCACGTGGAAGACCGAGTACCTGGCCCGCCAGCTGCCGGTGCTGCCGGCCCGGCCCGGCTTCCCCCGCAAGGTCAAGCCGCTGGTGCGTCTCGGCGAGCGGGAGATGGCCGCCTACTGCGTGCTGCGGGGCATCGACTACATCGTCGAGGAGTGCCCGATGGCCGCCGGCAACAAGCACCTCGGCTACAAGGAGGCGCTCAACCTCATCGAGGAGCGCTCGCCCGGCACCAAGCGCGACTTCTACTTCGGCTTCCTGGCCCGAGCCGCCTCACGGTTCGCCGAGGGCCACGCCGAGGACCAGCAGGACCTGACGACCTGCGAGCGCTGCGGTGCCCCCGCGTCGAGCGAGGTCTGCGCGTTCTGCCGCCTGGTCGAGAAGGCCACCCGAACGGCCGAGCCGGTGGCCATCACGCGCAAGGCCCAGGCCGGATGACGCCGGGCCGCCCGTTCCGCATGGGCGAGATCATCCTGCTCATCGATCGCAAGAAGCGGCGCTACCTCGTGACCCTCGAGGAGGGCGCCGAGTTCCACACGCACTCGGGGTTCGTCCCGCACGCCGAGGTCGTCGGGCGCGAGGAGGGCGTGCTCCTGCGCTCGACCAAGGGTGCGACGTTCACCGCGTTCCGGCCCACGCTCTCGGACTTCGTGCTCAAGATGCCGCGCGGCGCCCAGGTCATCTATCCCAAGGATCTCGGCCCGATCCTGCTGCTCGCCGACGTCTTCCCGGGTGCCCGCGTGCTCGAGTCGGGGGTCGGATCCGGCGCGCTGTCGATGACCCTGCTGCGCGCCGGAGCCGAAGTCACCGGCTACGAGCTGCGAGCCGACTTCGCGGCCCGGGCCCGCAAGAACGTCGAGGCGTTCCTCGGACCCGAGTTCACCGACCACTACGCCGTGGAGGAGCGCGACTGCTACGAGGGCATCGAGACTACCGACCTCGACCGCGTCGTGCTCGATCTGCCCGAACCGTGGCGCGTCGTGCCCCTTGCCGAGCAGGCCCTGCGGCCCGGCGGCATCTTCGTGGCCTACACCCCGACGATCATCCAGGCGGTGCAGCTGCGCGAGGCGCTGGCCACGAGCGCGTTCGAGCTGGCCGAGACGCTCGAGGTCCTGAACCGCAGCTGGAACATCGACGGCCTGTCGGTCCGCCCGGACCACCGCATGGTCGCCCACACCGGCTTCCTCACCCACGCACGGCTGTTGCCCTCCTGAACATGAACACGCTCGACCTGCTCATCGTGGCCGCCTCGGTCACCGCAGCGGTCGGCGGCTACCGCCTCGGCTTCGTGACGCGCGTGACCTCGTGGATCGGCATGGCCCTCGGCGTCGTCGCCGGCGCCTTCCTGATGCCTCCGCTCATCAGCTCGCTCAACGCGTCGAGCAATCGCGGCACCTTGCTGCTCGTGGCGGCCGCGGTGATGATCGCGTTCGCGTTCGCGGGACAAGCGGTCGGCCTGTTCATCGGCTCGCGCCTGCACCTCGCCTTGCCCCACGGCATCCTCCGCAAGGTCGACGCCGTCGTCGGCGGCGCGGCCGGCGTGCTCGGCGTGCTGGTCGCCGTGTGGCTGCTCGCACCAGCGATGGCCGACGTGCCCGACTGGCCGGCCCGCCAGGCCCGCACCTCCACGGTCGTGCGGGCCATCGATCGGGCGTTTCCGAACCCGCCGAACACGGCACGCGCCCTGCGGCGGCTCGTCGGTGAGCGCTACCCCCAGGTCTTCGAGGGCCTGCGACCCGCGCCTCGCCTCGGCCCGCCACCGCCGGCCACCGGGCTCACCACGGCGCTGGCCGATCAGGTCGCGAGCTCGACGGTGAAGGTCGTGGGGGAGGCCTGCTCGCGGATCCAGGAGGGCAGCGGCTTCGTCGTGAGCCCCGACCTCGTCGCCACCAACGCGCATGTCGTGGCCGGCGAGCGCAGCACGCAGGTCGAGCGGTCCGACGGCCAACGGCTCGACGGGCAGGTCGTGGCGTTCGACCCCGACCTCGACCTCGCGCTCGTGCGGGTCCCAGGGCTCGGCCGTCCGGCCCTCCCGCTGCGGCCGGCGGTCATCGGCGACCGCGGCGGCGTGTTCGGCCACCCCGGCGGTGGTCCGCTGCGGATCACGCCGTTCCAGGTCGGCGACAAGGTCACGGCGACCGGCTCGGACATCTACGACAGCCGACGGACGCAGCGCCAGGTCCTCTTCCTCGCCGCCCAGCTGCAGCCCGGCGACTCGGGTTCGGCCCTCGTCGACCCCAGCGGGCGGGTGATCGGCGTGGCCTTTGCCATCGCGCCGGACCGCCCCGCGGTCGCCTATGCGCTCACCGTCGACGAGCTTCGCTCGGTCCTCGCCCGCGACCGCAGCCAGCCCGTCCTCGCCGGCTCCTGCATCGCGTAGGACCCGCAGCTGGACGCGCAACGGGGCCCCCGCAGGGACCCCGTGGTCAAGCCGAGCGAACGGGTGCGTTCAGGCGATCTCGATGAAGATGCACTCGCCGGGGCACTCCTCGGCGGACTCGATGGTGGCCTCTTCCTGGCCCGCGGGAACGTTGGCCAGGCCCTCGGCGCCGCCGGGGTCGGAGAACACCTTGTCGCCCTCTTTGACATAGGCCAGGCCGTCGTCGAGGAGCGTGAAGACGTCGGGGGCGATCTCCTCGCACAGCCCGTCACCGGTGCAGAGATCTTGATCGATCCAGACCTTCATCGTCGCTTGCCTCTCTTGGGGTGATCGGCCCGCCCGGCCCGATGCCAGTGGGTGGCCGCGAAGCGTAGCGGAACGGCTTGCAAACCCATGAACTACAAGGTGGTCGTATGGCACCTGAGCGGGCCGTGAGACGTGTGTCACCGCTCCTTGATGTACGACCGACGCGGCCCGGATCGTCCTTTGTTTCTGATGGGTGAAACCCCGCTGCGCTCCACCGTTTCAGACAGAGCACCGTGTAGCGTCCCGCGGGTCCGACCGAGGGAGGTGGTCCCCGTCAACGAGGACGACGAACGAGGCACGACCGAGCAGGCATCCGAGCTCGACGAGCTCCGCGAGCAGGCTGCCACGCTGGAGGAAGAGGTCTCCACGCTGCGGCGCCGGCTCCAGGACGCGCCGAAGCGGGTGCGCACCCTCGAGGAGCGACTGCTCGAGACCAAGGGCCAGCTCCAGCAGGCCGTCACACAGAACGAGAAGCTCACCTACACCCTCCGCGAGGCGCGCGAGCACATCGCCGCGCTGCGCGAAGAGGTCGAGAAGCTCACCCAGCCGCCGTCGGCGTACGGCACGGTCGTCGCCGTCAACGACGACGACACCATCGACGTGTACTCCGGTGGCCGCAAGATGCGCGTCGCGATGCTTCCCGAGCTCGTGGGCTCGCTGCGGCGGGGCGACGAGGTCGTGCTCAACGAGTCGTTCAGCGCCGTCCTGGCCCGCAGCGGCGAGGTCACCGGCGAGGTCGTCACCCTCAAGGAGGTGCTCGGCGACAACCGCGCGCTCATCGTGGGCCGCGCCGACGAGGAGCGGGTCTGCGAGATGGTCGACGAGCTGGTCGAGCAGCGCCTGCGCTCGGGCGACTCGGTGCTGATGGACCCCCGCTCGGGCCTGCTCGTCGAGAAGCTGCCGCGCCCCGAGGTCGAAGAGCTGGTGCTCGAGGAGGTGCCCGACATCTCCTACGAGGACGTCGGCGGCCTCGACTCGCAGATCGAAGCCATCGCCGACGCCGTCGAGCTGCCCTTCTTGCACCACGAGCTGTTCGCCGAGCACAAGCTGCCGGCGCCCAAGGGCATCCTGCTCTACGGCCCGCCCGGCTGCGGCAAGACGCTCATCGCCAAGGCGGTGGCCAACTCGCTGGCCAAGAAGGTCGCCATGGTGTCGGGCAACAAGGACGCGAAGTCCTACTTCCTCAACATCAAGGGCCCCGAGCTGCTCAACAAGTACGTCGGCGAGACCGAGCGGCAGATTCGGCTCGTGTTCCAGCGGGCCCGGGAGAAGTCCGAAGAGGGCTGGCCGGTCATCGTGTTCTTCGACGAGATGGACTCGATGTTCCGCACCCGCGGCACGGGCATCAGCTCCGACATGGAGTCGACCATCGTCCCGCAGCTGCTCGCGGAGATCGACGGCGTCGAGACGCTGAAGAACGTGATCGTGATCGGCGCGTCCAACCGCGAAGACCTCATCGATCCGGCCATCCTGCGGCCCGGACGCCTGGACGTGAAGATCAAGATCGAGCGCCCCGACGAGGTCGCCGCCGCGCAGATCTTCGGTCGCTACCTCACCGCCGACCTGCCGCTCGCGCCCGATCAGGTCCGCGAGCTCGGCGGCGGCGATCCCGAGAAGTGCGTGCGGGCGATGATCGAGACCACGGTCGAGGAGATGTACCGCACCGACTCGACCAACCAGTTCCTCGAGGTCACCTATCAGAACGGCGACAAGGAGATCATGTACTTCAAGGACTTCGCGTCCGGAGCCATGATCGAGAACATCGTCCGGCGGGCCAAGAAGCTGGCCATCAAGCGCTTCATCGCGGGCGGGGTGAAGGGCGTCTCGACCGCCGACCTCATCGCCTCGATCCACCAGGAATACAAAGAGCACGAAGACCTGCCCAACACCACCAACCCCGACGACTGGGCGAAGATCTCCGGCAAGAAGGGCGAGCGGATCGTGTACATCCGCACGCTCATCAAGCGAGACGAAGAGGCCGACGCCGAAGGCGGTCGCTCGATCGAGCGGGTGGGCACCGGGCAGTACCTGTAGCCCTCAGGGCGCGGGCGCGGCGTGCTGGGCCCGGAACACCGGGCGCAGCGCGGCCGCGAACAGCAGCACCACGCCGATCCGCAGCTGCGTGCCCGGCACCACGAGGTGGCGCGCCGACTCCATGCCGTCGCTGTGCCACACGATGGCGGCGTGGGGCGCGGCGGTGAGCACGAGCAGCGCGCCCGTGAGGGCCAGGGGCGACCGCCACGTCCCGCGCGCCACGAGCACGGCCACGAGGCCCAGGGCCACCGTCACGACCCACCAGGTCGCGTGGTGCCACGGCCGCGAGGCCAGCGGGATGGCCCGGAAGTCTTGCGGCAGGTACATGTCGAGCTGGCCCTGGCCGTTGTTGAACACCCGCTCGGGCGTTCGGAAGGTCTCGGTCCAGGCGAAGGTCGGGTGCGTCAGGGTCCAGCGGATCAGCGTCGAGCGGCCGTGGGCGCGGATCCAGCGTCGCCAGGCCGCGTACTCAGGCGCTGGCGGCACCGCCACGTAGGGCGCGAGCCCCGGCTCGACGATCGGCGCGAGCTCGCCGAGCCCGCCGGCCAGCGGCATGCCGTGCTGCGCGAACCACGCCCGGCGTTCGGGGTACGGCAGCACGCGCACGGCCAGCACGTGCTCGATCGGCTGGGCGTCCCGGTGTCCGTGCGCGGCCGACAGCGTGACCGCGCCGCCGATCGCGAGCAGGCCCAACAGCAGGACCGCCGGTCGCCGCCACGGCCGCGAGCGCTGCACCGCGAACCACACGGCCACGACGACCGCCGCCATGAGCACGACGGTCGCATGGCTGTCGCGGACCGCGGCCCACGCCAGGGTGGCGCCGAGCACGCCGAGCACCCGCCCCCGCGTGAACCCCCGCTCGAGGCGGAGCACGGCGGCGACGACCAGCGCCAGCAGCGAGAGGGCCGGGCTCTCAGTGAGCACGCTCGTCTCCCACATCGTGATCTGGGTCGTCAGCGAGAGCGCGACGACCGCGGCGCCGGCGACCCAACGGCGCCAGCCCGCGGGCAGCGCCGCC
>JAODBM010000168.1 GCA_025463985.1 Acidimicrobiales bacterium
CCGCGCCGGCCGCGAACGGCTCGCCCATCACCGGGTACGACGTGACGCCGTGGGTGGGCGCCGTGGCCGGCGTCCCCCAGCACTTCGCGGACACCGCGGCAGGGACCGCGCAGGTCGTTAGCGCGCTGACGAACGGCACGACCTACAGGTTCTCGGTCACGGCGACCAACGCCCTCGGAACGAGCAGCGCGTCGGCGTCATCGAACCCCGTCACGGTGGGCACCCCGAGCGCCCCCGCAGCGCCCAAGGTCGCGCTCGGCAGCGGCCAGGCCATGGTGAGCTGGGTTGCGCCGCTGGCCAACGGGTCCGCCATCACCGGCTATGTCGTCACCCCCTGGAACGCGGGCAGCGCACAACCGGCGGTCACGGTCGGCGCCGCCGCCACGACCGCGGTCGTGACCCTGAGCGCGGGCTCGACGACGTTCACCGTGGCCGGCGTGAACGCCAACGGCACTGGCGCGCCGTCCGCGGCCAGCGTCCCGGTCACGTCGGGCGCACCCGCGGCGCCTGCCGCACCCACGGCCACCGCGCCCGGCAGCGGGCAGGTCACGCTCACCTGGGCCGCGCCCGCCACCAACGGGTCGGCGATCACCGGCTACGTGGTCACGCCCTACGTGGGCACCACCGCGCAAGCGCCGTTCACGTTCGGCGCCAGCCCCCTGACCCGGACCGTCACCGGGCTCGGCACCGGCGCGACGTACACGTTCACCGTGGCCGCCGTGAACGCGGCCGGAACCGGCCCGGAGTCGCCGGTGTCCAACGCGGCCACCACGCCGCACTGGTTCTGCCTGCCGTCCGCGCCCACGACCGCGGCGGACCTTCGCACCGCGCTCAACCATCACGACGCCCGCTGGCAGGGCGGCGACGGCGGCACCGCGGTGGCGCTGCCGGACGGCCGCACGCTGTGGCTCTTCGGCGACACGATGTTCGGCACCGTCCAACCCGACGGCTCGCTGACGACCGGGTGGGGCATGGTCCACGGCTCGATCCTGATCGAGTCGGGCGCCTGTTTCGACCCGTTCTACAGCTCGACCACGACCCGCATCGTCCCGCTGGTGCCCAACGCGGCCGACGGCAGCTACTACTGGCCCGGCGACGGCTGGGTGTCGGCCGACGGCACCACGCTCAACGTGATGGTCAGCCACGTCCAACCGGGCGTGACCAGCGGTACCGCACCGGCCGAGCCACACGGCATCGCCGTGTTCCGGCTGTCGGACCTGTCGCTCGTGCGGGTCGACGACATCCCGTCACCGCCGCCGCCGGCGACCACCGTGGGCTGGCGGGCCATGGCCTACCGCGACCCCGGCGATCACTACGTCTACCTGTACGACGTCGAGGGCTTCAACCACTACGTCGTGCGCTTCCCCGACTCGACCAGCAACTTCACCACGGCCGACGACTGGGAGTACTGGACGGGCAGCGCGTGGTCGCTCGTGCCGGCCGACACCCGGGCGATGACCGTCACGCCGGGCACGTTCGTCGCGCTGTCGCCGGTGAAGACCGCCTCGGGCTATCAGGCCGTGGCGATCGGCGTGGGCGCGGACGCCGGCTCGATCGTCGGCTGGAAGGCCGCCTCCCCCACCGCGGCCTGGTCGAAGCTCACCAAGATCGCCGACAGCCCGACCGCCGGCGGGCAGAGCGCGGTCTACGGCGCCCACGCCTTCGTGCTCCCAGGCATCGAGCCGGTCGTCGTGTGGTCCCGGTCGCCGGTCGCCTCGCTCAGCACGGTCGGCGCTGGCCTCGGCGTCGCCCCCCTTCCCGCCTGACGGGCGCCTGACCGGCACCTGACCGCACCGTCAGCGTCACGATCCGCGGCATTCCGAGGACCGTCGCGCCACCCGCCCAGCGAGGGCGTGGCCACGAGCGCTCGGCGCTACGGATTGCGGTACCTTCTCAGCTGGGACCGGGCGGGCGGGCCGTCCGGACGGTGCTCAGCGGAGCGGGTAGCTCGGTCGGAGCACACGTGGGGTGGTGGGCTCATGGGTCGTCGTCTGCTGCAGCGCATGGCTGTGGGCCTGAGCGTGACCCTCTGCGCCACCGTCCTCGCGCTCAGCGCGGCGGGACCGGCCGACGCCGCGACCTCCGTGACGGCGCTGTCGATCGTCGTCGCCACCCGGACGGCCGGAGCGCCCGCGGCGATCTACCACGTGACCTTCACGACGCACTCGGCGCTGGTCGCGGGGTCCGGGACGATCAGCCTGACCGCGCCCGCCGGCACGGTCTTCCCGTCCGCGCCGAGCGCGTACATGGTGGCCACCGGCACCTCGGGGGGCGCGGTCACCGTGGCGCCGAGCGTCGGCTCGGGCGGCGCTGCGGTCACCGTCACCGTGCCCGTGGCGGTCACGGCGGCGGACACGGTCGGCCTCGCGATCGAGGGCGTGACGAACACGAGCGCAGTCGGCCTGCAATCGGTCACGGCCAAGACGAGCGCGGACACCGCCCCGGTCTCGACGACCTTCACCACGGTCGCGCCCGGACCAGCTCAGGCGGCCCGGGTCGTCGTGAGCCCCCAGACAGCCGGCGCGACCGATGTGGCGTTGGCGATCGCGCTGACCGGTTCCGCGACGGGACAGCTCGGCGCCCGCTCGACGATCACCCTCGGCGGTCCGGCCGGCACGGTCTTCCCCGCGTCGGGCTACGCGGTCTCGTATCCCGACGGCGAGGGCTTCTCGACGGTGACCCCCGCGGCGGCCGTCTCGAACGGGGGCGCCACGGTCACGCTCTCGGGCGTGCTCGCCGCGCGCGCCCAGACCACCAGCGAGCGGGTGGTGGTGACCGGTGTTCACGCCCCGGCGACCGCCGGGCCGATGCACGTCGATGTGGCGACGAGCAGCGACCCCGTTGCGATCGCGGCGCCGTTCGCCGTGGTGGCCGCACCGGTCAGCCCGCAGGGCCTCACCATGAGCTCGTCGACCCCGACGCCGAGCGCCACCGGCGTGACCTTCTCGATCGACCTGACCGCCAGCGGATCCGGCGGCCTCGTCGGCACCTACCAGGGCTCAGCCGTCAAGCCCGGCCTCTCGAAGGTGACGCTGCAGGCGCCAGCCGGGACCACGTTCCCCACGTCCGCCTGCAGCTACGTCCTCCAGGACCTCACGACGCCCAACAGCAGCGTCGTCTCCGGCTGCGGCACGAGCAACGGGGGCGTGAGCACCAGCGCGGCCGGCGTCCAGCTCGTGCCGCCGTTCGACGTCGCGCCCGGTGACCACGTGCGGCTCACGATCCAGGGCGGGACGAACCCGCCCTCGAAGGGCAGCGGCCAGCTCGCCGTCTCCGACACCTCGGACTCGGTCCCGGCGCACGTGGCGTTCCCGCTCACCGTCGGTTCCGGCACGCCGCAGGACGTCGCGGTCGCCCCGCGCTCGACCGCCGCCGGCGTGGCGCCGGTGCGCTATGCCGTCCGCTTCACCGCGTCGGCCACGGGTGGGCTGGCTGCCGGGTCGACCATCACGATCGCCGGCCCCGCCGTCGCCGGCTTCCCGACGCTCGCCGCCGCCTACCAGGTGAGCAACCTCACCACCGGGGGCGGGACGCACTGCTCGGGAGCCTGCACCGGCAACGTGGTCACCGGCAGCGGCCCCTCGGTCACCCTCGTCAGCCCGATCACGATCAGCGCCGGCGACCAGGTTCAGGTCGACGTCTTTCCTGTCACCAACCAGCCCACCCCCGGACTCCAGCAGCTGACGGTGGCGACCGCGGCGGACACCACGCCGGCCGCCGCCAGCTTCACGCTCGTCACGCCGGCGGCGCTCTCGGGACCGACCGTCGAGCTGTCGTCGGCGACGCCCGCGGGCACGGCCACCTACACGCTGGACGCGGCGACCTCCGCGTCCGGCGGCCTCTCGGGCTACGGCTCGGCCCCGGGCTCCGCCGCCTCGACGGTCACGATCGCCGCACCCTCCGGCACGACCTTCCCGAGCGACGGTTGCCGTTACGCCGTCACCGACGTCACCACGTCCAACTCCGCGAGCGCCTGCGGTGCGCCGATCGCGCTCGCCAACGGCGGGGCGACGGCCGCGGTCCCCGTTCCCATCGACGTGCCCTCCGGCCATCAGCTGCGCGTGACGATCGCGGGGGCGACCAACCCGGGGGCCGTCGGCGTGCAGGCGGTGACGGTGAGGACGTCCAGCGACCCCGGCCTGGTCACTGCGCCGTACGTCGACGTGGTCCGCGGCACCGTCCGCGACCAGGCGGCGAAGCCGCTGGCGGGCGCGATCGTGCAGGCCTGCCGCGCCAGCTCCGGGTGCGTCGTGAGCCAGGCCACCCTGTCCGATGGGGCGTACGCGGTCGTCCTCGGCCGGGACGGCGCGGGCGACTGGACCCTCACGGGCGCCGCGCGTCCGCTGGGCTCGTTCTCGTCGTTCCAGCCCGTGATCCGGATGGTGACCGTCGGGACCGCGCCGACCCTCACCGGCGTCGACTTCGTCCTGCAGGCCGAGGCGCCCGTGCCCCCTGAGGTCACGCTCGGCGGCACGCACGGGACCGTGCCGGTCCTGTACTGGGGCAGCGGGTACCCGCTGACGATCGCCAGCTGCCCCAACGGCGTCGCCTTCGTCACGATCACCGGCATCGACCAGCGCAACGGCCACAACGCGTTGATGGTGCAGCGGCTGCCCGAGAAGCCGACCGGCAGCGGGACGTATGCCGGCACGATCGGGCCGTTCGAACCGCTGCACGGCGACGTCAGCGTCGACTACCGGGTCGATTGCCAGCCGGGCAGCGCGGTGACGCCGTCCACCGGCCCGGCGCGCGGCGGTGGCCAGGTTCGGTTGACGGGCAAGGGCTTCCTCGGCGCGACCTCGGTCATGTTCGGGACGGCAGCCGCCAGCGCGTACACGGTGGTGTCCGACGACGAGATCGTGGCCACCCCGCCCGCCGGTTCGGGCACGGTCATGGTGCAGGTCACCGATCCGCACGGGACCACCCCGGCCATGCCCTCAGCCAAGTACACCTACGTGCGGGTCGACGGCGTGAGTCCGGCCGCGGCCACGCCGGGCACCGGCGTCACGATCTCGGGCCACGGCCTGGCCACCGCCGCCGCGCTCTACTTCGGCGGTGCCGTGGCGTCGACGTGGACCGTCGTCTCCGACACGACGATCACCGCCACGGTCCCCGCCGACGCGGATCTGTCCGACATCGCGGTCATCACCGAGGACGGCGGCGTCAGCAGCGGTCCCCTCTCGACAAGCGCCCCCACGCCCGCCCCGGCCGCGCCGGCCGCTGGAGCACCACGATCGACGCGCCTCGGCCCTGAGACGTTCTTCAGCGACGCCACGGACCGCTGGCTCAAGACCGGCGACCTCGCCGCGTCGATCGCGGATCGCGCGCTCACCAACTGCTCGGCCAACAAGGGCAACGTCGAGAAGGCCGTCGGCGATGCGATCCGTCAGGCGATCGACGAGCAGATCAACAAGCTGCGCGACGACCCCAATGCTGCCGTCGCGCTCTTCACCGCGCCGTTCATCGACACGGTGGTCGGGTTCGCCGTGGCCGCGGTCGCGCTCTACGCCGGCGCCCCGGTCGGTGCCCTGCTCGGGATCATCGCGCTCATCCTCGCGTTGCCCTCGATCCTGCAGACCCTCGAGAAGCTCTTCAAGAACCCGCATGCCCAGAAGTGCTTCGACAACGTGGTCAAGAACTTCTTCCCCAAGCCGCCGAAGTCGAAGGGCAAGAAGCCGAAGGGCCACTTCAACGTCAAGATCGACCCGTCCGGCACCATCGTCGACACCAACGGCAACCCGGTGAGCGGAGCGACGGTCACGATCTTCCGCTCCGACACGCCGACCGGGCCGCTCACGCCGGTGCCGGCCGAGAGCGTGCTCCTCGAACCGGCGGTGAACCCCGAGACCACCGTGGGCGACGGCATCTTCCACTGGGACGTCTACGCGGGCTACTACCAGGTCCGGGCCGAGAAGGCGGGCTGCACCGTGCCCGGCCATCCGAACCAGACCGTCGCGACCACCGCCGTCCTGCCGGTCCCGCCGCCGCAGGTCGGGCTGGTCCTCACGCTCGCCTGCCCCGGCTCGCCGCCGGCACCGAAGCCGACGGTGACCTCGGTCGAGCGGCCGTTCGGCCGGCCCGGTGGCGGCGACACGATCTCGGTCGCCGGCTCGGGCTTCACCCGCGCCGCCACCGTGCATGTGGGATCAACCAGTGCCACCGCAACCTTCGTCTCGACGACGTTGCTCCGCGTCATCACCCCGGCCGGCACCGGGCAGGCCCCGGTGACCGTCAGCACGGCCGGCGGCACGAGCACTCCGAGCGCGGCGGCGCTGTTCTCGTACATCGCGTTGCCGGCGGTCACGTCGATCTCCCCGACGAGCGGGCCCGCCGCGGGCGGCACCGTCGTGCACATCACCGGCTCCGGCTTCACGCCCACCTCGCTCGTGGCCTTCGGGGCCCGTCCCGCCGCCGCGCAGACCTACGTCTCGGCGACGAAGGTCGACGCGGTCGCGCCGGCGGGCGCCGGCCTGCTCGACGTCACCGTGAGCAACCGGGTCGGCAACAGCCCGCCGGTTCCCGCCGATCGGTTCTCCAGCCGCAGCACCACCGAGCACGAGGCGCTGGTCATCGCGGCATACCACGACTTCCTCGGCCGCGCCCCCACGACGACCGAGCTGACGACGAGGGTCGCGGAGCTGGACACCGGACACCTCACCCAGCACGGCCTCATGACCACCCTGGCCACGTCGGCCGCCTGGGTCGCGGCCATCGTGAACCAGCTGTACCTCGACACGCTGGGCCGGGTCGGCGATGCCGGCGGCGTGGCCCACTGGTCGAAGCTCATCGCCGACGGCACGCTCACCGTGGCGCAGGTCGCCGCCAACTTCTACGCGAGCCCCGAGTACTACAACGGCATCGGCGGCGGGACGGCCAGCTCGTGGATCAGCGACCTCTACGTCAAGATCCTGCACCGGGCCGCTGACGCCGGCGGGCTCGCATACTGGGCCGGCCAGATCGCGTCGACCGGCCGCGTCTCGGTGGCCTACCGCTTCTTCCAGTCCAGCGAGTCGGCCCACACCCGCGTGGCCGGCCTCTACGCCACGCTGCTGGGCCGGGGACCCGACCCCAGCGGCTGGGACTACTGGGCCGGCCAGGTCGTGACCTCAGGCGACATCGCGCTCGCGGTGAACCTCGCCTCCAGCGCCGAGTACGCCAACCGCGCCCAGCTCCGCTACCCGTAGCGCGCGGGGTCTCCAGCTACCCCGGCCGCGGCGCCACTCCGTCGCTCACGGCGCCCGATCCCGACCCACGATCGACGCCGTCATATCAGCGCATGCGATACGAGACGGGGAGATGCTTCAGGCCGCCGACGAAGACCGTTGCCGATCTCGACGGCTCACCCGCGAGCTCCAGGTCATCGACGCGCTTGAGGAGCTCTTCGAAGAAGACGCGCAGCTCGAGGCGCGCGAGGTGCGCGCCGAGACAGAAGTGGACCCCGTAGCCGAAGGCGACCTGCTTGTTGTCGTGTCGCCCGACGTCGAACCGGAACGGATCATCGAACACGGTCTCGTCGCGGTTCGCGGACAGGTACGCGAGGTACACCGAGTCGCCGGCCGGAATCGTCACGTCGGCGATGGTGCGGTCCTCGGTGGTGGTGCGCATGAACTCCTTCACCGGGGTCACCCACCGGATCATCTCCTCGACGGCGTGCGCGCCGAGCGACGGGTCATCGCGCAGGCGTGCGAGCTGGTCGGGATGGCGCAGCAGCGCCTCCAGTCCTCCGGCGATCGACGAGCTCGTGGTGTCGTGCCCCGCAGTGGCAATGATCACGTAGTACGACGCAGTGTCGAAGTCATTCAGCGGTTCGCCGCCGATGGTGGCGTTGGCGATCACCGAGGAGAGATCGTCGGTCGGGTTCGCCCGGCGGTCGGCGGTGAGCGCCACGAAGTACTGGAAGAAGTCGAGCATGACCGCCATCTGCTCCTGCGGGTCGCGGGAGCGGCTGAGCTCGTCGTCGTCGCCGCCGAACGCCTCTTTGGTGAGCTGCAGGATGCGGGGGAAGTCCTCTTCGCGCAGGCCGAGGATCGACAGGATGACGTGCAGCGGGAAGCCGACCGCCACCTCCTGCACGAAGTCGCACGAGCCGCCGAGGTCGGCCATGTGATCGATGTAGCGGATCGCGTGCTCGCGTATGCGGTCCTCCAGCGAGCGGATGCGGCCGGGGAGGAACCAGCTCGACGTGACGCCGCGGAACGCCTTGTGATCGGGGTCGTCCATGTGGATGAGCGTGCGCAACATCTGGCCGTCGCCGTTGGCTGCCACTCTCTCCTCGATCTCGGCGGGGACGAGCAGCGGACGTGGCGCGTTGAGAAAGTGCTCGTTGTCGCGCTCGACCTCCAGGACGTCGGCGTGGCGAGTGATCGCCCAGAAGGGCCGGAAGCGGTCCGACACCACCCGCGCCACCGGGTGCTCGCGTCGCAGCACCCGGCATGCGTCATGGAACCGTTCCTCGTCCGCATACGCGGTGGGGTCCACGAAGACGTTGGTGAGATCGGTCAGGTCGGTCAGGCTCACGGCGTCCCCCTCTGCACGATCTTCGTATAGTAAGTTATGTTATTGTTCTGCGCAAGAGGCAGAGAGCGACACCACATGCGCCAAAGCAAGGACGACTACTACCGCACCGCGCTGGAGCTGCTCGCCGAGGGCGGCGTCGACGCGCTCACGATGGCCAACCTGTGCGCGCGCCTCGGCGTCACGACCGGCAGCTTCTACGCCCACTTCGGCGGCATCCGAACGTTCCACACCGCCTTCCTCGAGCAATGGGCGGAGGGCCGCGTGTACCAGCTCAAAGAGCAAGTGGACGCCACACCCGACCCGCTCGATCGCATCGACCTGCTCCGGCGCATCGCTGTCGCCGTCAACCACGAAGCCGAGAGCGCGATCCGGGGCTGGTCCCGCACCAACCCCGTCGTCGCCGAGTTCCAACGCCGAGTCGACCGCGTGCGCGAGGAGGTTCTCGTGCAGGCGTTCGTCGACATCGGCATCGACAAGAAGGAGGCACGCGTCCTCGCGCGCATCGGCCTCACGATTCTCGTCGGCACCCAGCAGATCGAGGAGAAGGTCGATCGCAAGCGACTCGACACCCTCTTCACGGAGTACCAACGCTGGCTGCGGTTCCGCGTGCAGCCCTGACGCAGTATCTCCGCTGCGCCAGCTCGATCGAATCGATGAAGCGAGGTCGGATGTGACATCCGAGATGGGAATCCGCATCCCTGCGGAGCATTCGATCCAGCTCGAGGAGCTGGACAGAACGCTCGCGGTCCACCTCGACTATGGGATCCGAGATATCACAGCGTGGTTGGCGCCTTGAACACTTGGGCCGCCCTGGCAGAAGATTGCGACAACTATCTGGGTTCGATTGACCAATACCTGAATGATCTGGGAGTACGTGACCTCCTTCTCGACGCGCTGACGGCGGCGAAGACACCACTGTTCGACTGGTTGCTCCTCACCGTGGAACAAGCAGATGACATCTTCTGTCGCAAGACCCAGCTTGATGGGGAAGGCCTGATGTGGGGTGGATTCAGGGACAAGCCGTGTCATTGGTGGCATCGACGGCTCCCGCCGGACGAGGACCTGCAACGGGAGATCCGGCTGCTCTCCATCGAGATGCACGCGGTTCAGCGTGAAAGACGACGTGAGGTGCCCCCTGCGCCCCTGTAAGGGACCGCATCGGCCTCTCCAAACCAGGTCGTCAGCGCATCGCGCAGTCCGGCATCCGAGCCGTCTCCAACCCAGGCGACGTGTCCGTCCGGCCTGATCAGCACGGCCGACGGAGCAACCACCTCGCCGAGCACCGGGAGCTCCCAGGTGCCGGCGTACGACGCGCCGACGAGTTGAACGCGGTCGGCCCACGGTGCGATGTCGAGCCCACCGGCCTCACCGAAGTCGAGCAACAGCGGTTTGGCGCCGTGCAACAACTCGAAGACGCGCACCGGCCCGCTGGCGGTCGTGAGGCCCAGGTCCGGCATGCGCCACCCGAGCATCGGATGGCGGTCGCCAAGGTCGTAGTGAACATCCAGGCCGGAGATCATTCCGGCGATGTGCTTCCGCGGTTCCTCCATCGTCAGCACCACGGCCAAGAGGTCGCGCAGTGCACCCGTCCGCTCGTCGGTGGCGCCCAATGCACGTTGCGCCATCGTGTTTTGCAGCATGCGTGCACCCACGGGATGTCGTTCAGCTTGATACGTGTCGAGCAGGCTTGCGGGTGATGTTCCCTCGACCACCTGGGCCAGCTTCCAGCCCAGATTCACGGAATCCTGCACGCCGATGTTCAATCCTTGCCCGCCCATTGGAGGGTGCACGTGTGCGGCGTCTCCCGCGACGAGCACGCGCCCGCTGCGGTAGGACACCGCCTGACGCGTCATGTCGGTAAAGCGAGCGATGAAGCGCGGGCTGTGCACCCCATGATCCGTGCCGTCGACGCGGATGAGCGCAGCGCGAAGATCCTCCAGGGTGGGCTCATCGGTGCGGTTCACGTCCGGTTCGATCAGGGTGACGCCCACCCGTCCCCCATCGGCGGGGCCGATGCCACCACCGCCGCGCAAGCCGAACTCCGGTTGTTCCTCCATCTCGACCTCGGCATGGATCCAGCACGTTGTCGCATCCCAGCCCGCGAAATCGATGCCAGCAGCCTTGCGCACCACGCTGCGGCCCCCGTCGCAACCAACCAGGTATTGCGCCCGCAGTGACGTGCCGTCAGACAGGGCGACGTCGACGCCATCGTCGTCCTGCCCGAACCCCGTCACCTCGCGCTCGCGCAGGATGGAAACGCCGAGCTCATCGATCCAGCCGGACATGATGCGTTCGAAGTGGCTCTGCAGCAGCGCCATCCCGTAGTTGTGGCGGGTGGGAAAATCGCTGATGTCCATCGGCACCCCGGCGAAGGCGTGCGCCTGCATCGCCTTCCCCTCGGCGAGGAAGCGGTCGACCACACCGCGCTGATCGAGCACTTCGATGGTGCGCGAGTGCAGACCTCTGGACCGCGAGCTTTCGAGCTCGAAGCTGGGGCGTCGCTCGACGATGCGGACGTCGGTCCCCGCCAGCGTCAGCTCCGCCGCCAGCATCATCCCCGTCGGACCGCCTCCGGCGATCACCACTGCATGTTCGGTCAACGCCACTCCCCCGCGCATGCGGCCGCGGACAGCGAGCGCAGCGTCAGGTCCTCGACCCGTTCAGCGCTCCCGCTCGGTCCGCCTCCTGAAGACAACATGCGCATTCCGCTCCTCTTGGGTCGCTGAGATATGGCCGCGATACGCCATGCAAAACCGAGCCATCGTCAGCACGTTTCGTCGCTTGCAACAAGCCCCCTCCCTGCCGCTATTGTTTGATTAGCGGCGGCGGGCGGTGCTCGACGATGCGGCCGGCAAACCGCTCGTGCGCAAGCGGCCGCACCTGGTGTCCATGGCGCGAGACGTAGGGCGCGGCGGTCGTCGCCAGGTCGAGCCCGCCTCTATTGGACCGGCCGAGCAACAGGCGATAACGACCCGACGTGCAGGCCGACGGGGGTTCGGTCAACTCGTAATCGACGCGATGATCTTCCCAGCGACGCTCGGATCAGGCCCGAGGCCGACCTCGACATCCACGCGATGACCGTCGGGCGCGACGGCGCTGAGTAGGACTTCGGCCTCGGACTGGTCCGGCTTCAGGTAAACGCGTGAGGGAGTGTTCCGGAGCAGCTGACCGCCAGCGTCCGTTGCCGGACGCAGCCAGACACCGTCGACTCCGGCGGGCACGCCCAACGGGGCCGGACAGCTCGGGAAGGCACCGGTATACGGTCCCTCGAGCACCGTGTCTTGACGAACCGGCGGCCCACCGCAGATGCCGGGTGGCAGCTCGTTGCTGCTCTGAACCTTGATGGGCCAGTCAGCAGGCACGGCCAAGGCCACGCCCTCATACCGGATCACCCTCCACCCCGGAGGTGAGCCTGCCCGACTCGTCGCGGCGTAGCGAAGGGCAACCGCACGGGTCGACCAGCTCGTCGTGCTCAAGATCGCGCTCGACTCGGGCCCGGCAACCTCGACGACCACGCCCAGGTCAGGAAACCCGTACGCGCGGCCGGCAGGATACGACCGCGACCCGAGCACAATTGCGCTGTGGCCGTTGATCGTGGCTCCGCGGCCCGTCCCCGCCGAAGCGGCCAATGCGTAGATGCGCACATACGACGCGGGGTTCGCACCGCCAATGTGGCCAACTGCGCAACTGCTGACCTCAAACGCGGTGTCGATCATCACGACGTCATTCGTCACCTGACACACGCCTGAGCCGGCTCGTAGGACCTGCCAGCGGGACGGCACGATCACGCTGGCGCTGCGGAAGTTGATCCGGACCTGACCGGTGCCGACCACCGACAAGGCCGGAATGCTCACCGGCACGGTCGCTGTGGTCATACGCCGCGCCGAGGTCGGGACCGAGGCCGCCCTCCGCGCGGTGACGCTGCGCTTGGCGCTGGTGCACCCGCACATCGCGACGACGACGCACAGCGCCAACACCCGCACCGGCCCGCGGCCACAACTCACGATGGCGTTGTATCAGCCCCGCACTGTGCTGCGACGCTCAACCCCTGCAGGTGTCCCGTTCCTGCTGAGCATCGCCGTGGGTTTCCGACTGTCAAACCTTGTCCCACGTTTGCCAACTTGCATCTTTCATCTGATCTCAAGGGGACAAGCTCGTTGAGGCGCCAGCGACGGCCCACGCTGGGCTACGTTGCCGCGCATGGTCGAGGGACAGCGGCCCCGGGACCGGTTCAGCGACGCGTACTACCGCTTGTGGCCCACGCAGGTCGCGATCTTCAACCACCGGATGGCGCTGTACCTGATCACGCCGGGCGTGATCCTCGGCGGTCTCATTACTCGCACATATGGGCTGGTCGCGTTGGGCGCAGTGTTCGGGGTCGTGAACTTGGCACTGCTGCTGCACGCTCGGGCGAGAGCGGCCCGAGCTGCAACAGGCAGCCACTGACGGAGTTCACCGCACGACGGTGATGGCCCACCTGGCAGACAAGGGCGTCCGGACGCGTCGAAATGTTCGCAAGATGAGTGAGGCCTCGGTCGCTCAGGCGGCCAGGCGCTACCAGGCCGGGCTCTCCCTCGCGGCTGTCGCCACCGAGTTCGGGGTCCACGAACGCACGCTGGCCCGAGAGTTTCGAGCGGCCTCCCTGCCTGTCCGGCCACGCAACGGATGGCCGTCGGCGGCTCCCTGACCCGCTGGTTCTTCGTGCTGTTGGGCGTCACGTCGGGCGGGATCGGAGGACTGCGGTCGGGTTATCGGCGCTGATGCCTGCCTCGAGCGTGGTCCGGCGTGCATCACAGATGAGAGAACCATCCGTGCCGCGGGGTCGCCAGGTGATCGATTGTGATGTGGCGGTGGGTGTGGGCGGGATGAGCAGCGCCATGGAGGTGGAAGCGATCCTCTACGGCGCCCTCGTCGCCACCGACCACAACCGCGACATCCTCGCCGTCGCCCTCAACGAGCGCTTCTCTGAACTTGGCGATGACCACCCCGTCCCCTACACCGGCGACCGAGCCCCCACCTGATGCTCGACGTTCCGAGCCGAAGCCGCCGAACGACCCGGTACTCGGCCGATCGGTGGATCCGAGACCAGAACGCATGAACTGTCCTCAGCGGCGCCTACGAACCACTTCCGCCCCCCCCATCCCCCACTCGAAGGCAACCAATGCGCAGAAACGCTCCCTTCCATCATCGCGGTGCTACTCGTCGTCTAGCTCATCATCGGGGCGGTGGCCGCCGGCCAACGCCATTACTACAACTCGTCCCCGACGAACTGCGCCAAGGGGGGAACCATTACGGTCACGATCCTTGCCGGGCCTCGCAACTACGTCGGTGTCAACCCCAACATCAAGGGCGTGCCACGCCCCGCAGCCCAGCAAGTGAGCTGATAGATGAGTTGCCGCCCGGAGATCGCACACCGGCGGCCGCTACGCGAACCCCAGGTGCGGGACATCGCTGACCTCTGATAGAGGAGGATCATGGAACCGATCACGCGCGTGTTGGATGTCTCTCCGGTCGAAAGCCTGGCCGCGTACGAAGCCATGGGCGGGGGGTCGGGCTTGCGCGTCGCGGTCGATGGCGGCGGCGACGCGGTGATGGCGGTGCTGCAGGCGTCGGGGCTGAGGGGTCGGGGCGGGGCGGGCTTCCCGACGGCCACGAAGTGGCGGAGCGTGATCGATTACACGACGGATGAGGTTCCCGCGACCGTCGTGGTCAATGCGGCCGAGGGGGAACCCGGGTCGTTCAAGGATCGGGCCATTATCAGCGCCAATCCGTATCGCGTGTTGGAGGGGGCGTTGATCGCGGCGGTGACCATCGGTGCCGACGAGGTGATCGTGGCCACCAAGCGGCGCTTCTCGGACCAGGTCGCCCGGCTGCGGTCGGCTGCCGCCGAGTGCCGGCGCGCCGGTTGGGCCCCGGGTGTCACGATCGACATCGTCGAGGGACCCGACGAGTACCTCTATGGCGAGGAGACCGCCCTGCTCGAGGTGGTCGAAGGGCGCCAACCGTTCCCGCGCATCGCCCCGCCGTGGCGGCGCGGCGTCGACGGTTCCGACGAGCTCGGCCCTGGTCTCGCCCCGGTCGAGCCCGACGGGGGCGGGACTCACACCCCTCCGGTGCTCGTGAACAACGTCGAGACCTTGGCCCACGTAGCTCTCATCGTGGCCAACGGACCCGACTGGTTCCGACAACATGGCACACCTGAGTCGCCCGGGACCTTGGTGTGCACGATCACCGGTCACCTGCAGCGGTGTGGCGTCGTCGAGGTGGCCATGGGCACGTCCTTGCGCTCGGTCATCGATGACGTCGGCGGCAAGCCCTTGGTCGGCGAGATCACCGCGGCTATGTCCGGCGTGTCCAACGCCGTGCTGCCCGCCCGGCTCGTCGACACCCCCCTCACCTACGAGGACATGGCAGCGGTCGGCAGCGGGCTGGGCACCGGTGGGTTCATCGTCTTCGACGCAAGCGTGGACCCGGTCGCCGTCGCCCACGGCGTGTCGCGCTTCTTGGCCGTCGAGTCCTGCGGCCAGTGCACCCCGTGCAAGCAAGACGGCAAGGCGATCAGCGATGCCATCGATCACCTCCGCGGTGCGACGACCCATCGCGCTGAGATGACCATCGTCGAGACTCGCCTCGAGACCATCGAAACGGGTGCCCGCTGCTTCCTCGCCACCCAGCACCGACGCGTGGTCGAAAGCCTCCTCGACCTGTTTCCCGATGCCTTCATCGACCGTGCCACGAATCGCACGGGCCCGACCGAACCCTACGTGATCTCCGAACTCGAGGGCTTCGTCGACGGACCTGACGGAACGGCGCCGGTCTACGACGAACGCCACCGCGACAAGCAACCCGACTGGACCTACGACGCCACCGATTCCGGGACCTCCCCTGTCGAGCGCTTCCATCAGCCTGTCGACCCCACGGAGCAACCATGACCGAGCACACCGAACCGGTGCTCATGCCCACCGATGTGTCGAGCCGCGTCGGGTTCTTCGACCGGTTCGCCGGTGGCGCCGCCCACCTCGCCAGCCGAGCCCCGTTCTTCGCCTTCTGCATCATGCTCGTGGGGTTCTGGTTGATCCAGGGCCTCGTCACGGTGGTCGTACACGGGAACTTCTCGTCGTTCCTGAACGGCCAGTACCAGTTGGAGATCAACACCACCACGACGATCATCACGTTCCTCATGGTGGCGCTCCTGCAGAACAGCCAGACCCGAAACGACCAGGCCACCCAGCACAAGCTCAACGCCGTCGCCGACGGGCTCGCCGACCTCATGGAAGCCGTGTCGGCTCAGTACCCCGAACCGCGCCTGGCCCACGATGCCCGCGAACTCAAAGCAGCCGTCGGACTCGAGGGCCGCGAGAGCACCGGCGATGACCGCAGGCAGTAGGGAGACAGGTGTGGTGAGCCGAAGACCGTACTCAGACCGCCGGCACGAGCCCGCGGCAGCTCGCGGGTGAACGCCATCGAGGGGATGATCCGCCGGATCGATCGACGTCCGACCGATCTGTTGGCCGACCACGGGAACTGGTGCAGCGTGTTGCCGATGGCGTGGTGCTGGAGCCAGTCGTTGCCGATGAAGCCCAGCACGGTGGTCAGCAGGAGCAACAGCGGGAAGCTGGCCAAGAAGCTACTGCGATGTGCGGGGTTCGCACCAACACGTGGGGTCGCGGTGCAGATCGCATCGTGTATCGAGAGGGGTTTGAAAGAGCGACCGAAGGTGCCTGAGCGATCGGACACGCGAAATGCGTTCTCACCAGGCAAAACGTTGTAATTCTGACAACGGGTGGGCGTAACAGGACTCGAACCTGTGACCTCTGCCGTGTGAAGGCAGCGCTCTAGCCAGCTGAGCTATACGCCCGGGGTTCCGGACGTGCGACCTTAGCGCGCCACCACGTCGCGCAGCGCGGGTTCACCGACCTGGGCGGGGGCCAGGAGCGTGGCCAGGAGGCCGACCGGGTGGCGGGCCTCGCGGACGAGCTCGGAGACGCCGCGGAGCACGACGCCGAGGTGCCGCCCAGCGAGTGGGGCGAGCTCGTCGTCGGCGGGCACCTCCAGCTGGGGACGGGCGGCTCGGCCCTTGGCGAGCAGCCGGCCGGGCACGACCACGGGACCGTCGGCCCGCTGCTGGATCGAGCGCACCGGCAGCGCGATCGGCAGCGGCGGACCGGTCGGGTCGGCTCGCAGGACGAGGTCGCGCTCCTCCCAGACCAGCTCGCGCCGATCCTCGGTGGCGAGCCAGCGCAGCGTCCCCAGCTCGGCCGGCACGCCCCAGTTGAGGCGATGGCCGAGCCGGGCTTGGGGATGGTCGACCACGACCAGCGTGCGGCACCAGCCGAGGCGCAGCCCGATGCGGGCCGGTTCGGCCACGCTCAGCTGGAGGAACGGGCCGACCGGCGAGCTGGTCCAGCGGTTGGCGACGACGAGGGCGGGCCCGGGCGCCGTCTGCACGCCGTCGGGGAGGATCGCTCGCTGGCGGCGCCGGCCGGCGAGCACGGCGATGGCTTCGCCGCGCAGCACCCAGGGCGCGAACGGGGCGTCGCTCACCGGTGCCCGCAGCCCACAACGCCCGCGAGCCGACGGACGCCATGAAGGGCCGGGTCCGACGGTGGGCGCAAGGTCACGCGTCCCACGCTAGAGGGCCGAACGCTGGCCCGAGCCGGCCGCTCCCCATGGGCCGCCTGCTGTCCGGCGCGGTCAGGTCAGGGGAACGGGCAGATCGGGTCGAGGTCCAGGCGGTCCTCGAGCAGGGCCAGGAGGCGCAGCACGGCAGCGTCGCCGTGCTGCGGGCCCACCACCTGGAGCCCGACCGGCATGCCGTCGCCGGTGAACCCGGCGCACACGGTGCCGGCCGGCGAGCGGGTCAGGTTGAACGGATAGGTGAAGGCGACCCAGGCCACGTCCTCGATGCCGTCGATGCGGCCCTGCTCG
This sequence comes from Acidimicrobiales bacterium, assembly GCA_025463985.1. Lineage (GTDB taxonomy): Bacteria > Actinomycetota > Acidimicrobiia > Acidimicrobiales > Iamiaceae > JAODBM01. The sequence continues at coordinate 17,446 of JAODBM010000168.1, forward strand.
CCGACGAACGGCGTCTGGCCGGCCACGGTCGGCGTGAGCAGGAACGGTGCCTGGTGGAAGAGGTCGACCAGGCGCAGGTTCAGGCGGTGGGCCACGTCTTGCGCTCGCACCACATCGGTCGCCGTGGCTCGGTCGCTGATCCATCGGAGCATGCTGGCCAGCCCGTCATCCAGCTGATCCCAGAGGCTCTTGTCGTCGCCGACGAGGTCCTCGATCGTGCGCAGGTTCGCCACCATGGCCAGCGTCAACCAGGGCATCGCCGGATCCTTCTCGAACACGTCGTCGACCCGCACCACCTCGGTCCCCAGGTCTTCGAGGACGGTGATGGCCCGCTCGCAGACCGCCAGCACATCGGCGTCGACCTTCGCGTACCCGACGGTGGGAGACCAGATGACGCGGCGAGGCGGTCGGAGGTCGTCGAGGGCGTCGCGCCACGACTGCTCCGGCATGGGGAGCGCCCGGAGGTCGGTGGGGTCGGGGCCGATGACGGCGTCGAGCACGACGCCGAGGTCGCGGGCGCGGCGGGTGATGGGGCCCTTCGAGGACAGGTCGGCCCACCCAGGCGGCCAGCGCCCGCCCGCAGGCACGCGACCGAGGGACGGCTTCATGCCCGTGAGGCCGCACAGCGCCGCGGGGATGCGGATGGAGCCGCCGCCGTCCGAGCCGGTGGCCAGCGGGACCTGCCCGGCGGCCACCGCGGCGGCACTCCCGCCCGAGGACCCACCGGCTGACCGCTCGGTCGACCATGGGTTCGCGGTGCGGCCGAACAGGCGGTTCTCGGTGTCGGCCTTCCAGGCCAGCTCGGGCGTATTGGTCTTGCCGACCACCACGCAGCCGGCCTGGCGCAGCCGCTCCACCAGCAGCGAGTCGCCGGCCGCGGGCGCGGCGTCGGCGAGCAGCAGCGAGCCCTGGGTGGTGGGGAACCCGCGGGCGTCCTCGGTGTCCTTGACCCCGATCGGGATGCCGGACAGGGGCCCCACGTCCTCGCCGCGCGCGATCCGGGCGTCGATCGCCGCGGCGTCGCGCATCGCCGCATCGCCATCGATGGCGACGAACGCGTTCAGCTCGTCGTTGGTGGCTTCGATGCGCTCCAGCGCCGCGGCGGTGAGCTCACGGGCAGACAGGTGGCGGTGGGCGACCTGGCCGGCGAGATCCTCGATGCTCTCACGGCGGAAGTCCATCCCGCCGACGCTACGCCGAACTCGCCGGCGCGGCTCAGGCGCAGCGCCCGCAGCGCCCGCGGCGCCCGCGGCGCTGCGACGTGGACGTCGGGCTGCGGGCCAGATGCCCTAGCCGTTGCGCACGCAGTCGAGCAGCCCATCGGGTGCGAGCCGGCGGCGCTCGGTCCCGGTCGGGCAGCGAGTGGCCTCGTCGACCCGGACCACGACCTGGACGTCGTGGGCGCCCGCGCAGGGCACCACCGAGGTCGTCGGGCCCGGCCGCACCGTGAGGCACGAGCCGGGGGCGGCCGCCGGTGGACGGGTGGGGACCGGCGCCGTCCCGCCGTTGCGACCGGGACCGGCATAGGCGGTGACGAGCAGGATGAGCCCGAACACCGCCACCAGCAGCACCCACGGGAGGTGCCGCATAAGCGCGCCGGCGACCGGTCCGAGGTCGGGCATCACGTCGACGAGGTCGTCGTCGTCAGCGGGCGGCGTCGGCACGGGTCGGACCGACCCGGATCGGGGGCTCGCCGACCGGACGCCGCGCGCCAGGCCGCGGGCGTCGTCGTAGCGCCGACGCGAGACGGGCTCGCGCAGCACGTTCCACGCCTCGTTGATCTCACGCATCCGCCGCTCGGCCAGCGCCCGCTCCGCTGGGCTGCCCCGGGCGGCGCGATCGGGGTGCAGCCGGCGGGCGAGGTCGTGATAGGCGGTGCGGATCTCGGCGGTCGACGCCGAAGGGGCGACGCCCAGCCGCTCGTAGTGCGTGCTCGTCGCCGCCTCCCGGGCCGTGCGGACGCCCTCAGCCTACGGGTCCTCAGAGCGCAGTCGGCGGGCCGGCCTCCGAGCGCCCGCTGATCAGACCGGGAAGGGGCGCAGGTCGTAGTGCGGGTTGAGGACGGTGAGCCGATTGCCGCGGGCGCCGACCATGCCCTCGACGGTGAGCAGCGTCCCGGGCCGGATGCCCGGCACCCGGCGGCGGCCTGGGAAGACCGCGGTCACGCCCCCGGTCTCGTCGACGAGGACCACCTCGAGGGTCAGCACCTCGCCCCACGGCCGGACCCGCAGCGAGCGGACCCGCCCGTGGACCTGCACCCGTTGCCGCCACGAGATGCTCCCGATCGGCACGGTGGCGGCCAGGTCGAGGATGCCCGACGTCGGCCAGCCGAGCCCAGCCGGCGGTCGGCGGGCGTCGATGACCCGGACCGGGCCAGCTGGGCCGGCGGGGGCGTCCTCAGCCATGGTGCGCCGCCTGGTGGTAGGCGCGGCGCTCGTCGTCGCTGACCGTGGTCGAGCCGAGGTGGTAGGGCACGAACGTCACGTTGCAGTGCGGGAGCCGGCTGACGGTCTTGGCGATCTGGTCGGCGGTGTGATCGTGCAGGAGGCGGTGCCAGAAGCGCGTGTACTCCCGCCGCGGGATCAGCACGCTGACCTCGGTGCGGCCGTCGGCGACGTCGTCGGCCACCGCGTCGAGCAGCGCTCGATCGATGCGGCGGTCCGGGCAGTCGACGATGTCCAGCGGCACGCGCATCAGCTCGAGCCGCTCCCACTCCTGCGCCAGCTTGTCGGCCCGATCGGGGTCGACGGCGATGTGCACGGCCCGCAGCTCGTCGGGCAGCAGTGCACGTGCGTACTGGATGGCCCGGGCCGACGACTGGTCGAGGTTCTCCACCAGCACCAGCACGGAGTGGCGGCGCAGCACGGGCGCCGTCATGGCGTTCTTGGCGTCGTGCTCGAGCTCGACGGACTCGGACTCGTACTGCCGGTTGAGCCGCACGAGCAGCGCCACCAGCACCGGCACCAGCACGATGATGAACCAGGCCCCGTGCATGAACTTGGTGACGCCGATGACGATCGTGACCACGCCGGTCGCGAGCGAGCCACCTCCGTTGATCAGGATGCCGGTCTTCCAGCCGGGCTCCTTCAGCCTGAGGTGGCGCTTGGCCATGCCCGCCTGCGAGAGCGTGAACGAGGTGAACACGCCGATGGCGTAGAGCGGGATCAGGTGGGTGACGTCAGCGCCGAACATGACCACGAGCACCGCCGACGTGCAGGCGAGGGCGATGATGCCGTTGGAGAACACCAGCCGGTGGCCCCGCTTGGTCAGCTGCTTGGGCATGAAGGCGTCGTCGGCGTGGAAGCTGGCCAGCCGAGGGAAGTCGGCGAACGAGGTGTTCGCCGCCAGCACGAGGATCAGCATCGTGGCGCCCTGCACGAAGAAGAAGAGGGCATGGCCCAGGCCGCCGCCGCCCAGCGTGGCGCGGGCGATCTGCGAGATGACCGTGACCTTGGGGCTGGGGACGGTGTGCAGCTTCGCGGCGAGGACCGAGATGCCGATGAACATGATCCCGAGGCAGGTGCCCATGACCATGAGCGTCGAGCGGGCGTTCTTCCACTCGGGCTTCTTGAACGCGGGCACGCCGTTGGAGATGGCCTCCACGCCGGTCATGGCCGCGCCACCGGAGGCGAAGGCTCGCAGCACCAGGAAGATGCCGACCGCGCCGAGCGGGCCCTTGGCGATGTCGATGTGGTGCGCGGGCAGCGGTGCCTTGTGCAGCGTGCCGGCGATCATCTTGAACGCGCCGAGGCCGATCAGGGCGAACATCGATACCAGGAACATGTAGGTCGGCACGGCGAACATGCGGCCCGACTCCTTGACGCCGCGCAGGTTGCCCCAGGCGATGACCGCGATGAACCCGACCGCGACCGGCACCCGGTAGGGGTACATGGCGGGGAACGCCGAGTACATGGCCGCCACGCCGGCCGACGTCGACACGGCAACGGTGAGGATGTAGTCGGTGAGCAGGGCGACACCTGCCACCTGCGCGGGCAGCAGCCCGAGGTTGTCCTTGGTGACGATGTACGCGCCGCCGGCAGACGGATACGCCTTGATCGTCTGGCGGTAGCTGAACATGAGGATGACCAGCACGGCGACCAGGGCGCCGGTGATCGGCACCACGTAGGCGCTGAAGGCCAGGACGCCGATCACCGGGACGAGGGTGCGGACGATCTCCTCGGTCGCGTACGCGGTCGATGACAGCGCGTCGCTGGCGAAGACGGCCAGCGCGGTGGGCTTGCCGAGCCGCTCGTGCTCGAGCTGGTCGGTGTGCAGCGCCGGGCCGAGGACCCGCCGCTTGAAGCGGTAGCCGCTCGTCTCGGGCACGTCGATGCCCGGCCCAGGGGGCAGCGGCCGCGGGGCGTCCAGGGTCGCCGTGCCTGGAGCGGCACCGGGATCGGGCGCCGGCTCGGCCACCGGTCCGCCGGACGCGACGCTGCCACCGGGTTGCGTGAGGGTCATGGGTCGATTGAACGACCGGACGTGCTCAAACGGCCGTCAACGACTTCCTGTCAGCGCAAAGATCGCGTCAAGACACGGGTCCGACGGCAGCGGCGTCCCCATCGGGCCAAGATGCCTTCGTGGCCAGCGGCAGACTCCGACTCCCCTCGGCCCCGGCGGGCGTGGCCGTGGGCGTGGCGCTCACGGCGATCGCCGTGCTCGTGATGCTGCCCCTGCGCGCCAACCTCAGCACCGCCACCCCGGCGCTCGTGCTGGTGATCCCGGGCGTGGCCGCGGGCGTCCTCGGCGGGCGCTGGGCCGCCGCGGTAGTGGCGGCGACCGCCGCCCTCGCGTTCGACCTCCTGTTCCTGCAGCCCTACAACGAGCTCAAGGTCCTCGTGACCGAGGACGTCGTCGCGATCATCGTGTTCGTCGTCTCGGCGATCGTGGTCGGCGAGATCGCCGCCCGCGAGGCCCGACGACGGCGCAGCGCCGAGAGCCGGGCCGGCGAGCTCGAGGCGCTCACCGCGCGGCTCGAAGCCGCGCAGGTCGAGCAGGGTCGGATGCAGGGCGAGCTCGCCCGGCTGGAGGTCGTCGAGCAGGTCGACCAGCAGCGGGCCGCGCTGTTGCGCTCGGTGTCCCACGACCTGCGCACGCCGCTCGCCACCATCCGCGCCGTCTCGAGCGACCTGCGCAGCGACACGCCCTACGACGACGCCACCCGCAACGAGCTGCTCGAGCTGGTCAGCGACGAGGCCGAGCGGCTCGACCGCCTGGTGGCCAACCTCCTCAGCCTCAGCCGCGTCGAGGCCGGCAAGCTCACGCCCGAGCGGCAGGCGGTCGACCTGCCCGAGCTGGTCGAGGCCACCGTCGCCCGCCTCCATCGGCTCTTCCACGACAAGCGCGTGGAGGTGCAGATGCCGCCCGACCTGCCGCTGGTCGACGTCGACTACACCCAGCTCGACCAGGTCGTCACCAACCTGCTCGAGAACGCGGTCCGCCACGGCGTCCCGCGCTCGACCGTGCGCGTCGGCGCCCGGGCCTCGGCCGAGTGGGTCGAGGTGTGGGTGCAGGACGAGGGCCAGGGGGTGCCGTCCCCCGATCGGTTGCGCATCTTCGAGCCGTTCCGGCGGGGCCACGGCAGCCGGTCGAGCGGCATAGGGCTCGCCATCTGCAAGGCGGTCGTGGAGGCCCACGGCGGCACGATCGGCGTGACCGATGCGGTCGGCGGCGGTGCCCGGTTCACGTTCACGCTGCCGATCTGGCGGCGGCGGACCCGCCGGGGACGGCAGGATGCGTCCGATGGGTGACCGCAAGCGGATCTTGGTCGTGGACGACGAGCACGCGATCGTCCGCGCCCTGACCGCCGCGCTCGAAGCTCGGGGGTACGACGTGATCTCGGCTCGGACCGGTGCCGAGGCCCTCGACCGCACCGCGGCGCGCGGCCCCGACCTCATCGTGCTCGACCTCGGCCTGCCCGACATCGACGGCCTCGAGGTCTGCGAGCGCATCCGCCTGTGGAGCGACGTGCCGATCATCGTGCTGACCGCCGAGGGCGCCGACGACGCGAAGGTCACCGCGCTCGACGCCGGGGCCGACGACTACGTGACCAAGCCGTTCTCGATGCCCGAGCTGCAAGCCCGCCTGCGCGTGGCCCTGCGCCACCACGAGCGCTCGCGCTTCGGACCCACCCTCGATGAGGCCGTGCTCCGCGTCGGCGAGCTCGAGGTCGACCTGCCCCAGCACGAGGTGCGCGTGGCCGGCGCGCGCATCGAGATGACGCCGAAGGAGTTCGGGTTCCTGGCGCTGCTGGCTCGCCACGCGGGCCGCGTGCTCACCCACCGCATGATCCTGCAGGAGGTCTGGGGCGACGGCTACGGCACCGAGACGCAGTACCTGCGCGTCTATGCCAGCCAGATCCGCAAGAAGCTCGCCGGTCGCCCGGCTCCCGACCTCGTGACCGAACCGGGCATCGGCTACCGCCTGGTCCAACCCGAGGACGACGATTGACCCACCCTCGGCAGGACGCTCAGTAGCCGAGCGCGGGGTCGACGACGCCCGAGAGGGGCTCGCCCGCGGCGAACCGGCGGACGTTCTCGGTCACCCGTGCCGACAGCAGCGGCTCAGCCATCTCCTGGGTGTTCGCGGTGTGCGGCGTGATCACGACGTTCGGCAGCCGCCAGAGCGGGTGGTCGTCGGGCAGCGGCTCGGGGTCGGTGACGTCGAGCGCGGCGCCACCGATCGTGCCGGCCTGCAGCGCCGCGACGAGCGCCTCGGTGTCGACGTGGACGCCACGTGCGACGTTCACGAGCCAGGCGTGCGGCTCCATCAGCGCGAGCTCATCGGCCCCGATGATGCCGATCGTGTCCGGCAGGGCCGGCAGGGCGAGCACGACCCCGGCGGCGCCGGGGAGCACGTCGTGCAGCTCGTCGATGCCCACGACCCGCGCCGCACCGTCCATCGGGCGCGGCCGGCGACGCAACACGGTGACCTCGGCCCTGAACGGCGCCAGGAGCGGGAGCAGCGACTCGGTGATGCCGCCGCCGCCGAGGATCGTGATGCGGGCGTCGTACAGGTTCGTTCCTTGCCCGCTGCTCCAGTGCGACGCTCGGGCGTAGGACACCAGGCCGCGGAGCCCGGCCAGCAGCAGCGCGAGGGCGTGCTCGGCCACCGGGTCGGCGTAGACGCCCTTGGCGCAGGTCCAGAGCCGCCCCGGGTCGAGCAGGTCGCGGTACGGCTCGATGCCGGCCCAGGGCAGCTGGATCCAGGCGATCTCCGGGTGCTCGCGCAGCACCTCGACGAGCGCACCGGGATCCTCGTGCGACGTCCAGACGAGGCCGTTGGCCTCCTCGATCCCGACCAGCTCGCCGCCTCCGGCCTGCACCGCGTCGGCGAGATAGGAGCGTGCGCCCCGCGGTGCAACGGCGATCTTCGGGACGCGGGCGGCGCACATGGGGACCGACCTTAGGCAGCTGGGCGCCCGCCGCTGGCGCTCGCTGGACGGCAGCGCCCGTCCTTGACCCGCCGGTCAGTTCGATGGCCGCTGACGCAAACCCGATCGATACGCTGCGCCGGTGACCGACGCTCGACCCGTTCGCCGACCCGCCGTCACCGACACGTCGGACCCGTGCTTCGAGGACAACGAGGACGCTCTCCTCGAAGGCGACCGCCCGTTCACCCCGGGGACGGCTCGCGCCGCCTTCTCGCACCGGGCGTTCCGCACGATCTACCTCGGCGCCTTGGCGTCGAACATCGGGACGTGGATGCAGAACGTCGTGCTCGGCGCGCTCGCGTTCAGCCTGACCCACTCGCCGGTGTTCGTGGGCATCGTCACCGCGGCCCAGCTCGGTCCGCTGCTGCTGTTCTCGGTCGTCGGCGGCATGCTCGCCGACACCGTCGACCGCAAGCGCCTGCTCATCGTCCTCACGGTCGTGCAGGCCGTGTTCTCGGTGGTCCTCGGCGTCATCGCCCTCGACACGTCGCCGTCCAAGGTGCTGCTCGTCCTGTGCGTGCTGGCCATCGGCATCGGCAACGCGCTCTACGCACCGGTGTTCAGCGCGGTGCTCCCCGTGCTCGTGCCCCGGGAAGACATCGGCGGCGCCATCTCGCTGAACTCGGTGCAGATGAACGCCTCGCGGGTCATCGGGCCGGTCATCGGCACGTTCCTCTACGCCCGCTACGGCGCCAGCTGGGTCTTCTTCCTCAACGCGGCCAGCTACGCCGCCGTCATCGTGGTGCTCACGTGGGTCCGCCTGCCTCCGCCGCCGGCGAGTGGCACGCAGGGCTTCCACCGGCTGCTCGAGGGCATCAAGGTGGCCCGCGCCGACCGGGTCGTCGGCCAGTGCCTCGTCGTGATCTTCGTGTTCTCGTTCTTCTGCCTGCCGTTCATCACGCAGCTGCCCAAGATCGCCGACAGCCACCTCGGGATCGTCCCCAAGAGCGGCGGCTACGGGCTGCTCTACGCGTCGTTCGGGCTGGGTGCGGTGGTCGGCGCGCTGTCGATCGGCACGGTCTTCGCCGGCGCCTCGAAGGCCAAGCTCACCCGCTACGGGCTGGTGGCGTTCGCGCTGCTGCTCACGCTGTTCGGCCTCCTGCGCTCGCCCGGCCCGGCGTACCCGGTCATCTTCGTGCTCGGCTCGGTGTACTTCGCCGTGATCACGTCGCTGTCCACCGTGCTGCAGGAGGACCTCGAGGACGCGGTGCGCGGCAAGGTGATGGCCTTGTGGATCATGGGGTTCGGCGGGACGGTGCCGTTCGGCGGCCTGGCCGGCGGCGCGCTCATGCAGCACGCGCCGATCGCCGCCGTCCTCGCCGGGGGCGCGGCCGTGGCCCTGCTGCTGGCCTGGTGGACCGACCTGCGGCCCCGCGAGACCGTGGCGTCGACGGCGGTCGCGCCGGCCTGAACGGCGGTCAAGAACGAAAGGGGCCCGAGTCGATCATCGTTGCCGACGATCGACTCGGGCCAGTGAGCCGGCTGGCGGGCGGTCCGACCGGCTCACTGGAGTGTTCTACCCCATCGGGCGATGCCCGCGAACATGAGGCGCACAACAATCGCAAAACTCGCGTCAGATATCTCGCCATCCGGGGTCGAGGAGGTAGGCGACGAGCCGCTCGAGACCGACCACCCGACTGCCCTTGACCAGCACCGCGTCGCCGGAATCGAGCGGTCCGACCCGGTCGAGCGCGGTTTCGAGATCGTCGGCGGCATCAGCGCCGACGATTCCGTACTCGGGCGCGGCCACCGACACCACGCGCACCCCGAGGCGGGCCGCTTCGGCGGCGATCGACCGGTGCGAGGCTGCGCTCCCGGGCCCCAGCTCGGCCATGAGGCCGAGCACGGCCGTGCGCCGGGTCGCCGGCAGCCGTGCCAACGCCTCGAGCGCGGCGGCCATGGACGTGGGGTTCGCGTTGTAGGTGTCGTCGATCACCCGCGCGCCCGACGGCGTCGTGGCCAGGTGCATGCGCATGGGCGACACATTGGCGCCGGCCAGGCCCTCCGCGACCGCGTCGAGGGGCACGCCCAGCGCCAGGCCGGCCGCCGCCGCCGCGAGCGCGTTGCCGACCTGATGGGCGCCGTGCACGGCCAGCTGCACCCCGGACGAGCCCCAGGGCGTGCGCAGCTGCATCGTCGGACGCAGGTCGTCGCCGAGGGTGAGGTGCTCGGCTCGCACGTCGGCGGCGCCGAGTCCATAGGTCAGGACGCGGGCCGCGCTGCGGCTGGCCATCGCCGCCACCCGGGGGTCGTCGGCGTTGAGGACCGCGGTGCCGTCGGCCGGGAGCGACTCGACGAGCTCGCCCTTGGCCCGCGCCACGTCGTCGAGCGAGCGGAACAGCTCGAGGTGGGCGTCGGCGACGACGGTGACGACGCCGACGGTCGGGCGGGCGACGTCGCAGAGCAGCGCGATGTGCCCGACACCGCGGGCGCCCATCTCGACGACCACGGCCTCGGAGTCATCCGGCGCCCCGGCGAGGGTCAAGGGCACGCCGAGCTCGTTGTTGAACGAGCGCTCGTTGGCGGCGGTGGCGAACGTGGTGGCGAGCACCGACGCCAGCAGGTCCTTCGTCGAGGTCTTGCCGACGCTGCCGGTGATGCCGACCACGCGGTCGGGCAGCCGGCCGCGTGCCCAGCGCCCGAGCGCGAGCAGCGCGGCGGACGTGTCGGCGACCCGCACCGCGGTGCCGGCCTCGATCGCTTCGGCCGTCAGGTAGGCCGCGGCGCCGGCTCGGAGGGCGGCGCTGATGAAGTCATGGCCGTTGCGGGCGCCGACGATCGGCACGAACAGCTGGCCCGGCCGCAGATCACGAGAGTCGATCGCGACGCCGTCGACCGCCGCGTCCCGCCCGAACAGCTCGCCACCGACCGCGGCCGCCACCTCCGAGGCGTGGAACTTCATGGGCGCCGACCGTACCCGCCGCCACCCGGGCCGCTGGCCGATCGGCGCCTCGGGTCCGTGCGCTGCGTGCGAACCGGTTCGTGGCACACTCGGCGGCCGTGACCGAATCGGACGCTGGGCTCGACCGCATCCGCCTCGTCGTGCTGTTCGGCGGCATGTCCGCCGAGCACGAGGTGTCGTGCGTGTCGGCGGCGCACGTGCTGCGAGCCGCCGACCCCGCCCGGTACGAGCTCGTGCCCGTCGGGATCTCGACCGAGGGACGCTGGTCGCTGTCGGAGAGCACGCTGCGGGCGCTGGCCGCGGGCCCCGACACGCTGCCCGACGCGCTCGACCCCGCCGGCCCGCTGCTGGAACCGGCACCGACCGTGGCCCCGACCCGGCCCGGCGAGCAGGTGGTCGTCTTCCCCCTGCTGCACGGGCCGATGGGTGAGGACGGCACGGTCCAAGGCCTGCTCGAGCTGGCGGGCGTGGCCTACGTCGGGTCCGGCGTGCTCGCCTCGGCGCTGTGCATGGACAAGGCGGCGGCCAAGGTCGCCATCGCCGCCGCCGGCATCCCGCAGGTCCGCCACCTCGCGGCGCGCGACGTGGACGTGGACGCTGCCTTCCTGGCCCGGGTCGCCACCGAGCTCAAGTTCCCGGTCTTCGTGAAGCCGGCCAACCTCGGGTCGTCGGTCGGCGTCAGCAGGGCGGCGGACGCCGACGAGCTGGCCTCCTCGGTCGAGCGGGCGTTGAGGTTCGACGAGTGGGTCGTGGTCGAGGAGGCGGTCGACGCCCACGAGATCGAGGTCGGCGTGCTCGGCAACGCCGACCCGCGAGCGTCGGTCCCCGGCGAGATCGTGCCGACGCACGACTTCTACGACTACGAGGACAAGTACCTCGACGGCGCCGCGGCGCTGGTCGTCCCGGCCGAGCTGCCAGCCGAGGTGGCCGCCGAGGCCCGCCGCCTAGCAGTCGCCGCCTACCGCGCCCTGCGCTGCGACGGCCTCGCTCGCGCCGACTTCTTCTGGGAAGAGGGCGGCCGCGGCCTGCTGCTCAACGAGGTGAACACGATGCCGGGCTTCACGCCCTACTCGATGTTCCCGTCACTGTGGGCCGCCACGGGTCTCTCGTACCCCGCCCTGATCGACGAGCTCGTCCGCCTCGCGATCGACCGCCACGCCCACCGCGCCCCCCACCGCCGTACGCCGAGGCAATAGCCCTCGCCCCGGGCGCTTTCCCCGAACTGGGCGGGAACGCGGTCGCCCCAGCACCCCCGTTCCCGCCCGCTTGGACGGCGGCCCGCAACTGGGCGGGGAACCGGTCGCCCCAGCAACCGCAATCCCGCCCACTTGGACGGAGATGCAACCGGGCGGGGAACCGGTCGCCCCAGCAACCGCGTTCCCGCCCACTTGGACGCCGAGCCGCAACCGGGCGGGGAACCGGTCGCCCCAGCGACCGCGTTCCCGCCCAGTTGGACGTCGTCGCCCCAGGAGGAGGACGGGTCAGGCCAGCTCGGCGCGCACGTAGCCGAGCAGCTCGCGGTGGCGGCGGCGCAGGGACGGGAGGTCAGGCTCGACGCCGAGGTCACGCAGGACCTCGACCTCGGTGGCCATCCCGATGACCTTGGCCCCCGCGGTCAGCAGCACGCGGCGCGACCGGGCCCGGTCGAGGCCGACCGTCTCGAGCGCGGAGACGGCCTGCGCGACCAGGGGCTCGATGGCGGCGGCCAGGTCGCCCGAGGCGGGTGGCCCAAGTCGGCTCACCTCGCGCAGCAGGGCCAACAGTTCGGGCCGCCGAGCGCCGAGGCGGAACACGGCATCGACGATGGCGGTCAGCCGGGCGTTGCGGTCGCCGGCTCGCACGGCGGCGGCGCTGAGCACCAGGCCGAGCTCGTCGGTCGCGTGGCCGATGACGCTGCGCAGCAGGTCGTCCTTCGACCTGAAGTGATAGAGGATCGTCTGCTTGCGCACGCCGATCTCGGCGGCCAGCGAGTCGAGGGAGGTGGCTTCGACGCCGCGTTGGGCGAAGCCGGCGAGCGCGGCGGCGAGGATGCGCTCTCGCGTGCTCGGGGCGCTGGCCGGTGCCATCGCGGTGCTGGTCACGGCCCACCTTTCGCTCGGTTGTCCTCGGCTATCTACCAGATGGTAGACAAAGGCCGTGATCCGCGACGACCTCGACGGGAAGCGCATCGCCGTCACCGGCTCGACCGGCTTCCTCGGCACCGCGCTGGTCGAGCGGTTGCTGCGCTCGGCACCGGGCTGCGAGCTGGTGCTGTTGGTGCGGGCCGGACGCATGCGCTCGGTCCAGCAGCGGGCGCAGCGAGAGATCTTTCGCAACGACTGCTTCGACCGGCTGCGCGCCGAGCTGGGCGGCAAGGCCGCGTTCGACGAGCTGGTGGGCCGCCGGGTCACGGTGATCGAGGGCGACGTGGCCACCGACGGCTTGGGGCTCGACGAGGCCGGCCGCGCCCTGCTGGCCTCCTGCGACACGGTGATCCACTCCGCCGCCACGGTGAGCTTCGACTCGCCGCTCGACCTCGCGGTCGAGGTCAACCTGCTCGGCCCGACCCGCATCGCTCAGACGCTCAACGAGCTCGGTTCGACCGCGCACCTCGTGGCCGTGTCGACCTGCTACGTCGCCGGCAACCGCCGGGGCGCGGCGCCCGAGATCCTGGTGGACCAGAGCCCGTTCTGGGTCGACGTCGACTGGCGCCGCGAGGTCGAGGGCGCTCGGCGGGTGCGGGCCGACGCCGAGGCCGCGAGCCGCACGCCGGCCCGGCTGGCCGAGCTCATGGAGGAGGCTCGTCGCGAGCTCGGCGCCGCGGGCACGCCCCTGCTGGCGGCCAAGACCGAGCAGCGCCGGCAGACCTGGGTGAAGGACCAGCTCGTCGACGCCGGCCGCGCCCGCGCCGCGTCCCTCGGCTGGCCCGACGCCTACGCGATGACCAAGGCGCTCGGCGAGCAGGCGCTGGCCGAGAACCGGGGCCGGGTCCCCGTGTCCACCGTGCGCCCGGCGATCATCGAGTCGGCCTGGGCCGAGCCCGTGCCGGGCTGGATCCGCGGCTTCCGCATGGCCGAGCCGGTGATCATCTCCTACGCGCGCGGCCTGCTCCGCGAGTTCCCCGGCGTCCCCGAGGGGACGGTCGACGTGATCCCGGTCGACCTCGTGGTCGGTGCCATCTGCGCCGTCGCGGCCCGCGGCCCGGCCAACGAGGACGGGTCGCCCGACATCACGCAGGTCGCCTCGGGGTCGGCCAACCCGCTCAAGTACGAGCGCCTCGTGAACCTCGTGCAGAGCTGGTTCGGCGACCATCCGCTCTACGACTCGGCCGGCCAGCCGATCAGCGTCCCGGACTGGGGCTACACGTCGAGGGGTCGGGTCCAAGGCCAGCTCGAGCGATCGAAGCACCTGCTCGAGCGGGCCGAGCGCGCGCTGCAGGCGCTGCCCCTCCGCGGCACGCAGGCCCGCTGGTCCGCCAAGGTCGAGGAGAAGCGGGACCTGGCCGAGCGGGCGCTGACCTACGTCGAGCTCTACGGCGCATACACGGCGTGCGAGGCGATCTACGGCGTCGACCACCTGCTCGGCCTGCAAGAGTCGCTGGCCGAGGCCGACCGGGTCGAGTTCAACATGGACCCGCGGGTGATCGACTGGGACCACTACGTCCACGAGATCCACCTCCCGTCGGTGGTCAAGCACGCGCGGGTGCGCACCGACGGCAACCGCGCCAACGCCGAGAACCGCTCCGACCGCCTGCGCCGCCAGGTGCTCTCCCCCGACCGGCAGATGGCAGCGTTCGACCTCGAGAACACGCTGATCGCGTCGAACGTGGTCACGTCCTACGCCTGGCTGGCCTCGCGCCGCCTCGACGGCGACGACACGCTGCGGTTGACGGCCAAGTTGCTGGCGGAGGCACCCCAGCTGCTGCGCCTCGACCGGGCCGACCGCAGTGACTTCCTCCGCCACTTCTATCGCCGCTACGAGGGCGCTTCGGTTGAGCAGGTGCGCGAGGACGCCGCGGAGATGCTGTCGCAGCTCATCCTCACGAAGAGCTTTCCGGCCGCGATCCGCCGCGTCCGCGAGCACCGCGCCCTCGGGCACCGCACGGTCCTCATCACCGGCGCGCTGGACTTCGTGGTCGCCCCGCTCGCGCCGCTGTTCGACGACATCGTGTGCGCCTCGATGACCATCGACGACCAGGGCCGCTACACCGGTCAGATGATCGACGTCCCGCCCACCGGTGAGAGCCGCGCCTCCGCGCTGTTCGACTTCGCCGCCGCGCACGACATCGACCTCGCCGAGTCGGTCGCCTACGCCGACTCGGCCAGCGACCTGCCGATGCTGGAGGTGGTCGGCTTCCCGGTCGCCGTGAACCCCGAGACCCGCCTCTCGGCGCTGGCCCGCAAGCGCGGCTGGCTGGTCGAGCACTGGTCCAAGGCCCCCGGGTTCACCCCGCCCCGCCTCCCCCTCTCCCACGCCCGATGACCGCCACCCCGCTGCGAATGTGGAGTAGAAGCGGTCGCTCTAGCAGCCGCTTCTACTCCACATTCGCGGAAGGCGCGGAGGGCGCATGAAGGCGCTGCGGTTCGAGCGGAAGCCGGTCAAGTACGCGGCCGCGGCCGTGGCCGGACGGGTCGTCCCCGGGCGGGGGGCGACGGTGGGGCCGCTGTCGCTGCGGGACGTGGACGAGCCCGCGCTGCCGGCCGACGGCTGGGTGCGCTTCCGGCCGCGGCTAGCCGGCATCTGCGGGTCGGACCTGGCCACCATCGACGGCCGGTCGAGCCGGTACTTCGAGCCGATCGTGTCGTTCCCGTTCGTCCCCGGCCACGAGGTGGTCGGCGAGCTGGACGACGGCAGCCGGGCCGTGCTGGTGCCGGTGCTGACCTGCGCGACCCGGGACATCGACCCGCCGTGCCGGTCGTGCGCGACGGGGGCGATCAACCACTGCCAGCGCATCGCGTTCGGCCACCTCGAGCCGGGCCTGCAGAGCGGGTTCTGCAAGGACACCGGCGGCGGCTGGTCGACGGCGATGGTGGCCCACAGCAGCCAGCTCGTGCCCGTGCCCGACGACCTGTCCGACGAGGCCGCCGTCCTGGTCGAGCCGACCGCCTGCGCCGTCCACGCCGCTCGGATGCTCGGTGACGCCACCACGGTCGCGGTCATCGGCGCGGGGACGCTCGGGCTGCTCACGATCGCCGCTCTCCGCCGCTACGCCACCGTCGGCACGCTCGTGGCCACGGCCAAGCACCCCGAGCAGCGCCGGCTGGCCAAGGAGCTGGGCGCCGACCGAGTCGTCGCCCCGGGCGAGCTCGGGCGGGCGGTGCGCTCGATCACCGGCGCCTTCGTGCTCGGCGACGAACAGCTGACCGATGGCGTCGAATGCGTGGTCGACTGCGTCGGCTCCGCAGCATCGATCGCGCAGGGCCTGCAGGTCGTCGAGCCGGGCGGCGAGGTGCTGCTCGTCGGCATGCCTGGCCACACCGCCCTCGACCTGACCGGCCTCTGGCACCGCGAGTCGGCCATCCGCGGCTGCTACGCCTACGACCGGGACGACTTCGACCGTGCGCTGTCGCTCGTCGCCGAGAGTGGCCTCGACCGCCTGCTCAGCGCCACCTATCCGCTCGACCGCTACACCGAGGCCATCGAGCACGCCGCCAACGCCGGCACCCGCGGCGCCGTGAAGATCGCCTTCGACCTCCGCAACGAGCGCCGCCGATGACCCCGGTCCGCCGAACATCGCACCTGTCCCAATCCTGTGAAAGGGGCACACCAGTGCCACAGCAACACCCGAATGCCGGGTCGGCGAGCGCCGCGAGTCGATCGGGCGTTCGCCCGACGACCGCCGCAGCGACGCGCGGAGCATGGTCGTCCGGAACCAGCAGGCGCCCGCCGCAGGCGGCCCTCGAAGGCCGGAGGCCGTAGATGCCGCGTCCCGGATTCGTGCTCGACGTGGATCGGTCGACGCCGCCGATCCTGTTCCACCATGGCGAGGGCTTCCGGCTGGAGAAGCTGCCAGCCGGTCGCAGCCGGGTCCTCTATCCGGCCGAGCCGCTGGCGGCGCTCGACGACGTCGACGCCGCCATCCGCGAGACGCTGCTCCACCCGCTCGACAGCGATCCGCTCCCCGCGCTGCTGCGGCCCGGGATGAAGCTCACGATCGCGTTCGACGACGTGTCGCTGCCGCTGCCCCCCATGCGCCGCCCGGACATCCGCCAGCGCGTGATCGAGGCGGTCCTGGACATGGCCGCCGCCGCCGGGGTCGATGACGTGCACCTCATCGCCGCCCTCGCGCTGCATCGGCGCATGACCGAGGACGAGCTGCGCCACGCCGTCGGCGACCGGGTCTATGACGCGTTCGCGCCGCAAGGCGCGCTCTACAACCACGACGCCGAAGACCCGGACAACCTTGCTTTCCTCGGCACAACTGACCAGGGCGAAGAGGTCGAGATCAACAAGCGTGCCGCGGAAAGTGACCTGCTCATCTACGTCAACATCAACATCGTGTCGATGGACGGCGGCCACAAGTCCACCGCCACCGGTCTGGCGTCGTACCGGTCGATCAAGCACCACCACAACGTGCGCACCATGCAGCACTCGACGTCGTTCATGGACCGGCACCACTCCGAGCTGCACCACAGCAACTGGCGCATGGGCGAGGTCATCAAGAACGCGGGCGTGAAGGTCTTCCAGATCGAGACCACGATCAACAACGACACGTTCGGCCAGAGCGGGCCGATGTCGGTGCTGGCCAAGCGCGAGTGGGAGTGGACCGGCCGCGACCGCGCCACCTTCGTCGCCATGCAGGCCGGCCTCAAGCGGATGAAGGGCAGCACCCGGCGCAAGATCTTCAACGGGTGGCAAGCGCCCTACGGCGTCACGTCGGTGACCGCCGGCGCCGTCGACCCCGTGCACGAGCGCACCCTCGCCCACTGCTTCGAGCAGCACCTCGTGGAGGTCGAGGGCCAGACCGACATCCTCACGCTCGGCCTGCCGTACATCTGCCCGTACAACGTGAACTCGGTCATGAATCCGATCCTCGTGATGTGCCTCGGGCTCGGCTACTTCTTCAACATGTACCGGGGGCGGCCGCTCGTCCGCGAGGGCGGCGTGCTGATCATGACCCATCCCACGCCATGGGAGTTCCACCCGGTCCACCACCCCAGCTACATCGACTTCTTCGAGCAGGTGCTGGCCGACACGACCGACCCGATCGAGATCGAGCAGCGCTACGAGAAGCAGTACGCCGAGGACGAGTGGTACCGCCACCTGTACCGCACGAGCTACGCCTACCACGGCGTCCACCCGTTCTACATGTGGTACTGGGGTGCGCACGCGCTGCAGCACCTCGGCAAGGTGATCATCGTCGGCGGGGACACGAGGGCCGTCCGCCGCCTCGGCTTCAAGTCGGCCTCGACGCTCAACGACGCGTTCGAGATGGCCGAGGACGTCGTCGGCCGCCACCCGACGATCACCCACATGAAGAACCCGCCGATCCTCATGGCCGACGTCACGTGACCGAGCGCAAGGGGCTCGAGCGGCTCGTGGCCGCCGGCGCGAGCGCGCGGCGGCGGGTGCCGTCGGCGCGGTCGGCCACGTCGAAGCTGGAGTTCCCGTTCCGCGCGCCATCGGTGCCCGAGACGATCACGCCCGAGGCCGAGACGCCCACGACCGGCGCGCACTACGACACCGCCTGGGCCCGCCGCCTCCCGGCCCGCTACGCCCGCTTCTTCGTGACCGAGGGGCTGATGCGTCCGGCGCTCGCCGCGGTCGCACAGCCCGAGCGGCGTGGGCTCGATCGACTCGACGGCCTCGACGGCCCCGTCATCTTCGCGGCCAACCACCACAGCCACCTCGACGGCGGGCTGCTCATCACGTCACTGCCCGAGCGCTTCCGCCACACGGTGTTCGCCGGCGCGGCCGCCGACTACTTCTTCAAGACCAAGGTCAGCGGTGCCGCCGCGGCGCTGGCCTTGAACGCGATCCCGATCGAGCGGTCGAAGGTGACCCGGCGGTCGGCCGACCAGGCCGCCCAGCTGTTGGCCGAGGGCTGGAGCATGGTGATCTTCCCCGAAGGCGGTCGCTCGCCCGACGGCTGGGGTCAGGCGTTCCGCGGTGGGGCCGCCTACCTCGCGATCCGGGGCCAGGTCCCGGTCGTCCCCGTCCACCTCCAAGGGACCGGCCGGATCTTCCCGAAGGGCGCGAAGACCATCCGGCCGGGTCGGACGGTGGTGACGTTCGGGCGGCCGCTGCGCCCGGCCGAGGGCGAGACCTCGCAGCGCTTCTCCACCCGGCTCGAGGCCGAGGTCGCCGCGCTGGCCGACGAGGCGACCAGCGACTGGTACGCCGCCCGCGTCCGCGCCCACGCCGGCACCAGCCCCGACCTCGGCGGCCCCGACGCCGGCGCCTGGCGTCGGGCCTGGGCGCTCGGCGACCGCCGTCGCCGCTCCCGCCCCACCGCCCCCCGCTGGCCCGACCTCGGCTGAGGCCCACCTCAAAGCCGAGGCAATGGCCCACCGGAACGGTGGGGCCACGCCTCCGCTCTCGCCGGAAGGCACCGACCCACCGCCTCCGGGGAGCTCCTGCCTCGCCCTCGAAGCCGAGGCGATGGTCCACCGGAACGGTGGGGCCATGCCTCGGGATTGGAGGTTGGCGGAGCGGTCAGCCGAGCTCGTCGAGGGCGCGGATCAGGTCCAGCACCAGGTCGTCGGCCGACTCGAGGCCGATCGACAGGCGGAGCAGCGCGGGGTCCACCGCGCTCTCGGTGTCCGCGACCGAAGCATGGGTCATCCGGCCCGGGTGCTCGATCAGGCTCTCGACCGCGCCGAGGGACTCGGCCAGCGTGAACAGCCGGGTGCTCTCGGCCACGGTCACCGCCGCCGGCTCGCCGCCGAGCAGCGTGAACGACACCATGCCGCCGAAGCCGCGCATCTGCCGCCGGGCGACGTCGTGACCCGGGTGGTCGGCGAACCCCGGCCACAGCACCCGCTCGACCGCAGGGTGGCCACGCAGCGCGCCGGCGACCTGCTCCGCGTTGGCGCTGTGCCGGTCCATGCGCACCGCCAGCGTCTTGACGCCGCGGAGCACGAGGAAGCAGTCGAACGGCCCGGGCACCGCGCCCACGGCGTTCTGGAGGAACCGGAGCCTCTCGGCAAGGTCGGGACGTGCGGTCGCCGCGAAGCCACCGACCACGTCGGAGTGCCCGCCGAGGTACTTCGTGGTCGAGTGGACGACGATGTCGGCGCCCAAGGCCAGCGGCTGCTGCAGGTACGGGGTGGCGAACGTGTTGTCCACCACGCAGAGCGCCTCTCGCTCATGGGCGAGCTGGGCGACCGCCGCGATGTCGACGATCGAGAGCCGCGGGTTCGTCGGGGTCTCCACCCAGACGAGCCGGGTCTCGGGCCGCCAGGCCGCGCGCACCGCATCCAGGTCGCTCAGGTCGGCGGAACCGACGGCGATGCCGGCGGGCTCATGGACTCGGCGGGCCAGCCTCGACGTGCCGCCATAGGCGTCGACCGAGAGCAGCGCGTGGTCGCCGGGCACGAGGAGCCGGAGCACGGCGTCCTCGGCGGCCAGCCCGCTCGCGAACGCGAAGCCGTGCGCCGCGCCTTCGAGGTCGGCCAGGCAGGCTTCGAGCGCGGTGCGGGTGGGGTTGGCCGACCGCGAGTACTCGTAGCCACGGTGCCGCCCGACGCCGTCCTGCGCGAACGTCGACGTCTGGTAGATGGGCGTGACCACGGCCCCGGTCGTCGGGTCGGGCGCCTGGCCGGCGTGGATGGCGCGGGTCTCGAAGGCCCACCTCGCCTCGGCCTGCCTGGCGGCAGCGGCCGCAGCCTCGGCAGCCTCGGCAGCGCCGGCAGCCTCAGCAGCGGCGTCAGCGGGCTCGGTCATCGGCCCGAGAGGAACGACAACGCGTCGGCGCGGGTGAGGATGCCGACGGGGTGCCCGGCGTCGAGCACGAGCACGGCGGGCGCGGCCTCCAGGCGCTCGACGACGAGGCCGACCGGCTCGCCGATGCCGACGGTCGCGAGCGGCGGACCCTGCACCTCGCTCACCGGCCGGTCAAGCACCAAGGGGTCGCGGAACGCGCGGTCGAGCAGATCACGCTCGTGCACGGCGCCGACGACCTCGGCGGCCACCAGCGGCGGCTCGGCCTTCACCACCGGCACCTGGGAGACCGAGTACTCGCGGAACAGCGCGATGGCCTCGCGCACGCGCTCGTCGGGATGGACGTGCACGAGCGCGGGCAGGTCCGCTCCCTTCGCGGTCAACAGGTCGCCCGCCGTCTGGCCGCTGGCGCGGAGGAACCCGAAGTCCGCCATCCAGCCGTCGTCGTACACCTTGGACAGGTAGCCGCGGCCTGAGTCCGGCAGGAGCGCGACGACCACCGCGTCCGGCCCCAGCTCGCGACCGACCTGCAGCGCGGCCCACACCGCGGTGCCGCCCGAGCCGCCGATGAGGATGCCCTCCTCACGCGCCACGCGCCGCGCCGTGGCGAACGAGTGGCCGTCGCTCACCTCGACGACCCGATCGACGACCGACCGGTCGTAGGTGGTGGGCCAGAAGTCCTCGCCGATGCCTTCGACGAGGTAGGGCCGGCCCGACCCGCCGGAGTACACCGACCCTTCGGGGTCGGCACCGACGATCTGCACCGCGGGGTCTTGTGCCTTCAGGTAGCGGCCGACGCCGCTGATCGTGCCGCCGGTGCCGATGCCGGCCACGAAGTGGGTGATGCGCCCTTCGGTCTGGCGCCACAGCTCCGGTCCGGTCGACTGCTCGTGGGCGAGGGGGTTGGCGGGGTTGTGGTACTGGTCGGGCTTGTACGCGCCGGGGATCTCCGCGGCCAAGCGGTTCGACACCGAGTAGTAGGACTCGGGGTCGTCGGGCGCCACGTTCGTGGGGCAGACGATCACCTCGGCGCCGTAGGCCCGCAGCAGCGCCACCTTCTCGGACGCGATCTTGTCGGGCATCACGAACACGCAGCGGTAGTGCCGCCTGGCCGCGACGATGGCGAGGCCCACGCCGGTGTTGCCCGAGGTCGGCTCGACGATCGTGCCGCCGGGCCGCAGGCGCCCCTCTCGTTCGGCGGCGTCGATCATGGCCACAGCGGGCCGATCCTTCACGCTGCCGCCGGGGTTCAGCATCTCGAGCTTCGCCAAGAGCTGGCCCTCGAGGTCGCGGCCGGTGCGGTGCAGGTGCACCAGCGGCGTGTCGCCCACGAGGTCGAGCAGCGAGTCCGCCGCGGGCACGCGCTCGGCCGGCTGCGGCCGCCGCACGGCGATGCCGCTCAGCCGCTCGGCACCGGCCACGTCGTCGCTGTACAGGACGACCGGGAGCCCGGCCTCGTGCAGCGTGACCGCAGCGCGGGTCGCCGCCACCCCGGTGCCGAAGACCCCGACCTCCCGCGGGATGTGGGCGCGGAGGTCGCCGATGGACCCCGGGTCGACCGCGTCGTCGGCCACGTGCACGATGCGCCGAGCCCGCGCCGCCAACCGCTCGGGTGGGCGGGCGTCTCCCACGACCACGAGGACGTCCATAGCCCGACCAGCATGCCCCCACCCGACCCCAACGACACCGTTGCGACTCCCGGGAGACGGGTGCCTACCGGGCGCGGCCCGTGCTGGCGGGGATCGGTCGGGTCGTGCCGCCTCCGATTGCGGACGTCGAGCTGGCCCCGTCCGAGCCCGCCGGAGCCGCCGACGTCGAGCTTCCGCCCCCGCCGGCGGTCGTGGTGACCGTGGAGGTGGTGGTGACGCCGGGCGAAATCGTGGTCGTCGCCGGCACCGTCGTGGCCACCGTGCCCGCGCAGCGCGACAGCTCGGTGCTGAGCGTGGACGATCGTGCGGACGGCACCCCGGAGAGGCCCCGCTTGGCGACCTTGGCCAGCTCGGCCGGGGTGAGGACGGCGAAGAGCCGGTCGCTGACGCACTTGGCCTCGGCCGCCGAGAACCCCGACGAGCGCAGCGCCGCCTCGACGGCCGGGCGCGTCGGCGTCGCCGGATGGGCGCACCCCGCGAGCCCGATCGCCGCCGTGACCGCCGCGGTGAGCGCGAGGGCCAGCGAGGTCACCGAGCGTCTGAGCACCAGGGGAACGGTAGTGCTGCGCCCCACGCGGGCCGACCGTCGGCCCGCCTACTCGACGAGGCGCAGGCCGCTGGGGGCGATGCTGGCCTCGGGGTGGGGCAGGTCGACGATGAACTCGGTGCGGTGGCCCGGGAACACGTACTCGGCCATCAGGATGGCGCCCCCGCCGAGCTCGCTGGTGATCCGCTCGCACACGAGCACGGGCGAGCCGACCGGGATCTCCAGGAGCACGGCGTCGCGCTCGTCGGCGGCCGCGGCGCCGATGGTCTGCACGGCGCCGCCGAGCGTCACCGGGAGCAGGTCGTAGAACGAGCGCTGCTGGACCTGCGCCCGGCTCAGCTCGGCACCGAGCGCCTCGGGGCACCACACCGTGACCCGAGCGAACGGGTCGCCGTCGGCCAGGTTGACGCGCCGCACCTGCAGCACCTTGTCGACGCCGAGCACGCGCCGCACCCGCGCCGGGGCCCGCACGAACCCGAAGTCGAGGATCCGCCGTTCGGACCGGCGGCCCGAACCTTCGAGCTGCGCCTCGATGGTGGCCAGCCGGGCCAGGGGCTGGCGCACCGTCTCACCGGCGACGAACCAGCCGAACCCCTGCCGGGCGTCGACCAGCCCCTCCGCCCGCAGGGCCTCCAACGCCTTCCGGACCGTGACCCGGCTTGCGCTGTACGCTCCCGACAGCTCGGCCTCGCTGGGTAGGAGGCGACCGGCCGAGAACTCGCCGCCCTCCACCCGTCGCCGCAGCTCGTCGGCGATCTCTCGGTACCGGATCGTGCGCACTTGTCTCATAGTTGTATCATTGCCCTGAGGACGCAAGCAGAGCCGGGGCGCCCACCGCTCGTGGCCGCTGCCCGCCCTCCGTCCCCGACTTCGTGAGGTGATCCCATGGCCGAGACCGCGAACACGCCGATCGAGCTCGTCGAGGCGGTCTACCGCCGGCTCGGCGACCGCGTCGCCCTCGGCCGAGAGCGCCTCGAGCGACCGCTCACGCTCACCGAGAAGATCCTCGTCAACCACCTGCGCGACCCCGAGACCGGCGGGCTCGAGCGGGCGAAGAGCTACACCGACTTCGATCCCGATCGCATCGCCATGCAGGACGCCACCGCCCAGATGGCCCTGCTCCAGTTCATGACCGCCGGCCTCCCGAAGGTGGCCACGCCCACCACCGTGCACTGCGACCACCTGATCCAGGCCAAGGTCGGCGCCAAGATCGACCTCGGCGTCGCGGTCGACACCAACGCCGAGGTCTACGACTTCCTGCAGACGGTCTCGGCCAAGTACGGCATCGGGTTCTGGGGTCCCGGCAGCGGCATCATCCACCAGGTCGTGCTCGAGCAGTACGCGTTCCCCGGCGGGATGATGATCGGCACCGACAGCCACACGCCCAACGCCGGCGGTCTCGGCATGGTCGCCATCGGCGTCGGCGGCGCCGACGCGGTGGACGTCATGACCAGCTACCCGTTCAACGTGCGCTTCCCGAAGGTCATCGGCGTGCACCTCACCGGCGAGCTGTCGGGCTGGACGGCACCGAAGGACGTGATCCTCGAGGTGGCCCGCGTGCTCACCGTGAAGGGCGGCACCGGCGCGATCGTCGAGTACTTCGGCCCGGGCGCCGACTCCATCTCGGCCACCGGCAAGGCCACGATCTGCAACATGGGCGCCGAGATCGGCGCCACCACCTCGCTCTTCCCGTTCGACGACAACATGGCCGCCTACCTGCGCTCCACCGATCGCGAGGCCATCGCCGCGGCCGCGGACGCCGTGCGCGACCACCTGCGCCCCGACCCCGAGGTCGTCGAGAACCCCGAGGCCTTCTACGACCAGGTCATCGAGATCGACCTGAACACGCTCGCGCCGCTCATCAACGGCCCCCACTCGCCGGACCTCGCGCACAAGGTCAGCGACGTCGGCGCCGACGCCGAGGCCAACGGCTGGCCGATCGAGATCTCGGCCGCGCTGATCGGCTCGTGCACGAACTCGTCCTACGAGGACATCACCCGCGCCGCCTCCATCGCCCGCCAAGCCACGGCCAAGGGCCTCAAGGCGCGCACGAAGCTGCTGATCACGCCCGGCTCCGAACAGGTCCGGGCCACGATCGAGCGCGACGGCCTGCTGGCTGACCTGGAGGCCATCGGCGGCGAGGTGCTCGCCAACGCCTGCGGGCCGTGCATCGGCCAGTGGGCCCGCCCGGACATGGATCCCGGCACGGTCAACACGATCGTCAACTCCTACAACCGCAACTTTCCCAAGCGCAACGACGGCTCGGCCAACACGCTGAGCTTCGTGACGTCGCCCGACACGGTCATCGCGCTCGCGCTCGCCGGCCGGCTCGACTTCAATCCCCTCACCGACACCCTCACCAACGCGGCCGGGGAGGCCGTGCGGCTCGACGAGCCCGTCGGCATCCAGCTCCCCGAGAAGGGCTTCGACCCGGGGGAGAACACGTTCGTGGCACCGCCGGCAGACGGCTCGGGCGTCGAGGTCGCCGTCTCCCCCACCAGCGACCGGCTGCAGCTGCTCGAGCCGTTCCCGGCCTGGGATGGCAACGACTTCGTGGCCCTGCCGCTGCTGCTCAAGGCCTACGGCAAGTGCACGACCGACCACATCTCGATGGCCGGTCCGTGGCTGCGCTACCGCGGCCACCTCGAGAACATCTCGGGCAACCTCTTCGCCGGCGTGATCAACGCCTTCACCGAGGCCGACGGCACCGGCAAGGACCCGCTCGACGGCGAGACCCGGCCGTTCCCCGACATCGCCAAGCACCTCCACGAGGCCGGGGTCAGCTGGGTGGCGGTGGGCGACGAGAACTACGGCGAGGGCTCGTCGCGAGAGCACGCAGCCATGGAGCCCCGCTACCGCGGCGCCAAGGTCATCCTCGTCCGCAGCTTCGCCCGCATCCACGAGACGAACCTCAAGAAGCAGGGCGTGCTGCCGCTCACGTTCGCGGAGGCGAGCACCTACGACCAGATCGAGGAGGACGACAAGCTGTCGTTCCTCGGGCTGGCCGAGCTCGCACCGGGCACGCCGGTGTACTGCGAGATCGTCAAGCCGGACGGGAGCACCGTGCCGTTCGAGGCGAACCACACGATGAACGACGAGCAGATCGAGTGGTTCCGGGCCGGCGGCGCCCTCAACATCATCCGCCGCCGAGCGGCCGACCGGGCGTGACCGGAGCAGATCGATGACCAGGAGGCGCCGCGCCCCCGCGGCCGCCGCACCAGCCGGCAGCAGCGCGCCCGTCGACCCCGACGTCGCCCTGTTCGCGGCCCGGGTGCGTGCACAGCAGGAGCGCGAACGGGCCGAGAAGCGGGCTGCCCGCGACGAGCGCCACCGCGCCGGCGAGCACGAGCGCCTGCTCGCGGCCAAGGACGCCGCGGCCGGCGAGCTCAAGCGTCTCCGCCGACAGGACAGCGCCTCGGCCGAGCAGGTCGCTCTCGCCGACGCCGCCTACCGCAGCGCCCTGGCGGCGCTGCTCACCCACGAGACCGGCCAGGCCCCGGCCTGGGCGCCCGCGCCCGCGCCCGAACCCGATCCCTCAGCGGTCCCGGATCCGATCGACTCCGATCCCTCGGCGACCGCTGTGGACCCGGACGCTGAGGACCCGGACGCTGAGGACCCGGACTCGGACGGTGCCGCCGGTCTCGAGGACCCGCGCGCGGACGACGCCGGCTGACCCGACAGGTCGACGCACGCGCTGACCCGGGCGCGCGAGGCTGAGGGCGGGCGCGGGGAGTCGTGGGTCGACCGGTCCCAGCCGCGACCGCGCCGAACGGAGCCTCCCATGATCCCCTCACCTGCTCGCCGGGCCGTCGCCGGGCTTGCCATCGCGTCGACGCTCGGTCTGGCGCTGGCCGGTTGCGGCGTGAAGACCGGCTCCACCGCGAGCTCCCAGGCCAGCACCACGTCCGTCCCGACGACCACCGGCGCAACCGACTCCACGACGACCGCACGGACCACCGAGCCGACCACCTCTGGCGGTGAGAGCGGCCCGGGGTCAACCGCCGAGGTCCCGACCACGCCGCCGGGCACCCGCACGATCAGCCCGCAGGTCGAGCAAGCCATCGTCGACGCCTACGTGCGCCTCGGGCTCACCCGCACCCAGGCGACCTGCCTCGCGCACGGGTTCCTGGATGCGTTCGGCGGCGACATGTCGAAGATCACCGACTTCAGCGCGATCAACGCGCTGCTGGCCAAGTGCCAGGTGAGCATCACCGACTTCGGCAAGCGGCCGGGCGCCTGATCACCCTCGGTCAGTCGGTACCGGGCCGACGCTCGACCTCGGCCTCGGGGTCGCCCTTGTAACCCGCAGGAAGCGTGCGCGCCAGCTCTTCCGCGCTGGGCTCGTGCTTCTCGCGGGCCTCTCGTGGGAGGAGGGCGACGAGAGCAGCCATGATGCGCTTGGTGTCCGCGTCAGGGTCGTCGTGCTTCAGCTTGACCGGCCGGCCGACCCGCACCTGCACCGTGGGCGGGTGGACGACGTTCAGCAGGTTCGGCAGGCGGGCGTTGCGCGGCCAGACGTGCTCGGTCCCCCACAGCCCGAGCGGGATGACCGGCGCGCCGCTCATCGCCGCGAGCCGCGCCGCGCCCCAACGACCCTTGAGCTCGGGGTCGAAGAAGGCCCGCCCGCGCGGGATGGTGCCCTGCGGCATCAGCATGACGAGCTGCCCGGCCTCCAGCGCCTCGGCCGCCGCCTCGAGCGGCTCATCCGACCCGGTGCCCCGCTCGACCCTGATGCCGCCCAGGGCCGTGGCCAGCTGCCCGACGATCGGCGCGTCGAACACCTCCTTCTTGCCGAGGAAGCGGAGGGGCCGCCCGGTGCGCGACACCGTGAAGGCGATCGCCAGCGGGTCGAAGTAGCTCCGGTGGTTGCCGACGAGGATCGCCGGGCCGGTGGCGGGAATGCGCTCGGTCCCCTCGATGTCGAAGCGCACCCAGGGGAACAGCTGCGGCCGGGCGAAGGCCTGCGCCACCTGCTGCGGCTCGACGCCGGCGAGCTTGGGCACGCCCGCCGGCACGTCGAAGAACTGTTGCGGCCAGCGGCGGAGCATGGCGATGACCCGCAGGCGCGGGTCCGGGTTCACGGCGACGGGATGGGCGACGGCCGAGAGGAGCGGGAGGTCGTAGAAGCTGTCGGAGTAGGCCCAGCTCTGCTGGACGTCCACGCCGTGCTCGGTGGCCCACTGCCGCACCGCGGCGAGCTTGCCGGGGCCCCAGACGAACAAGCCGGCGATCGTGCCGTCGTAGGCACCGTCGTCCCGCTCGCCGTAGCGGGTGGCGATCACGCCGTCGAGGCCGAGGGCGTCGGCCAGCGGCTGGACCAGGTCATAGGGCGAGGTCGTGGCCATGACCACCTGGCGGCCCTCGCGGCGATGGCGCTCGATGAGCTGGCGGGCGTAGGGCGGCACCTGGTCGACGAGCCGAGCGGCCGCGAGGCGGCCGGCCTCCTGCACGGCGGCGCGGTCCCAACCCGAGGCCAGGCGGGCCGCCTGGCGAGTCATGAGCATGCTCGGGAGGGTCTCCCCGATCGTGTCGAACACCTTGTACACGAGCGACTCGCCGGGGATGGTCCGGTCGGGCAGCACGCCCGCCGAGCGCAGCACCTGGCCGAACACCGGCCCGCTGGCACCCTTCAGCAGCGTGCGGTCGAGGTCGAAGAAGGCAGCTTCCACGGGCCGGAGCCTACGCTCGCCCGATGCCGCACCCGCTCGACGAGTACCCGCTGCACCAAGTGCCGCTGTCGATGGCGCACGTGGCGTCGAGCGACCGCAACGCCTACGACCGCTGCTACTTCAACGCCCACGACCGCACGGGTGAGCTGTTCCTCGTGACCGGGCTCGGCGTGTACCCGAACCTCGGCGTCGTCGACGCCTTCGCCACCGTGCGCACGGGCGACCGCCAGGTCAGCGTCCGCACCTCCGGCGACCTGGACCGCTGCGATCGCCTCGCCCCTTCCGTCGGCCCGTACCGCGTCGAGGTCGTCGAGCCGCTCGAGCGCATCCGCATCGTGTGCGACGGCGACGACCTCGGCGTGGGCTTCGACCTCACGTGGACGGGCTCGTTCCCCGCGGTCGAGGAGGCCCCGCACGTGTGGCGGTCGGGTCCGCGCATCACCCTCGACGCCCAGCGCTTCGCGCAGGTCGGCACCTGGGAGGGCAGCCTGCGGGTCGAGGGCACCGAGATCGCCGTCACGCCCGACCGGTGGCTCGGCACCCGCGACCGCTCGTGGGGGATCCGCCCGACCGGCGAGCCCGAGCCCGCCGGTCGCAGCGCCGACTCGCCCGTCGAGGGCTTCTGGTGGCTGTACGTCCCGCTCCGCTTCGACGACTTCGCCGTGATCGTGATCGTGCAGGAGGACCCTGACGGCCACCGGGTGTTGAACGAGGCCACGCGGGTCTGGCCGGCCGCCACAGGTCGCCGACCCGAGCAGCTCGGCTGGCCCGAGGTCGACGTCCACTACCAGAGCGGCACCCGCATCCCGACCGGGGCCACGATCGTGCTGCGCGAGCGCGGCGGCCGCCCGCTCGAGCTCGAGGTCGAGAGCCTCGGCTACGTCGCCCTCAACGCCGGCTCGGGCTACGGCGGTGACCCGTCGTGGTCGCATGGCACCTGGAAGGGCGAGGGCTGGGTCGACGGCGCCGTGCACGACCTCCACGACCCGGCGGTGTCGGGCATGGTGCCGTTCGGGGTGATCGATCACGTTGGCCGGGCCACCCTCGACGGCGCCGAGGGCTGGGGGCTCTTCGAGCACGCGTCGATGGGTCGCCACGACCCGAGCGGCTTCGTCGACTACTCGTCGGTGGCGCCCTGAGCGCGGCGTCGGGGGGACGACCCGGCGCTCGCCACCCTCAGCCGAGGCGGGCGCCGTCGACCCAGCCGGTCCACCCGTTCTCGGTGTCGACGCGGGCCCAGCCACCGGCTCGCTCGACGAGGCGGACCACGAGCGGGGGCGCGAGCTGCACGGACGGCGGCTGGGACGCGTCGGGGTGCGCCCAGGCGGCCAGGCCGGGCGCCGGGACCCAATGCGTGCCGACCCAGGGCGCGACAGCGGCCGCCGGCCCCGGAGGCGCCGCCACTGCGGCGACCTGGGCGGTCACGGCGACCGGGTCGTCTGCGGCCACGGGGGCTCCGGCCGTCGCTGCCGCCTCCTCCGCACCCGTGCGCAGGTCGCCGATGGCAGCGACGTAGCGCTCGATCTGGCGGTGGGCCTTCCCCACGTCGGCGACGGCGGCCAGGAACGACTGCCGGCTGAACCCGTCCTCGTCGACCGGACAGAGGATCACGACCTGGACCGCGTGGTCGTCGACGCGCACGGAGCAGGCGAGGCGCCCGGGGCGCGCCAGCGTCACGTCGTCGATCACCGCCTCGAGGGCCGCTAGCCGGTCGTCGCGCGTCGCTCCGGGGAGGGCGGCGACCACGTCCTCAGCCGCCCAGAGGAGGCCGACGGTGACCTCGGCGGGCTTGGTCGCGGGCACGTAGGCCTCGACCGTGACCTTGTTTCGTCCGAGCGCGGCGATCTGCAGCGTCGAGCCATCGGCGTCGTCCTGCCGGCCGCGCAGCACCAGCGGCGGCCGCTCGCACCACTCGACGATCGCATCCCGCGTCGCGTCCCACGTCATGTCGTCGGTTCCCCTTGCGCTCGATCGATGTCCTGGTCGGGCCGAGTGCCGCTCACGGGTGACCCTCCGTCCCGTACCCGTCGCGGTGGATGTCGTCCGCCCGCTCCTTCGCCCGTGCCAGCACGTCCTTGATGTCCCTCGCCGGGCCAGGATCGTTGCCGGTCAGGATCGCCCGCTCCCCTGCATCCATCCCAGGCACCACGAGCTGCAACGTGCGCTGCCGCTCGGAGGTGGCGACCTGGAGCTCCGCGAGGGCGGCCTCCTTGAAGGATTCGACCACGGGACCGCCGTCGACCACCCGGAGCGATTCGCCGTGGTGCCAGATCACGTACGCGGCGCCTTCCCCCAAGGCCCAGGCCCCGGCGGCCATGAACGTCACCCCGCCGGAGAACGCGCCGAAGGACACGAGCCCGACGAACGCCGCGCCGCGCTGGATCGACGTCAGCTCGGGTCGCGGCTCGCGCTTCACAGGGGGATCGTGCCCGGCCGGCTCAGCGGCCGGACGCGTCGCCGGCGCCTCGGCGGCGAGCGGGAGCTTCGGGAGCTCGGCCGAGGCGCCGACCCTCGCGTGTGGCGCCGGCGGCGTCGCCGGCATCGGGATGAGCGGCGCCACCGCTGGTGGGACGACGACCGGCGGAACGAGCCCGGGCGGCAGGACCGGCCGCGGCGGCTTGGGTGGCTTCGGCGGAGGCGGCGTCCCGGTCCCGGGCTCCCCGGACGGCTCGTCGTTGGGCGGGACGGGCGGCTTCAGCGGAGGCGGTGGCGGAGGTGGCGGCGCCGGCGGTTCGAGGTCCTCGGGCAGCACGCGAAACCCGCTGCCGAACCAGTTGATGAGCTCGATCTCCTCCGGTGTCAGCTTCTTCCGCAGCTCGCCGATCGACCCGATCGACCCGATCTGCCCGGCACCGGGGTCGGGGCTGATCGGCCACTGGGGCCGCGGCGCGCCGGGCGGCAGCGTGATGTGCGGGCGAGGTGGCGGCGGAGGTGGCGGCGGCGGCGGGTCCAGCTCGTCGCGTAGCGGACCGTAGGACGCACTCTCCGGCTCGTCGGTCGGGCCGCCCGGCGGCTGCGGCTGACCCGGCCACGTCTCCGGCCATCCGCCCCACGGGTCCGGCGACCCACCGGGACCCGCCGTCGCCGGCTCGCCTCGCTTGCCCCGCCGGGCGACCGAGACCCCCATCACGGCGCCGGCGGCCACGAGCCCCACCAGCACGCCACCGGCCAGGAGCGCCCCGCGGTTCGAGTGCGTCGTGGTCCTCGGCCGGCCGCTCGACGGCGACGGGAGGTACGTGCTCGTGGTGGTCGTGGGGCCCGCGCCCGAGCCCGCGGCCCGGCACGTGGCGGCCTCAGTTGCCACGAGCCGCAGGTCGTCCCGCGCCAGCTGCTCCGCCGCGGTCGAGGCGTCGAGCGGCACGGTGCCCTTCAGCGACACCGCCGCGTACGCGTGCGCCGTCGCGCTCACGATCCCCGCGCCGTACTCGTTCGAGGGCGGCTTCGGCACGCCGCACCCGGTCGCGGCGGTCTCCGGATCGGCGGCGTCCGTCACCCAGAAGATCAGGATGCCGACCAGGGCCTTAAGATCGTCGGACTGGTAGAAGCAGTGCCAGCTGCGCGCGCTCGACGTGCCGGCCACGCCCGAGGCGGCGGGCAGCTGCTTGAGGCTGCCGAGGGTGGAGGGACAGGACCCGATCGAGGCCTGCGCGTCCGCCCGCGGCGGAGCCCGCATCGCCGCGACCGCCGCGGCCGCCCCGACGAGCAGCGCCATCCGCCGCGCGATCCCCCGGCTCGCGTTCACCCGCACGCTCCTCGCCATGCACGCGCCCGAGCGTGCTGCGGGGGGATCATCGCACGCACGCTGAGCCGGTGTCGCCGCCGCTTCCGCCCCGCGTCGGCCCCCGAGACGCGGAAGAGGCCCACCGGGGAGGTGGGCCTCTTCTCAGGTCTGAGCGTAGGGGGACGCTCGACCGGCGCTCGAGGGGCCAGAAGGGGGAACTGGCTCGCACTCGGCGTGCTTTCTGGAGCCATACTCTCGCGGCGCCACCGATCTGTCCAACAGTTGTTGACGATAGGTGCCATCATGGGAAGCGATGGATCTTCGCCAGCTCGCCGCCCTGACCGCCGTCGCCGACCACCAGAGCTTCTCGGCGGCGGCGCGGGCGCTGCACACGGTGCAGTCGAACGTCTCGACCCACGTCGCCCGCCTCGAGCGCGAGCTGGGCACGCCGCTGGTCGACCGCGCCTCCGGGTCCCTGACCGACGCCGGCGAGCTCGTCGTGGCGCGCGCCCGGCGCGTGCAGGCCGAGCTCGAGGCGCTCGCGTCCGACGTGGCGTCCTCGCTCGGTGAGATCTCGGGCCAGCTGCGCCTCGGCGTGATCGGCACGACGGGCCGCTGGCTCACGCCGATCCTGCTCCGCGCGCTGACCGAGGCCCACCCGAAGGTTCGCATCGTGCTCGTGGACGCCACCACCACCTCGCTCCTCCCCCAGCTCGCGTCCGGCCAGCTCGACCTCGCGGTGGTCAACCTCCCGGTGAACCACCCCGACATCGAGGCCGAGCCGTTGTTCGAGGAGGACCACGTGGTGGTCGCCCCGCTCGGCCACCTGCTCGCGCGGCGCACCCGCGTCCGGCTCGACGAGCTCGCGGGCGTCCCGATGCTCCTCGAACCGCACGGCACGGGCTTCCGCGACGACCTCGAGGCCGATGCGGCACGCGCCGGCGTCGCGCTCGTCGCCCAAGCCGAGATCGACGGCATGCGGCTGCTCGCCTCGCTGGCCTTCCAGGGGTTCGGCGCCGCCATCCTCCCGGCGAGCGCCGTGCAGCGCGGCTCCGACGACACGTGGCGGGCCATCCCGCTCGACGGGTGCACGCCGCGAGCGGTCGGCTTAGCCGTGCACCGGCGAAGCCGGCTGTCGGCGGCGGCGCGCGCCACCCGCGACGTGCTGTGCGAGGTGATCCTGGCGGAGGCGCCCCGGCGCCCCGGCTTCCGCCTCGTGCCCGCCAGCAGCTGACCCACGTTTCGCCGGCGACGGCCTCGGGCAAGCCCGGGTCCGACGCCCGCCCTGCCTTGTCGAGAGCCTCGGCCAGCCCGGTACGATCCCACCTTGGAGTTCAGCCGCCCCTCGTGCGGCTGGGAACATCCCGCCGCCAGACGAGGTAGGAGCCAACGTGGCCGAGAGTGTGACCATCACCGACAACCGCACGGGTGTAGCGATCGAGAGCCCGATCGTCAACGGCGGCGTCGATGCGTCGGCGTGGAGGAAGCTCCTCGGCAACACCTGGTTCTACGACCCGGGCTTCATGCAGACGGCAGCCACCAGCTCGGCCATCACCGAGCTCGACGGCGAGGCCGGCATCCTGCGCTACCGCGGCTACCCGATCGAGCAGCTGGCCGAGCACTCGACCTACCTCGAGGTGGCCTACCTGCTGATCTACGGCGACCTGCCGGACGATCAGCAATACGAGCACTGGGTCCACGACATCACGTACCACACGTTCATCCACGAGAACGTGCGCAAGCGGTTCATGGAGGGCTTCCACTACGACGCCCATCCGATGGGGATGCTCGTGTCCGCCGTCGCCGCGCTGTCCACGTTCTACCTCGAGGCCAAGAACATCGACGACGAGGAGATCCGCAACAAGCAGATCGTGCGCCTCATCGCCAAGATGCCCACCCTGGCGGCCTGCGCGCATCGCTTCAGCGTCGGCCAGCCGTTCGTGTACCCGGACAACTCGGTGAGCTTCTGCGCCAACTTCCTGCAGATGATGTGGAAGGTGGCCGAGCCTCGCTTCGAGGCCGACCCCAAGCTCGAGCGGGCGCTTGACGTGCTGTTCATCCTCCACGCCGACCACGAGCAGAACTGCGGCACCACGGCCATGCGGGTCGCCGGCTCCGCCCACTCCGATCCCTACTCGTCCACGGCGGCGGCGGCCGCGGCCCTCTACGGCCCGCGGCACGGCGGCGCCAACGAGGCCGTCATCAAGATGCTTCGCGAGATCGGCTCGGTCGAGAACGTGCCGGACTACGTGAAGGCCGTGAAGTCCGGCCAGGGCGGCCGCCTCCAGGGGTTCGGCCACCGTGTCTACAAGAACTACGACCCGCGGGCCACGATCATCAAGAAGGCCGCGTACGACGTCTTCGACGTCACGGGCAAGAACCCGCTGCTCGACATCGCGCTCAAGCTCGAAGAGGTCGCGCTGGCCGACGACTACTTCATCAGCCGCAAGCTGTACCCGAACGTCGACTTCTACTCCGGGCTCATCTACCAGGCCATGGGCTTCCCGCAGGACATGTTCACGGTCCTGTTCGCCATCCCCCGCACCGCGGGCTGGCTCGCCCACTGGAAGGAGCTGCTGGAGCAGGACCAGAAGATCGCCCGGCCGCGCCAGCTCTACGTGGGCTCACCGGTCCGCGACTACGTGGAGATGAAGGACCGCTGACCGCTCCCCCACCGAGCGGAGGTGGG
>JAODBM010000172.1 GCA_025463985.1 Acidimicrobiales bacterium
CGGGAGCTCGCCGACAACCGCGGCCCCATCACGGCCGCCTCGTAGAGCACCCCAGGGGGTTCATCGATCGTGGCCAAGTTCGGAGACGGGGGCGAGCTCCTCAAGTGCTCCTTCTGCGGCAAGTCGCAGAAGCAGGTCAAGAAGCTCATCGCCGGCCCCGGGGTCTACATCTGCGACGAGTGCATCGATCTCTGCAACGAGATCATCGAGGAGGAGCTCTCCGAGACCTCCGAGCTGCACTTCGACGAGCTCCCCAAGCCCCGTGAGATCTTCGAGTTCCTGAACGACTACATCATCGGCCAGGAGCACGCGAAGAAGATCCTGGCCGTCGCGGTCTACAACCACTACAAGCGCGTGCAGCTCGGCGCCACGCCCAGCGCCGACGACGTCGAGCTGGCCAAGTCCAACATCCTGCTCATCGGCCCCACCGGCTGCGGCAAGACGTTCCTGGCCCAGACCCTCGCCCGCATGCTGAACGTGCCGTTCGCGATCGCCGACGCCACCGCCCTCACCGAGGCCGGCTACGTCGGTGAGGACGTCGAGAACATCCTGCTCAAGCTGATCCAGGCCGCCGACTATGACGTCAAGAAGGCCGAGACCGGCATCATCTACATCGACGAGATCGACAAGGTGGCCCGCAAGGCCGAGAACCCGTCGATCACCCGCGACGTGTCCGGTGAGGGCGTGCAGCAGGCGCTGCTGAAGATCCTGGAAGGCACGACCGCGTCGGTGCCGCCGCAAGGGGGGCGCAAGCACCCCCACCAGGAGTTCATCCAGATCGACACGACGAACATCCTGTTCATCTGTGGCGGCGCGTTCGCCGGCATCGAGAAGATCATCGAGAGCCGGGCCGGCTCCAAGGGCGTGGGCTTCGGCGCCGACATCCGCCGGGCCGAAGACAAAGACCTCGGCAACCTGCTCACGCAGCTGATGCCCGAGGACCTTCACAAGTTCGGTCTGATCCCGGAGTTCATCGGTCGGCTCCCCGTCGTCGGCGTGGTCAACAACCTCGACCGCGAGGCCCTGGTCCGCATCCTGATCGAGCCCCGCAACGCGCTGGCCAAGCAGTACCAGCGCATCTTCCAGCTCGAGAACGTCGAGCTCGAGATCACGCCCGACGCGCTGCAGGCCATCGCCGACCAGGCCATCCTGCGGGCCACCGGCGCTCGCGGGCTGCGGGCGATCCTCGAAGAGGTGCTCCTCGACGTCATGTACGACCTGCCGAGCCGCACCGACGTCGAGCGCTGCGTGATCGACGAGAAGGTCGTGCTGGAGAAGGTCAACCCCACGCTGGTGCCTCGCTCGGCCACGCGCGCCCCGCGCCCGCGCCGCGCCGCCTCCTGATCCCGGGTCCGGCGTCCGCCCCCACGAGCACGTCGGCGCACGCTGGAGACCAGCGCGTCGGGGCGCTGGGTAGGGTGCCCGGCGCTCGACTCGATTTCGCGACGTCGTTGGAGGAAGTCATGCACCAGGCCATCAAGGGGGCGCTCATCGGAGCCGGGGTCGGCGCAGGGGTGGGCGCGCTGCAGGCCTCCCGCGCCGCCACGTCGGGCTCGAGCGATCTGGCCAGCGGCGCGGCGAAGGGCGCCGCCCAAGGCGCGGTGGCCGGTGGCCTGGTGGGGGTCGTCCTCGACCGGCGCGCCCGGCGGGCCGCGATCGCGGCCGCCGGTGGCCTCGTCGAGGACGGTTCTCGCCACGCCCGGCGCCTGGCCCGCCACGCCGCGCCGGCCATCGAGTCGGCGCGCGACAGCGTGTCGGCCGGCGTGCGCGACGCGCGCCACCAGGTGCAGCACACCCTGCTCCCGGCGGCCTCGTCGGCCGCGGAGCGCGCCGTCGACACGCTCGAGCAGGCGGCCCACGCCGCCCAGCCGCGGGTCGCCCACTGGGCTGGGCACGCCCGGCACGCCGCCGACCGGGCGCGTGAGGCCGTGGGGGAGGCGCCGCCGCTCAGCCGCCTCGCCGAGTTGGCGGTCGACGGCCTGGAGCATGCCGTCGAAGCGGCGCGGCCAGCGGCCGAGGCCGCCGCGTCGGCCGCGTTCGAGCGCGCCACGGAGGCCCGGGCGCGGGCCGCGTCGCTGGTCGCCTGACCTCGGGGCTCGCGGGTTGGCGGGCACCGGTAGCGTTGAGGGCGTCGTGAACATCCATGCCGCCCTGCGCTATCTCGACCAGCACACCAACCTCGAGGCCACCGCGGGCCGGGCCGAGGGCCTGTCCCTCGATCGCATGCGCCAGCTGGCGGCCGCGCTGGGCGACCCGCAGCACGCCTACCCGGTCATCCACATCACCGGGACGAACGGCAAGGGCTCGGTGGCCCGCATGGTCACCGAGCTGCTCCGCGCGTCGGGCCTCTCGGTGGGCACGTACACGAGCCCCCACCTCGAGGAGATCAACGATCGCATCGCGTGGGACGCCACCCCGATCTCCGACGCCGAACTGGCCGACGCCATCGGCGCGATCGCGGCGATCGAGCCCGTGGCCGGCATCACCCCCTCCTACTTCGAGATCCTCACCGCGGCCGCGTTCAGCTGGTTCGCGGAGGTGGCCGTCGATGTCGCCGTGGTCGAGGTCGGCATGCTCGGCCGCTACGACGCCACCAACGTCGCCGACGCCGCCGTCGCCGTGCTGACCAACATCGGCCACGACCACACCGACGGCAAGGGCGCCTGGCGGGCCGCGATCGCCCAGGAGAAGGTCGGCATCGTCAAGCCCGGGTCGACCTTCGTCGTCGGCGAGACCGATCCCGACCTGCGCTCGATCTTCGCGTCGACCGAGGCGGCCGA
Organism: Acidimicrobiales bacterium; assembly: GCA_025463985.1. Lineage (GTDB taxonomy): Bacteria > Actinomycetota > Acidimicrobiia > Acidimicrobiales > Iamiaceae > JAODBM01. Next base: position 2,781 of record JAODBM010000172.1, read on the forward strand.
GACCTGGCTGCGCGGCGTCCACTTCGACGTCGAGCAGTCGATGCTGGCGCTCGGTGGACGGTCGGTCGATCTGCGCACGCCGTCGGGCACGGTCGAAGACGTGTTCGTCCCCCTGCACGGCGACCACCAGGCCCACAACGCCGCCATCGCGCTGGCCGCGGTCGAGGCCTTCTTCGCTCGGCGGCTCGAAGACGATCTGGTCCGCGACGCCTTCGCCGCGGTCCAGGTACCCGGCCGCTTCGAGATCGTGCATCGCGATCCCACCGTCGTGCTCGACGCCGCGCACAATCTCGACGGTGCCCGCGCCTGCCGCCGCACGCTGGCCGAGGAGTTCACGCTGAACGGCTCGCTGATCCTCGTGGTCGGCATGCTGTCGGGCCGCGATCCGGTCGAGCTGCTGGACGCCCTGGGCGCCGCCGACGCCGGCTTCCTCGTGGCGTGCACGCCGGACTCGCCGCGCGCCGTGCCCGCCGCCAAGCTGGCCGCCGCCGCCGATGCGCTCGGCATCGTGGCCGAATCGGTGCGATCGGTCGACGAAGCCGTGCAGCGGGCGCTCGCGCTCGCGAGCCCCGACGACCTCGTCCTCATCACCGGGTCGCTCTACGTCGTCGGTCCGGCCCGCACGATCCTGCGCGCGGAGGTCGGTGCTCAATGACCGAGCGAAGGGGGAAGAGCCGATGACCATCACGCGACCGGCCACGAGCGCGGCGTCCACCAAGCTCAAGGCCAACGACCCGTGCTGGTGTGGCAGCGGCAAGAAGTTCAAGCGCTGTCACAAGGCGGCGAGCGACCGCATCGTGGCCGGCCGGGTCAGCCCGCGCCGTGCGGTCCCGCCGGAGATCGAGGCGCCGCCGTGGGCCGTCACCGGCGGCAGCAGCAACCGGGCCGAGGCCCACGTGAAGTCGCCTGACGTCATCGACCGCATGCGCCGCACCGGCCGCGCTGCCGGCGACCTGCTGGCCCTCGTCGGCGCCGCCGTCGAGCCGGGCATCACGACCGACGAGCTCGACGCGATCTGCCATCAGGGCGCGATCGACCTGGGCGGCTACCCGAGCCCGCTCAACTACAGCGGGTTCCCCAAGTCGATCTGCACCTCGATCAACGAGGTGATCTGCCACGGCATCCCCGACGACCGGCCCCTGGCCGACGGCGACATCGTCAACCTCGACGTCACGCTCTACCGCGAGGGCGTCCACGGCGACACGAACGCCACGTTCTTCGTCGGCGAGGTCGACCCCGAGTCGCAGCGGCTCGTGCGCGTCACCCGCGAGAGCCTCGAGCGCGGCATCGCGGCGGTGCGGCCGGGTCGGCCCATCTCCGACATCGGCCGAGCCATCCAGGCCTATGCGGAGGGGGCCGGCTTCGGCGTCGTGCGCTCGTTCATCGGCCACGGCATCGGTGAGACCTTCCACACCGACCTCGCCATCCCGCACTACTTCGACCCGCGGGCGTCGATGCTGCTCGTGCCCGGCATGGTGTTCACCATCGAGCCGATGATCACGGCCGGCGACTGGCGCCACCGCATGTGGGACGACGACTGGACCGCGGTGACCGCCGACGGCCGTCGCACCGCCCAGTTCGAGCACACGCTGCTGGTGACCGCCGACGGCGTCGACATCCTGACCCTGCGCGCCGACGGCCAATGGAGCGGCGACGGCGCGTAGAGCAACGCGTCTCTGGCCGCTCACGTCCGGGGCGTGACCGCGCCACGCCATTTCGGTCGGGTGGGGCGGCGGCGTTAGCTTCGACGCCATGACGAACCGGACTTTCGTGATGTGCAAGCCCGACGCCGTGGAGCGGGGCTTGATCGGTGAGATCGTCGGCCGCATCGAACGCAAGGGCCTGCGCCTCGTCGCCGCCGAGCTGCGCGACGTCGACCGCGCGCTGGCCGAGGAGCACTACGACGAGCACCGCGAGAAGCCGTTCTTCGGCGAGCTCGTCACCTTCCTCACCCGTTCGCCGGTTTTCGCGATGATCGTCGAAGGGCCCTCCGACGACACCTGGCAGCTCTGCCGCATCCTCATCGGCCAGACCAAGGTCACCGACGCGCAACCCGGCTCGATCCGCGGCGACCTGGCCACGACCACCAGCGAGAACCTGGTGCACGGGTCCGACGGCCCCGAGTCCGCCGAGCGCGAGATCAAGCTCTGGTTCGGCGCGTAGACCGGGGTCCACCACCTGATCGCGACCGTCTGGTAATGGGGGCGATTGTTGCGAAACGATGACAAGGGCTACGCTGCGATCGCACGGAGCCGGAGCGAGCGTGGGTCGCTTGTCGAGCGCCGCGCCCGCTCGTTACGCTCCATCGACTCGCCGCTTTGCGGAGGCCCTGCCGCATGTCAGACAACCCCTTCTCCTCGATCATGGGCCGCGACATGGCGGTCGATCTCGGGACGGCCAACACCCTCGTGTACGTCCGCGGCCGCGGCATCGTCCTGAACGAACCGTCGGTCGTCGCCATCAACGTGAAGGACGGCCGCCCGCTCGCCGTGGGCCTCGAGGCCAAGCGCATGATCGGCCGCACGCCGGCCCACATCAAGGCCATCCGGCCCCTGAAAGACGGCGTCATCGCCGACTTCGAGATCTGCGAGAAGATGCTCCGGTACTTCATCCACAAGGTGCACCAGCGCCGGTGGGTGAAGCCCCGCATGGTCATCTGCGTGCCGTCGGGCATCACCGGCGTCGAGCAGCGGGCGGTGCAGGAGGCGGCGGAGTACGCGGGTGCCCGCAAGCCCGCCTACATCATCGAGGAGCCCATGGCCGCGGCGATCGGCGCCGGCCTGCCGGTGCAGGAGCCCACCGGCAACATGATCGTCGACATCGGCGGCGGCACCAGCGAGGTCGCGGTCATCTCGCTCGGGGGCATCGTCGCCAGCCAGTCCGTCCGCGTGGGCGGCGACGAGCTCGACGAAGCGATCATCCAGTACATCAAGAAGGAATACAGCCTCGCCCTCGGCGAGCGCACGGCCGAAGAGGTCAAGATCGCCCTCGGGTCGGCCTGGCCGCTGCAAGAGGAGCTGCACGCCGAGATCCGCGGCCGCGACCTCGTCACCGGCCTGCCGAAGACCATCGTCACCACCACCGAGGAGATCCGCGAGGCCATCGAAGAGCCCGTGGCCGCCATCTGCGACGCGGTCAAGGTCACCCTCGACAAGACCCCGCCCGAGCTGGCCGCGGACATCATGGAGACCGGCATCGTGCTCGCCGGCGGCGGCGCGCTCCTCCACGGGCTCGACGCCCGGCTGAGCCACGAGACCGGCATGCCGATCATCATCGCGAACAACCCGCTGAACTGCGTCGCCGTCGGGTCCGGGCAGTCTTTGGAGGAGTTCGAGGCGCTGAAGGGCGTGCTCTTCTCGTCGCACGCCCAGAGCTGATCTGCGCCTGGCATCGTGGCCTATTCCAGGCGCACCGGGCGCTCTCGCTTCACGCTGTTCCTGCTCGTCCTCAGCTCTCTCACCTTGCTGGCCGTCGACCTCCCGGGGACCGGCCCGCTCAAGCCGGTGCGCCGAGCGTTCGGGGTCGTGTTCTCGCCGTTCCGCTCGGCGGGCAACTCCGTCTTCAAGCCCGTGGCCGACGGGTGGCACGGCATGTTCGGCTACGGCGACCTCAAGAAGGAGAACGCTCGGCTGCGCAGCCAGCTCGAGAAGAACACCTCCGACCAGGCCCGCCTCAAACAGCTCCAGCTGCAGAACGACGAGCTGCGGAAGATCGCCGGGGTCAAGGCCGGCACCGACCAGACCGTCACCGCGCAGGTCACCTCGGGGCGGCTGTCGAGCTTCGACCGCACGATCGAGATCGACCAGGGGAGCGGCCAGGGCATCAAGAAGGGCATGGCGGTGATCACCGAGGGGGGCCTGATCGGCAAGGTCAGCCGGGTGAGCGGCGGAAGCTCGACGGTGACCCTGCTGACCGAGCCCACCTTCGACGTCGGCGTCAAGGTGCCGCGCACGCAGGACCAGGGCATCGCCCACGGCCAGGGCCAGGGGCGCCCGCTGTTGATCGAGGACGGCATCCCCGCCAAGGCGCAGGTCAAGCGGGGCGACGACATCTTCACCAGCGGCACCGACCGCAGCTTCTATCCGCCCGGGCTGTTGATCGGGAAGGTCACCAAGGTGGCCACCTCGTCAGACGGCACCGCGCTCGTCGTGACCGTCGAGCCGTCGGCCGACCTGTCCTCGATCAGCTACGTGAAGGTCGTGCTGCGGGAGCCCCCAGCGTGACCCAAGCCCGCGTCGCCGCGTGCATCGTCATCGCCCTCGTGCTGCAGGTCTGCTTGTTCTCCCGGCTGCCGATCGCGGGCGCGCGGGCCGACGTGCCGCTCCTGCTGGGGATCGCTGCCGGCTTCGTGGCCGGGGCCGACAAGGGCGCCGCGGTCGGGTTCGCCTCCGGCGTGGCGTTCGACCTGTTGCTGCCGACGCCGCTCGGGCTCTCGGCGCTGACCTACACGGTCGTGGGCTACGCGGCCGGCGCGCTCGGCGGTTCGGTGATCCGCGCCGCTTGGTGGATCCCGGTGGTGACGGCGGCGACCGCCAGCGCCGCAGGGGTGGTGCTGTACGCGCTGGTCGGTGAGGTGCTGGGCCAAGCGACCCTGTCGGGCGTGTCCTTGACCGCTATCGTCGCCGTGGTCGCCGCCGTCAACGCTGTCCTCGCTCCGGTCGCGGTGTGGGCGATGCGGTGGTCGCTCGTCGACGACACCGCCGGTCGTCGCTACTCGCCACGATGACCTCCGACTCCTCTCACCTCCGTCTCGGTGTGCTCGGCATCGCCGCGCTCTCGCTGTTCGGCGCGTTGTTCGCCCGCCTGTGGTTCCTGCAGATCGTCTCGGGCAGCAGCTATCAGGCCGTGGTCTCGGCGACCAGCGAACGCACGCTGATCCTGCCGGCGCCGCGCGGGCGCATCCTCGACCGCAACGGCATCGAGATGGTCGTGAACCGGGCGTCCGTGCTCGTCAGCGTCGACACGGTCGCGCTCGCCAAGATGACCGAAGACCGCCGCACGCGGCTGCTCGACCGGCTGGCCACCGAGATCACCCGCAGCACCCCCGGCAAGCCCGCCACCACCGTCGCCTTCCTGAAGCGGCGGCTCAACGACCAGCGCTTCAGCCACCTCAGCCCGGTCCCGGTGCTCGAGGACGCTCCGAAGGATCTGGAGATCCTGCTGCGCGAGCGGGCCGACGAGTTCCCCGCGGTCACGGCCGGGCGCAAGACCGTCCGCTCCTATCCGTACCACCAGCTCGCGGCGCACGTGCTCGGCTACGTCGGCGCGCTGAGCGACACCGACTGGGCCCGCCTGCAGAAGCAGAACCTGGCCGACAAGCCCTACGTCCAGACCGACGAGATCGGCAAGTCCGGCGTCGAGGCGCGCTACGAGACCTACTTGCGCGGACGGCCGGGCCAGATCGTCTACGAGGTGGACGCCCGCGGCCGGCCCGTGCGGGAGATGACCGCCAAGCGGATCGCGCCGCAGCCGGGCGACGACGTCTACCTCAGCCTCGACGCCAAGCTGCAGTTCAAGACCGAGGTGGCCCTGCAGGTCAGCCTCAAGCGCGCGCAGGCCATCCACTCGACAAACGGCTACCGGGTCAACGCGACGGCCGGCGGCTCGGTCGTGATCGACCCCCGCAACGGCCAGGTGCTGGCCATGGCGTCGTTCCCGACCTACGACCCGTCGACGCTCGTGGGCGGCATCAGCCAGGAGGACTGGCTCAAGCTCACTGACCCGTCGGCCAAGGTGCTCACCAACCGCGCCATCCAAGAGGCCTATCCGCCCGGCTCGACGTTCAAGCTGGCCTCGACCTACGCCGGTCTGCGGCTGGGCCTGATCACCCCCGACACCGTGGTGGCCGATCCGGGCTATTTCATCATCCCCGGGTGCACGGGTCCGCCGGCCGGCTGCCGGAAGAACAGCCCGTCGCTCAACGGCGGCGGCCTCGGCAACGTGTCCCTCGCGACCGCGCTCACCAAGTCGAGCGACGTGTACTTCTACAAGCTTGGAAATGACATCTGGGCCACGCACATCAACGGCGCGCTGCCCGACGACGCGATGCAACAGCAGGTGCTCGCGCTCGGCTTCGGAGCGAAGACCGGCATCGACCTGCCGAGCGAGGTCCCGGGCCGGGTGCCGACGCCGGCATGGCTCGCCGACTTCTCCCGCACGATCAACAAGGACCCGGCCGCCGCCGCCGCCAACGGACGCTGGCAATCGGGCCGCAGCATCGACCTCGCCATCGGCCAGGGCGACATGCTGGCCAGCCCCCTGCAGATCGCCAACGCCTACGCCGCGTTCGCGAACGGCGGCAAGCTCTACCAGCCGCAGGTCGTCTCCAAGATCACGCCGTACCAGAAGGCCGGACCGCTGCGGCCGATCCCGGGGCCCAAGGTGCTGCGCACGATCGACTGGGGCCCGGCCCGCGACGTGATGCTCACCGGCTTCGAGGGCGTCACCCAGCCCGGGACCGGCGGCACCGCCAGCCTGGTCTTCAAGGGCTTCGACCTGGCCAACTTCCCGGTCGCCGGCAAGACCGGCACGGCGCAGACGGGCAAAGACCCCGTGACCAACCGCAACAAGGACGACAACTCGCTCTTCGTGGGGTTCGCACCGGCGAGCAACGCGCAGTACGTGGCCATGTCGATGCTCGAGCACGCAGGGGCCGGGGCCGAGGCGGCCGCCCCGTCGGTGCGGATGATCTTCGAGCCGATCGCCGACGGCTCCCTCGCCGCCTTCCAGATCCCCGACGGCGGCCTCTTCAACCCCGACGACATCGCCAAGCTGACCAAGGTGCCGCTCGGCCAGGGCGGCACCGACTGATGGCCACGACCTACCAGCACCAGCGCCGCACGCTCAGCCCGCAACGTCGGCCGATGGCCACGCTGCGGCGCAACCCGGCCTCGCCGTTCCGCCACGTCGACCTGGTGCTGCTCGGCTGCATCGCCACGGTCAACGTCATCGGCGCGCTGATGGTCTACAGCTCCACGCGAGGACCGACCCGCCCCTACGACCTCTCCTTCCTCAAGAAGGAGATCATGTTCCTGATCATCGGGAACCTGGTCATGGCCGGGGTGGCCGCGGTCGACTACCGCAGGATCCGCGACTTCGCACCGTTCATCTACGGCGGCACCCTGCTCCTGCTGATCGGCGTCCTCGTGCCCGGCATCGGCTCGCGCGCCAAGGGCACGCAGGGCTGGTATCAGGTCGGCCAGTTCCAGCTGCAGCCCTCGGAGATGGCCAAGCTCGGCCTCATCATCGGGTTCGCCGCGGTGGCCGCCCAGTTCCGCGGCGACATCGACCCCCGCCGTCTCGGCGTGCTCCTCGGCGTGGCCGGCATCCCGATGGCGCTCGTGATGCTCCAGCCCGACCTCGGCACCACCCTCGTCTCCGCGGCCGTGACCTTCGCGCTGCTGCTCGTGGCCGGCATCAAGCCCCGCTACATCGGCGTCATCGCGCTGATCGGCGCGCTCGGCACCGCCGGCGTGCTCTCGTCGGGCGTCCTCGCGCAATATCAGAAGGACCGGCTCACCACCTTCGTGGCGCAGGACAGCCCCACCACCCAGAAGCACGCCCGCAACGACGCCTACAACCTCGAGCAGGCCAAGCGCACGATCGGGTCGGGCGGCATCGCGGGCAAGGGCGTGTTCAACGGTCCCCAGACCCGGCTGGGCAACGTGCCCGAGCAGCACACCGACTTCATCTTCACCGCGGTGGGCGAAGAGCTCGGCTTCATCGGGTCGGCCACGTTGCTCGCGCTGCTGGCCACCATCGTGTGGCGGGTCTGGCGAGCGGCGCAGCTGGCGCGCGACGAGTTCGGCACCCTCGTCTGCGCCGGGATCATGGCCATGTTCGTCTTCCAGATCTTCGAGAACGTCGGCATGACGATGGGCATCATGCCGATCACCGGCATCCCGCTGCCGTTCGTCAGCTACGGCGGGTCGTCGACGATCACCTCGTTCGTCTGCATGGGCTTGGTGCTGAGCATCCACATGCGCCGCTTCTCGTAGCGCGATATGAGGCCTGGCAGGGGCAGGCGGTCGTCGGCTCGTCGTACCGTTTCGCCCCAGGGAAACCGTCCGCGGGTGGGTTCGGTACACTTGCCGCGTTATGTCTCTCTGGCCGCTGCTCGAGCCGCTGCTCGCGAAGGTCCAGAAGCCAGCCCGCTACATCGGGTGCGAGGACGGATCGCAGTCGCCCCAGCACCATCCGTCGCAGGTCTCGTGGCTCCTGGCCTACCCGGACACGTATGAGATCGGGCTGCCCAACCAGGGCCTGCAGATCCTCTACGAGATCCTCAACGAGCGGCCCGATGCGGTCGCGGAGCGCACCTACGCGCCGTGGTCCGACCTCGAGGCGCTGCTGCGCGAGCACCAGATCCCGCTGTTTTCGGTGGACACCCACCAGGCGGCAGGCCAGTTCGATCTGCTCGCCTTCAACCTCTCGGCGGAGCTGACCTACACGAACGTGCTCAACATGATCGACCTCGCCGGCGTGCCGGTGCGGTCGGCTGACCGTCTGCCGAGCCACCCGATCATCGGCGCCGGCGGGCACTGCACGTTCAACCCCGAGCCGCTGGCCGACTTCCTCGACTTCGTCGTCCTGGGCGACGGCGAAGAGGCGGTCGGCGAGATCACCGCGGTGGTGCGCGACTGGAAGGCAGGCGGGCGCGGCCCCGGCTCTCGCGAGCAGGTCCTGCGGGCGTTGGCCCAGGTCGACGGCGTCTACGTGCCGTCGCTGTACGAGGCCACGTTCGCCGACGACCTGCTCACGTCGATCACCCCCCGGTTCGTCGACGTGCCGGCGCAGGTCGAGAAGCGCACGATCGCCGACCTGGCCGAATGGCCGTATCCGCGCCAGCAGCTCGTGCCGCTCACCGAGGTCGTGCACGATCGGCTCAACGTCGAGGTCTTCCGGGGCTGCACCCGCGGGTGCCGCTTCTGCCAGGCCGGGATGATCACGCGGCCCGTGCGCGAGCGCCCGGCCGACCAGGTCCGCACCATGATCAGCGAGGGCCTGCGGCGCACCGGCTACGACGAGGTGGCGCTCACCTCGTTGTCCACGGCCGACTTCTCGGGCATCGAGGAGGTCGTGCGGGACACGGTCAACGACCCGAGCTGCGGAAGCCAGATCTCCGTGTCGCTGCCGTCGCTGCGGGTCGACGCGTTCACGGTGGGGATCGCCGGGGAGATCCAGAAGGCCCGACGCACGGGTCTCACGTTCGCCCCCGAGGCCGGCACCTGGCGCATGCGGCAGGTCATCAACAAGCTGATCCGTGAGGAAGACCTCTACAGCGCGGTGCGCTCGGCCTACTCGCAGGGCTGGCGGCGCATGAAGCTCTACTTCCTGACCGGACTCCCCACCGAGACCGACGAGGACACGCTGGGCATCGCCCGCCTCGCCCGCAACGTGGTCGCGATCGGCAAGGAGTACCACAAGAACCCGTCGGTCACGATCTCGGTGGGCGGCTTCGTGCCCAAGCCGTTCACGCCGTTCCAGTGGTTCGGCCAGAACACCCGCGAGGAGCTGGCCCGCAAGATCTTCCTGCTGCGCGACGACCTGCGCCGCGACCACGGCGTGAAGCTCAAGTGGCACGACCCCAAGGCCACCTCGGCCGAGGGCCTGGTCAGCCGCGGCGACCGGCGGCTCGGCGCGGTGATCGAGGACGTGTGGCGGCACGGCGGCACGTTCCAGGAGTGGTCCGAGCACTTCGACTTCGACCTCTGGCTGGCGGCCCTGGAGCGGGCGGGGCTCACGCTCGAGCAGTTCGTCTACCGGCACCGCACCGAGCACGAGGTCCACCCGTGGGACCACCTCTCCGCCGGCCTGCACAAGGACTTCCTCTGGCAGGACTGGCGCGACGCGCTCGACGAGCTCGGCCTCGAGGATTGCCGCTGGACGCCCTGCTACGACTGCGGCGCCTGCACCGGCTACGGCATCGAGCACGTGGTGGCCTCGGCCGTGGCGCCCGCCGGCGGCAGCCAGGGCACCGGCCAGGACCTCGCGACCGGCGGCGAGGTGCCCGTCACCCTGCTGTCCTCCAAGCCGATCGCCGTGGCCGCGCGCTGATGCGGGTCCGGCTGCGTTTCGCCAAGACCGGCAAGGTGCGCTGGACCTCGCACCGCGACCTGGCGCGCATGTGGGAGCGAGCCATCCGCCGCGCCGGCCTGCCGGTGGCCTACTCCGCGGGCTACTCGCCCCGGCCCCGCCTGCACTTCGGCCTCGCCCTCTCCACCGGTCACGAGTCGCTCGCCGAGTACATCGACATCGACCTCGACGTCGAGCCCCCCGCCACGACGGTCGCCTTGATCGGGTCGGCGGCGGGCCGATCGGTGGCCGTGGACCAGCTGCCCGACCTGCTCACGCCCCTGCTCCCGGTCGGGATCGAGGCGCACGTCGCCGAGGTCATCGAACCCGGGACGGCGTCGCTGCAGCAGGCCGTGACCAGCTGCACCTGGCGGGTCGAGGTGCGCGACATCGACGTCGCCACCCTCGCCGGCGCGGTCTCCCGCGTCCTCGCCGCCGACGAGCTGGTGCTCACCCGCCAGCGCAAGGGCAACGACGTCACCGACGACATCCGCCCGTACCTGCTCGATCTCGGGGTGATCGGTCCGACCGATCATGGCGCCGAGCTCGAGGCTCACCTCGCCACCCAGCCGCGCGGCCTGCGCACCTCCGAGCTGCTCGCCGTCCTCGGCGGCGGCACCTGGGAGGAAGGCCGGGTCCGGCGCACCCACCAATGGACGCTGCACGACGGCGCCCGGCAGGAACCCCTCGTGGTCCCGGCCGGTGCGACGTCGGCGCCGCACGCGGAAGCGCGTGCGTCATGAGAAGGGAACACCCCGATGACCGATTCCGAACCCGCTCGCTCCGAGCGGCTGAGCGAGGGCGCGCCAGCCTCCGCGGCTGAGCCCGTCTCCAGAACGGCGGCGCCTGACGGCCCGGCCGGCGCGAGCCCGAGCGGCAGCGCCCCCGACGGCGGCGACCTCACCTCCGGCCCGACCGCGTCCGGCGCGGCGCGGCGGCGA
>JAODBM010000234.1 GCA_025463985.1 Acidimicrobiales bacterium
TTGTCGACATGGGCGCGGATCACCGCCCGCCCCTGCGCGCCGACGGCGAGCCGCACGACCACCGCGTCGGCCGACGACCCGACCTGCACCACCGCGAGGTCGTGCTGGCAGGCGAGCAGCCGGCGCGGCCCGGGCGGTACGGCACCCGCGGGCAGCTGGGCCAGCCAGCGGGGGACGTGCCGCTCGCAGCGGACCCGGGCGAGCGCACCGCGTCCGCTGGAGGCCCAGCCGACCAGCCGCAGCCGCAGCTCGCGACGTGACGGCGCCTCGGCCTGCACGGTGAGGACGGTGGCGAGCAGGGCGGTGGCGCACTGCGCGATGAGCCAGGCCCAGGCCACGCCGGCCACGCCGTGGTGACCGAGGAGCAGCCAGCTGAGGACGAGCGTCAGGGCGGCCATCGTCGCCTCGACGACCATCACGAGCCACATGCGCCGCCGCACGTGGGCGATCGCGACCATGACCGTGGTGATCGCGTTCGGCACCGCCGCGATGGCCAAGAGCCGCAGCACGATCGTGCCTTCGGCGCGGTAGCCGTTCCCGAACGCGGCCATCACCCAGGGCGCGGCCACCACGGCCAAGGCGGCGCCCGGCACGAGCACGAGTGCGATCTGCCGGCTCGCCTTGCGCACCTTCGCGGCGAGGGCGGTGCCGCTGCTGGCCACCTCGGCCGCGTCGGCGACCAGCGCGTCGCTGATGTTGCTGCTGACGAGGAACAGCGCGTAGGCGATCTGGAACGCGAGGTAGAAGTGCGCGTTCGACGTGGCGCCGGCACGGGCCAGCACGAGCAGCGGCGTGAGGTAGACGGCGCTCAACCACGACAGCGCCGCCACGTACTCGGCACCGGTGAAGCGGGCGACCTGCCCGAGCGTCGGCGGATCGATCGCGTGCGGCCGGTCGTCGCGCTCCAGGCCTCGGCGCGCGAGCCACCAGTTGACGACCACGCCCGTGGCGAGCGCCGGCAGCACCCACGACAGCAGCACGCCCAGGTCTTGGTCGACGAAGGCCAGCAGGCTGAGCAGGACGACGATCTTGGCCACCGAGAACGCCGCGTTGGAGACGGGCACGAGCGTGCTGCGCCGGCTGCCGATCAGCACCGCGTCCTGCAGCACGAACACCGCCCAGACCAGCGTCGAGAGCAGGAACACCGTGGGCCCGACCCAGCCGTGGTTCACGAGGTCCAGCTCGCGCGACAGTCCGGCGAACCCGGCCACGAAGACGGCGCCGAACGCGAGCGTGATGAGCAGGCCGGCGGCATACACGTGCACGACGAACCGGCGCGCCCCCGGCCCGACCATGGCCACGAACAGCATCAGCCCCCGCTTGAGCCCAGCCGTGGCCAGGCTCGTGACGAGCACCATGGCCGACACGAGCGCCGCGCCGCGGCCCAGCTCGTCGGCGGCGATCAGGCGCGCCGCCAAGAACCAGTAGACGAGCCCGAGCGCGGACGTGATGACCGAGCTGAGGAGCAGCGCGTAGCCGCTGCGCGAGAGCGAGGCCGGCCGGCCGAGGTCGAGCCTCACGCGCAGCTCCCGCCACGCCCTCACTTGTCCCGGAATCCGATCAGCCGCTTCACCGCCGAGCGGACGGCGGTGTCGACGCTGGTCGCCGGCACGCGTTCGATGCGGTGCTCGGCGTACTCCATCGGGACGGCGCCGTACTTCTCCTTGTAGCGCGAGAGGTTCTCCGACTGGCCCGACTCGCCGAGATGGAACCACTGGCAACCGGCCTCGGCCGCGTCGCGGATCGCGTGCCACATGAGCAGCTCGTTGGGCCGGTCGTGTCCGACCAGCTCGCGATCCATCGCGCTGCGGGTCATGTGCGCGTTGTGGCCTTGCAGGATCACCATCGCCGCGATGGCGCGCCCCGCTCGACGGGCGACCAGGATCCGGCAGCCTCCGTCGAGGGCCCGCGACCACGCCTCGAACTTCCGCAGCGGATCGCGACGATCGGCCCGCCAGCGCGCCAGGGCGAGCGGCTCGTGCTGCGAACCGGCCCAGCGCTCCACCGACCTCTGGAGGAGATCGTGGAAGACGGGGGCGAGCGCGCCCTTGGCATCGACCTCGACGATGAGCCCGGCCTTCTCTGCGCTGCGGACGGCCCGCCGGCAGGCAGACGTGAAGCGGGTCCGGAAGATCTCGTCGGGGTCGACATCGAGCCGCAGCACGTGCGCGCGTCGCGGGATCTCGAGCGTGCCGCCCGCGAGCGCGGCCCCGTCGCTCCACGCGTGGGCGTGCAGCGGGTTGGGCCGGATGCGCACCCAGGGGTTGCGGCTGGCGCGGAGGTCCTCCACGACCGCGGCGACCGCGGCGGCGTCGATGCCGGCGCCGACCAGGCCGCCATAGCCCCACGCGTCGGGCAGCGAGTGGAGCGGTCCCATGGCGCCCAACGCGCGCCGACGCACGAGCGGGAGCACCAGCTCGCGCCCCCCGTCGAGCCGGTAGGAGCGGCTGGCGTCGACCCACTGGCCGCTGGCTTCGAGCGCGTCCATCCAGCGGGGCGACTGGGTCACGACCGCGCTGGGATCGGCGTCGTAGCAGCGCTGCCACGCGTCGCGCGAGGCGGGGCTCGCGACGAGCGCATCAGCGGGGGGGCCGATGATCGCGGTCATCAGCTCGGGCTGCTGAGGCGGCGCCGCGTCCGCCGGTACACGCGCCAGCCGAGAGTTCGAACTTGCTCGGGCCGCGGCGCTCGCTTCAGGCCCTGCCCGTCCAACACGCGGCGGAGGTGGTCGACGGTCTGGTCGGCGGTGATCGTGACGCGGGCGAGGGCGAACGGATCGTCGGAGGTGGAGCTGAGCATGTTGCGCACCGCGCAGGCCGAGTCGAAGCCGGCGAGCCGGACGGCCTCGCGCACGCGGCGATCGTGGTAGCCGTGCGGATAGGCGAACGACCGGACCGGGCGCTCGAGCGCGAGCGACAGTTCGACTCGCGAGCCGCGGACTTCGTGGATCAGCGCCTCGGCCGACAGGGTGTCGAGCTCAGGATGGCTGACGCTGTGGGCGCCGATCTCGCAGCCCTCGTCGGCCAGCGTCCGCACCTGGTCGACGGTGAGCATGCTCGGGACCGGCTCGCCGAACTCGGCCAGCCACTCGGCGCGACCGCCCACACGGCCGGACACGACGTAGAGGGTGGCGGGGAAGCCGAGCCCGCGCAGCACGGGCCAGGCATGGTCGGCGAAGTCGGCGAGGCCGTCGTCGAACGTCACCACCACTGCACGCGGGGGCGGCTCCTCACCGCGCTTCATCAGGTCCACGAGCGTGCTGACGGTGAGCAACGAGCAGCGGCGCCGGTCCAGCTCGGCCATGTGCTCGGCGAAGCGCTCGGGCGCCATCACGTACGGCGCCAAGCCGTCGGGCCCTTCGGCCGCGACGCCGTGGTAGAGGAGGATCGGGACCGTGGTGGTCATCGGCTGCACCCGACCTCGGCACGGTGCTCCCACCGGGTCCGCAGGTAGCGACCGGGGCCCGAGAGCATGCCGATGCGCTCGCGCCGCACCAGTTCGGGCGGGTAGTCGGCCGGCCGCCGCAGCGCGAGCGGCGAGGTTGAACCGACGGCTCGCCGGATGCCCCCCGACATCCGACGAGCCATCGAGAACACCGTCGACGGGCGATCCACCAGCACACCCGTGAGATAGGCGGTGAGCCCGGCCCCGTAGCCGTAGACCTGCTTGCGCAGCGAGGGGAAGTCGCGCCGATGATGGTGGAAGACGATCGCCGACGGCTCGTAGACGAGCCGGTGGCCCTCGGAGACGACCCGGTAGAACGCCGCGAGGTCATCGCCGCCGAGCGACCGGGTGCCGGCACCGAGCGACGGGTCGAAGCCGCCGATCGAGTCGAGGAACGTGCGGGTGAACGCCATGTTGGCGCCCGAGCCGAGCGTCCCGGCCGTGAACGGGAAGAGGGCGTCGTTGCCACGGTGGCGGCCGGTGTCGAAGATCCGCCGCTCGAGCCCCTTGCCGAAGCCGGCGTACTGCTCGATCCACCACTGCTCACGGCTCTGCAGCTCGGCCGGGAAGATGAGGCCGGTCACGCAGGCCACGTCTTCGGTCGCGTCGAACGCCCGGACGAGCCGTTCGAGCCAGGTCGGATCGACGAGCACGTCGTCGTCGGTGAACGCGACGAGCGGGGTCTCGACGTGCGGCAGCGCCGCGTTGTGCGCGCAGGCGAGGCCGGGTCGGTCTTCGCGGACGTAGCGCACGAGGTCGCCGACCCCGTAGCGCGAGCTGATCAGCTGCTCGGTCGCGGCGTCGATCGACGCGTTGTCGACGACGACGATCCGCTCGGGCAGGTGGGTCGACGCCAGCAGCGAGTCGAGGCAGCGGCGCAGCTGGACGGCGCGGTCGCGGGTGGCGACCACGACCGTCACCGGCACGAGCGGTGCGGTCGGGTGGTCCGGCTCGGGCAGCTCGATGCCGACGGGCGGAAACCCGTCGAGCCCGTCGACCGCGGGGCCGAACCGGTCGGTCACCGCCGTGCCGCACTGCTCCCAGAGCCGGCTTCCCAGCGCCGTGCTGCTCAGGCCGTGCAGCGGCACCTCGACCTCGGCCACGGCGACCGGCACGCCGAGGGCGCGGACGAGGCAGAGCACCCGCCGGTTGGCCGCGCACGCCCGCTCGGGCGGGACGTCGGGGAGCGCGCGGGTCAGCTCGATGTCGAGCACCCCGGGCGCGTCGGTCGTCATCATCGGCTGCCCGCTCGACCGTTGGCTCGGGCCCGGGCGTACTCCCAGCCCACCATGCTGAGCCCGGCCACCACCGACCCGGCGCGGCGCGCTCCGGTGCCGTCGAGCCGGGCCGCCTGACCGAGGCCGCGGGCCACCGCGGCCGGCAGCGTCCGCACCACGTACGACCGCTCCGACGACAACCCGTCGTCGGTCCCGACCAGCTCGGCCACGTGCGCCTTCGAACGCCCCTCGGCTCGCGTGCGCTTGGAGAAGTAGGCCCAGGTCGAGCGCTCGGACGGCACGCGGTGCCAGACCCGGGCGGCCGGCTCGTAGATGATCCGTGCGTCGGCCCGCTCGCGGCTGACGCGGATGCACAGCTCGGTCTCCTCGCAGCCGGCGCCGTTGGCACCTTGCCGCCCGAGCCCCTCGTCGAAGCCGCCGACGCTGCGCAGCACGTCGGTCCGGAACGACATGTTGCAACCGATGAGGTTGCGCACGGGCGTCCGCACCTCGGGCAGGCCGCGGTAGCTGCAGCCGACGACCCAGTCGAACTCCTCGGGGAACCAGGCCGGCCGATCGCCGAGGTCCCAGTGCGCGAGCACTGCACCGCCGACCGCGACGACCGACGGATCGTCGTACGCGGCGAGCAGCCGCTCGAGCCAGTCGGGCTCGGCGGTCGCGTCGTCGTCGATGAAGGCGAGGATGTCGGCGTCCGCGTGCCGCACGGCGGTGTTGCGGGCCCCCGACAGGCCCTTGGCGTCCTCGTTGGCGATCACGCGGACGCCGGTGAGCTCGGCCGTCGCCCGAGCCAGCAGGCGCACGTCGTGGTCGACCACCACGAGCACCTCCTGCGGGGCCGCCGCCTGCGAGCGGACCGATTCGACCGCCGCCACCAGGTCCGGCCAGCGCTCGGGATCGTGCGTGCAGATGGCCACGCTGGTCGTGCGGGTCGGCACCGGCAGGTCGCGCTGCGTGGTCGGCACGACGAGGCGCCGGCCGCCGACGTCGATACCACCGAGAGCGGCGGGAGGCCGCGGCGTGTTGCGCTCGGGGAGCGCCGAGCGGGCCATGCTGCGCCGCTCCGAGAAGATCGTGCGCAGCACCCGGAACCCATCGGGCACGGCCCGCAGGTTGCTGGTGCCGTAGATGCGCTCGGCCTCGAAGCTCGGCGCTTCGACCACGTGCAGCCCGGCGCACAACGCTCGGACGTTCATGTGCGTCTCGATCTCGAAGCCCGGCGCCCGGCCTTCGAGGTAGGGGAGCACGTCGCGCCAGAAGGCGTTGTAGCCGTAGCAGAGGTCCGAGAAGCGCCCCCCGTACATGCGGCGCACGACCTCGGTCAGGGCGCGGTTGCCGACCCGCCGCAGCAGCGTCATGTCGTCGGTCGAGCCACCGTGCATGAAGCGCGACCCCTTGACGAAGTCGGCGCCGGCCAGCAGGGAGTACACGTAACGGGGGATCTCGCGCGGGTCCATCGAGCCGTCGGCGTCGAAGGTCACGAGGATCTCGCCCGTCGCCGCATGCATGCCGGTCATGAGCGCCCGCCCCTTGCCCGGCAGCGGCTCCATCACGATGCGCACCCGCGGCAGCAGCTCGCGGGCCACGGCCACGGTGTCGTCGGTGCTGCGCCCGTCGACGACGATGACCTCGTCGACCCACTCAGGCACGAGCGGGAGCACGTGGGGCAGGTTGCGGGCTTCGTTGAGCGTCGGGATCACCACCGAGACGGTGGGCGGGCCGGCGTTCTGCTGGTCGTCGATCTGGTCGGTGCGGCGCCGGCGATGCCGTGCCGTGGCCGCCCGCGGATCGGCCAGCGCGGCCACCAGGCTGAGGTCGATGACCCCCTGGGCCACCTCACCGTCCGTCGCGGTCATTCGCTGGGGCCTCCCCCCGAGAGCACACCGGCGCGGCGCGCCCATCGCCACTCTCCGTACTTAAATCCGAGGTTAGACACTCTCCGTAGTTGACGTCAAGTGGCGACGGCGTCACGAGGAGCGGCAGGAGCCTGGCCGAGCACCACGGAGCGCGTTCAACGTCCAGGCTGGATCGCGTGGTCGCCGCATTGCGGCACGATCCGTAGCGGTCGCCTACCCGCCTGACTCGTTGGTCAGGACGTGGCGATGTTGTCGACCCTCGTGACGTCGGCGATGCCCGTGTTCGACCCGGCCGCGATGCGCAGCACCACCGACTGCATCGAGAACGGGTTGGGCGCGGACGCCAGCACCGTCCAGGCGCCGGGCGCCGTGGCGCCGCTCGCGTACTCCCAGTAGAGCGTGCCGCCCGCCTCGCGGAACCGCAGCCACTGCATCGCGCTCGCGCTGTACGCGGGCCAGCTCGGGTTCAGGTTGACCTCGCCGCTGCCCTGGTTGACGCGCGCGGTCAGCGTGCCGCTGGCCACGAAGAACGAGACGTAGTGGGTCGCATCGATCCAGAGGAACGCCGAGGTCTCGCCGAACGTCGAGCCGCCGAGGCCGTCGTTGGCCGCCCGCTTCAGTTGCAGCTGCACGCTCTTGCCGGTCTGGTCGTACACCGCGGCGCTCTGGACGGCGCCGCTCGTCCAGCTGCCGGGCGCGTGCGTGATCTGCAGCTCCTGGTTCGCGACCCCGATCGTCGACGACGACGGCACGACGGTCCAGCGGGCCGGATCGAGCGTGTTGGTGTCGAAGTTGTCGCTCGCTCCGGCGGCGGGCGGCGGCGGAGGTGGCGGTCCTGGCCCGCTCGGCGGGACGTACGAGAGCAGCCCGTCGAGGTTCGCCGTCAGCGTCGCCGCGTCCGCGAGCTTCAGGTAGTACTGGTTCCCGGTGCCGTTGCTGAAGGCGTTGCCGCCGTTGGCGTCGACCACGTTCGTCCCGGGGCCCACCCGCGTCATGACCGCATCTGCCGGACGGACGGCGTGGTACACCGCGGTGAGGTCGTACGAGTAGATCCAGTTGTTGGGTCCGGCAAACGCTTCGTAGGCCGTCCGCACGGGCGAGCTCGACGGGTGGGTGCGCGTGATCGTGCTGCCGGTGTGGATGGCGTCGCCGACCTCGTAGCCCGACCAGACCAGCTCGGTCGGCCAGCTCGACGCCACCGCCTGGGCGGACTGCGGGTCGCCCACGAGGTTCGTCTCGCCGCCCCGGCTCGGGTAACCGCCGGCCATGCTCACGAGCCGCCGCACCTTCTTGGTGATGAGGTCGCGGCCGCTGAGCGGGCTGATCGCATCGGCGGGTGACGCGAGCAGCGCCGCGAGGTTGCCGAAGTAGCCGGTCGACACGATCACCGCGCTGCCGTCGGGCTGCGCGATCAGCGCGCGGCGCATGACGTTGACCGCGGTGTCGGGCGTCGGGGTGGAGGGTGACGCGAGCGCACCGCAGGGCCCGGTGAAGTTCGGCGTGTTGACGTCAGCGCCGTTGTTGGGCGACGCCGTGCCGATCGGCACGCTCGGCGACCCGTAGAACTGCGCGACGGCCGCGACGCAGCGCCACGAGCTCGTCGCCACCGCCGGACGGCTCGTGCGGGTGTTCACCCCGATGGCCACGACCTTCGCCTCGCCCTTGGCCTGGAGCGCGAACGCAGTGGCCAGCGCGCCGACGTCGTCGGCGTCGCTGAAGATGTCGGTGTCGATGATCAAGGGCACCGGCCCCGCGGTCGGCGGCGGGGGTGGAGGCGGGGTGGCCGGGGCCGGGCGCAGCGCGGTGAGCACGCCCAATGCGTAGTCCTGGGTCGTCGACGCGGTCGCCGTCTTCGTGCCCGACGGCCCGGGGCTCGCCTGCGTCCCGACGTGGACGCTGCCCGTACGGCTTCCGCCAGAGCTGTCGCCGCGGCGGTTCCCGCCGCCGGGCACCGAGGCGTCGCCGATCTCGGACATGCCCGCGGGTGACGTCCAGGTCGTGCGCACGTCGGCACCCCGGTAGCCGGCATAGCTGGCGACCAGCGTGCTGTCGGAGGTCGTCGTGGTGACCGACGGAGCGCCGACGGTCGTGGTGCGGCCCACGACGGTGCCCTGCGACGCGTCGATCGGGTTCGTCGGGTCGACACCGCTGAACGCCGCGAGGAAGGCGGTGCCACCCACCGCGACGTCGGTGGTCCACGAGTACGAGGACTCGCCCGCTGCGAGCACATGGCGGTACAGAGCGAGGGTCGCCACCGAGGAGAGGTTCGTGCGCGAGACCAGCGTCCACCCGGCTGGTGCGCTGATCGTCACCTGCGAGCGGGTGCTGTTGCGGCCGACCCCGATCGATGCCAGCAGGAGGTCACCGCTGGCCGCGCCGAGGGGCACGGACAGCGCGATCCGACGGGTCGAGTCCGCGGCGTAGGCGACCGACGTCGCGGCGCCGCGCGTGACGATGCGGCCTGCCGGCGCGGCCGCGCCTGCCGCTGTCGGCACCGCGATCACCGCGATCGAGGCGAGCGCCACGCAGAGGCCGACGGCGATGGTTCGAAGCGAGCGGCTTCCTGCGTCCAGCACCACGGCGTTCCTCCAGCTCCCCGCCCCCGCAGCCTCACTGGCGATGCTTCCGCCGCGACCACTGTGCGTATTGGTGTTGACCAGACAACTACGCCGAGTAGCGCCCCGTCAAGCAGGCGGCAGCGCTCCAGCACCACGCGATCACGTGTGTCTTCGCGTGCCGGGGCGACCGCACACTGACGTCGGCGGCGCGAAAGGAGTCCACCGTGACGACCGAAACCCAGCCCCAGTTCGACGCGAGCACGAGCGACCGAGCCGACGAGGACGTGATCGTCGAGCAGCTGGCTCGGCTGCCATGGTGGCTCTTCCTCGTCACGGGCGCAGCCTGGGTCGTGTTCGCCTTCCTCGTGCTCTCGTTCGACTTTCGCACGGTCCTCGGCGTGGCGATCTTCGCCGGCATCTCGTTCATCGTCGCCGGCATCACCGAGCTGACCGCGGCCGCGTACGTGCCGAGCTGGAAGTGGGCCCGCATCGCGCTCGGCGTGCTGTGCATCGCCGCCGGCCTCGTGGCCCTGCTCTGGCCGGGCATCACGTTCGTCGTGCTCGCCGCGCTCATCGGGTGGTTCCTGATGTTCCAGGGCGCGTTCAACGTCGTCGGCGCCCTCATGGACCGGCGCGATCTCTGGTGGTTGCGGCTGATCGTCGGCGTGCTCGAGGTGGCGATCGGCTTCTGGGCGGTCGGCTACCCGGGACGCTCGTTCGTCCTGCTCGCGGCGTGGGTGGCCGCCGCCGCGCTGCTCCGGGGCGTCGGCCAGATGGTCACGGCCTTCGTGCTCCGCGAGGCACAGGCGGGCGGCCGGGCGGCGGGCGGGGCGGGCGCCACCGGAACAGATCGGTCGTTCGGGCCCTCCGCCCGGCCGTCCGCCAACGGCGAAGGCACTCCGCCGGAACGGACCGAGCCGGGGGCCTCGACTGGTGGCGGGGCCGGGCCCGACGACCTCAGGACGCGGCTCATCGACGAGTTCCACGCCAACCACGGCGCGGTCGGCGGACCGTTCGAGGGCACGCCCCTCCTGCTCCTGCACAGCACTGCAGCCGGCGCGACGGGCGCCGAGGGCGCCGAGCGCGTCAGCCCCCTCGTGTATCAGCGCGACGGCGACCGGCTCGTGGTCTTCGCCGCGGAGGGAGCGGCCCAGGCATCCCCGGACTGGTACCAGCACCTGATCGACAACCCGCGGGCGAGCGTGGAGGTCGGCGACGAGCGGTACGCCGTGGACGCGCACCCCGCGGACCAAGGCGAGCGCGAGCGCCTGTGGGGCCGCCAGCAGCAGACGACGCCGTACCTCGTGCCGGACGAGCCCACGAGCAGCGCCCCCGCCGTCCGCGTGATCATCCTCGAACGCGTGGCCTGATCCCGATCCCTCCTGGCAGACTGCCAGCCGAACCCGGGGACGGCCCGGTCAGGCGCCGCCACCACGGCGCAGGGAGCGGGGGAGCACGATGACCGACGTCGACCGGGCGCCGATCGAGGACTGGGCGACCGACTTCGACCACACGCATCCCGACTACGCGGCCCGAGCGCCCGAGGTGTGGGACGAGCTGCGCGACCGCTGTCCGGTCGCCCACTCCGATCGCCAGGGCGGCATGTGGTTGCCCACCCGGCACGCCGACGTGGCCGCCATCGCGCACGACACCCGGCGGTACAGCTCCGAGGGCGTGATCGTCAGCCCGTTCAAGCCGGTCGGGATGGCGCCGCAGGGCTACGCGCCGCCCATCACCTCCGATCCCCCGTTCCACGCCGAGGCCCGCCGCCTGCTCCTGCCGGCGTTCTCGCCCAAGGAGATCTCGAAGCTCGAGCCCGCGGCCCGGGCCTCGTGCCGCGAGCTGCTCGACACCGCCCTCGCGGACGGCGCTGACGTGGTGGACGCGGCCCGCCAGTACGCCCAGCACATCCCGGTCCGGGTGATCGCCGAGATGCTCGGCCTGCCGCGCGAGGACGGCGACCGGTTCCGGGTGTGGATCCACCGGATCATCGAGGCGCCCGGCGCGAGGCGCGACATCGCCTACGAGGACACGCTCTTCTACTACCTGGGCCAGATGGTGGAGGACCACCGCAGCCACCCCCGCGACGACCTGATCGGCTTCCTCATCGGTGCCGAGATGGACGGCAAGCCGCTCGCCACCGAGCACATCGTCGGCACCATCGGCCTGTTGCTCATCGCCGGCATCGACACGACGTGGTCGGCCATCGGGGCGAGCCTCTGGCACCTGGCCCAACGCCCGGACGACCGCCGGCGCCTGGTCGAGGACCCCGCCGTGCTGCCCTTCGCCGTCGAGGAGATGCTGCGCTTCTACGCACCAGTGACCATGGCCCGCATCGTGGCCGACGACGAGGTCGAGCTTGGCGGGCAGACGCTCGGCCACCGCGACTGGGTGCTGCTGCCGTTCCCGTCGGCCAACCGGGACCCCGAGGCGTTCGACCGCGCCGACGAGTTCGTGATCGACCGCGAGCGGAACCGCCACGTCGCGTTCGGCCTGGGCATCCACCGCTGCCTCGGCTCGAACCTGGCCCGCCTCGAGCTCACCGTCGCCATCGACGAGTGGATGCGCCGCATCCCCGACTTCGAGCTCGCTGACCCCGACGCCGTGCTCTGGTCCACCGGCCAGGTGCGCGGTCCACGCCAGCTCCCCATCCGTCTGCTCCACCCGGAGGCGCTCTGATGCGCATCGCCTACGACCGCACCAAGTGCCAGGGCCACGGCCGCTGCTACGCCTTGGCTCCGGAGCTGTTCGACGCCGACGACGAGGGCTACGCCGTGGTCCGCACCACCGGCCCCGTGCCCCCCGAGCTCGAGAAGGCCGCCGCCTTGGCCGTCGACAACTGCCCCGAGTACGCCATCGAGCTCGTCCCCGACTGATTCCGCCGCCAGGCCGCCCCGGCCGGCCCCATACGATGACCGGCGTCCGCCCGTGTAGCTCAGCTGGCCAGAGCAACCGCCTTGTAAGCGGTAGGTCGTCGGTTCGAATCCGACCTCGGGCTCTCGGTAGTTCCGGCCGGCCAGATCTCGCGGAGGCGGTGGGTGAGCTCGCGGATCGCAGTGCCGGCGCCGCTCAGATGGCTGGACGCTCGGTGCGGGTGACCGGCCCGTCGGATCGGGGGCGGCTACAGCCGGTAGGAACCTGAGGTCGAGCTGGTCGTGGCGAGCAGGAAGACGGCGACCGCGAGGTCGGCGAGGAGGCCGAAGACCCCGATCCAGAATGCGACCCTGAGCACCGAGACGTCGAGGGGACTGCGGTCCGGCTGCCGGCGAGCGGAGGGCTGGCCAGGATCATCGCCGCCAACGAACCGATGCCCCCGAACCACCCGAGGGCCAGCAGCACGGCCACGGCCGCTCGGAGCGAGATGCCGCGGGTGGCGGAGGCGGTGGTTTGCCGGGAGATCACGGGCCGTTCCTTCCCGGTGGGTGCTTCGGGTGGCGCATGACGTCGTTCGGCCGGGCAGGGCGGAAAAACCCCGGGCGATCCCCCTCCCAAGACGCACGGACGCGGCCACGTCTTACGCTCGCGTGGGCCGCCGGCCGGGTATGTGACGACGAAATGTCCGGCATCTGGCGCCGAAGCAGTAGCCTGCGAGCCGGCGGCAGACCCGGGCAGGGCCAGGTCAGAGGCGGTGCGCACCGGTCATGGACCGTGCGCGCAGCGGCCCCGACCCAACCCACCTGCCCGTCGTGATGTTGTAATATTCGTGACGGTTCAGTAATGTCCCGGCGATGCCAGGACGGGACAAGGGTTTTCGGCGCTGGATGGGCTTGGTCGCACTCGGAGCGCTGTCGCTTCCCTTGCTGGCCCCCGGTGCCGCGTCCGGCGATGCGATCGGCGACAAGCGGGCCGAGGCGGCCCGGGTCAGCGACAAGCTCGATCAGCTGCGCAAGCAGGAATCGATCCTGGCTGAGGCGTACGACCAGGGGCGCATCGCGCTCGACGACGTCAACGCGAAGGTCGCGGACAACCAGCGCCACCTCGCCGCGACCCGGCTCGAGGTCGCGAAGCGCAGCAAGGATCTGAGCCGCTACGCGGTGGCCGCATACACCCGAGGCGGCGACGAGATGATGTCGCTGCTGCTGCACAGCTCGGGCAGCGACATCGGCCAGCGCGAGGGCTACATGACCATCGCCGCCGGCAGCAAGGCCGACCTGATCGACAAGCTCAAGGGCGCGCAGGCCGACAGCGCCGCCGCCGCCGCGCAGCTGGCTGCCGCAAGTGACCAGGCGGCCAAGGCAAAGGACGCGCTCGACAGCAGGCGTCGAGCGGTCGAGTCGCTCGTGGCCGAGCAGAAGGCAGTCTCCGACCGAGTCCAAGGCGAGCTCAAGACCCTCGTCGCGCAGGAGGAGGCCCGCCGCGCTGCAGCAGCGCAGGCCAAGGCCCTCGCCGATGCGCTCGCAGCTGCCGCGGCCGCCAAGGCCGCAGCGCCGCCGCCCGCTCCGGTCAACCCCGGCGCCAGCCAACCGACCAGCCATCCGTCGACCACGCCCGCGCCGACACCCACGCCCGGCGGTGGCGGCGGCGGCGGCGGTGGCGGTGGCGGTGGCACGCCGACCCCGTCCCCCACCCCAACCCCGCCCCCGACCCCGCCAC
>JAODBM010000205.1 GCA_025463985.1 Acidimicrobiales bacterium
GCGCCGCCGAGGAGCCCGGCGGTGGCCGCCAGGCCGGCGGCGAGCTCGGCCGCCCGCACGGTCACCTTGGCCAGCTCGCGCTCGGCCAGCCCGCCTTGGCCGGTCAGCGGGGGCGAGCCGAGCGACCGCAGCAGCGCCGTGACCGCGACCTCCGACATCGGCGTGATCGGCGCCGGCGGTTCGGGGTCGGGCAATGCCGCCCAGAACTCGACCGGATCGGGCCGGTTCGAGCGGACCTTGCGCGCCGGCGCCGGCGCCTGCGCCTGGGCCGCGTTCGGCTTGCGGCGGTTGGTGCTCACGCGGCGGCCTCACGATCGGGGTCGGGCTGGTCTGTCGGGTCGTCCTTCAGGAGGCTGTCGGGACGCAGGCCGAGGGCGATGCGCAGCTGGTCGGTGTCGAGGTCCGACAGCGAGCTGGCCTTCGGGAGCACGAGGTCGGCGATGCGCCGCTTCCCGGCGACCACCTCTTCCACCCGCTCGTCGACCGTGCCGGGGCACACCAGCCGGTGTGACACGACCGTGCGGGTCTGGCCGATGCGCCACGCCCGATCGCGCGCCTGGTCCTCGACGGCCGGGTTCCACCAACGGTCGTAGAGCACGACGTGGCTGGCGGCGGTGAGGTTGAGGCCCGTGCCGCCGGCCTTCAGCGACAGCACGAGCGCGCCGGGCCCCTCGCCGTTCTGGAAATCGGCGACGAGCTGGTCACGCACGCCGCGGGACAGCCCGCCGTGATAGCAGGCCACGGGGAGGCCGGTGCGCTCGGTCAGGTGATCGGCCAGCCGCTTGCCCCACTCGGCGAAGTGGGTGAACACGAGGACGCGCTCGCCGGCGGCGAACACCGAGTCGACGATCTCGTCGAGACGGGCCAGCTTCCCGGACCGACCGTCCAGCGGCCCGTCGTCGCGCTGGTAGGCCGCCGGGTGGTTGCAGATCTGCTTGAGCGCGGTGATGGCGGCCAGGATC
Organism: Acidimicrobiales bacterium; assembly: GCA_025463985.1. Taxonomy (GTDB): domain Bacteria; phylum Actinomycetota; class Acidimicrobiia; order Acidimicrobiales; family Iamiaceae; genus JAODBM01. The sequence continues at coordinate 963 of JAODBM010000205.1, forward strand.
TGGCCCTTCTTCTGCGTGGGATCGTCGCTGCCAACGTCGGCCACCAGCGTGTCGAGGACCGCTTGGTAGAGGCCGATCTGCTCGGGGGTCATCGTGCAGTGGTCGAGCTGGTCGATGCGCTCGGGCAGCTCAGCGGCGACCTCCGGCTCGGTCTTGGTGCGCCGGAAGACGAGGATGCCGTTGAGCGCTCGGAGCGCCTCCTCAGCACCCTTGCGCCCGGCGTCGCGGTCGGCGGACAGCTGGGCGATGAACGCCGGCCGGGGGCCGACGAGCCCGGGGTTCGTGAAGTCGAGGATGGCCCACAGATCGCCGAGCCCGTTCTCGATCGGCGTGCCGGTGAGCGCCAAGCGGGTGCGGGCGGGGATGCGGCGCAGCTGCTGGGCGGTCTCGTTCGCCGGGTTCTTGACGGCCTGCGCCTCGTCGAGGATCACCCGGTCCCAGGTCAGCGCCGAGAGCGCGTCGATGTCGCGCACAGCCGTGCCGTACGTGGTGATGACGACGTCGGCGCCCGCGACCTCTGCCGACAGCTCCTCGGCCGACGCTCGCGCCGCGCCGTGGTGGACCACGACCCGCAGGTCGGGCGTGAAGCGCGCAGCCTCCGCGGCCCAGTTGCCGACCACGGCGGGCGGCGCGATCACGAGCGAGGTGGCGGATCCGGCCGTGCGCCCCAGGTGCGCGAGCACCGTGGGGGTCTTGCCCAGGCCCATGTCGAGCGCGAGGCACCCCCCGAGCTCGACCGCATCGAGGTAGCCGAGCCAGGCCAAGGCCTCCGCCTGGTACGAGCGCAGCTCGCCCACGAAGCCGGGCGGCGTCGCCGATGGCTCGGACGACACCTCGCTCGCCTTCGCCAGCAGGTCGGCGGCCCAGCTGTGGCCCTCGACGGTGATCCCGCCGGCGAGCGTGTGGCCCTCGAGGCCGATCGCGTGGCGGAGCACCTCCGCGCCGGTGAGCTGCGTGGTCGTCGCACGCTCGGCCAGAGCCGCCGCCGCCGCCGCCAGGTCGACCTTGTCCAGCTCGACCCAGGCGCCGTGCGAGCGGACGAGGGGCCGGGCCTGGGCCGCGAGCCGGCCGATCTCGGCGGCGGTGAGCTCGACGTCGTCGAACACGGCCGACCAGCGGACCTGCGCGAGCTGGTGCGCGCCGACGACCGAGGGATCCGACGGTTCGGCGAACAGCCGCAGGGCCGGGCTCGGGCGGCGCCGTGAGAGCGCCGGCGCCCGCACGTCGAAGCCGGCCGCGACGAGCAGCGGGCCCGTCTCGCTCATCAGCTCCCACGCCTCGTCCTGGCTCAGCACGACCTCGCCGCGGCGCACGCCACCGGGCCGGAGCAGGACGGGCAGAAGGCGCTCGAGCCTGGCCAGCTGGTCGGCGACGTAGCGGTTGCTCGACGCGCTCTCGACGATGGCGATCTCGACCGGGACGAGCTGGCCGTCGGGATCGGGGCCGAGCACGGCCAAGTGCCAGGCCCCGCCGCCGTCCGGCGGATCGAGCTGCACGACGAGCCGCGCGGCAGTCGGCGCGGTGACCGGCACCGACCAGCGCTCGAGCCGCTTGGCCAGCTGCGCCACCGCCCGGACCGGCGCGGGGAACCGCGAGCCGTCGAGCCGGGTCATGAACGCTTCAGCCGTGGCCGTGATCGTGCGGGGGTCAGGCGGGGGCGCCGGGAACTCCAGCAGCCCCGCGGCCCGGGTGGCGATGGCGTCGACGATGGCGCCGACGGCGGCCAGGGTGACGGCACGCGCTTCGAGCGCCGGCGGGACGGCAGCCGCGCTGCCCGGCATCATCGCCGCCAGCTCGTCGAGCTCGGTGTCCTGGACGAGGGCGGGAGCCCAGCGGACTGAGTGCTCGGCCAGCCCGTCGGGGCGACGGTTCCGGCTGCGGGCGCGCGACGGCAGCGTCGGCACGATGGCGCCGCGGGCCACCAGGCCCACCGCGTACAGCGCGACGCGACCGAGCCAGCGCAGGCTGGAGCCCAGCTCACCGGGGGCCTGGCCGCCGCCCACGGCGACGAGCCAACCGAGTGCGTCGCCTACGGGGATGGACAGCGCTGGAGCGTCGGGCGCCGTGGGGAGGACGACGGCGGAATGCTTGTTCCAGCCGATGCTCGGCGCCCCGGCCTTCTCGAGCAGCACGCGCAGCTCGTCGCGACCGGCCGGTACGGCGCCCGGCCCGGCGGCCCAGGCCACGACGGAACCAGCGGACCACGACACGTGCAGCCGCACCTGGCCCGGCGCCTCGCGCACGAGCGTGGCCCTCTGCGACCCGTGCGGATCGATCAGCCGATCCAAGGCCGCGGCAAGCCGGTCGAGCTCTTCCTCGAAGTCGGCCACGACCTGATCGCGCTCGGGGCCGGGCAGGAGGCGGACCGACTCGAGGTCATCCTCGGTGTCGTCGAAAAGCCGCTCTAGGGCCAGCCGCCAGGACGTGCGATCGTCATCGAGACGCGCCAGCTCGTCGGCCGTCGCCTCGCCGGCGGCGGCCGCCAGAACGAGGCGATCCAGCTCGTGAGGGAGCAGGCGAGGCGGCGTTGCGGCTCCGACTGATCCGTTGTGGTCGTGCATGTGCTCTCCGGCACTCGTGGTGCTGCAGTCTCCGACCCGACCCGTTGCCGCGGCGGTGACCTCTCGCCTGGGGCAACCAGCTGGCGCGTCCTGCCCGGCGATCCGTCGTCCGAGCAGCGGTCCTCGACAAGGGTGCCAGCCGCCGCCGAGGTGGCGCTGGGCACAGCTTACCGCCTCCCGGTCCCGACGGCGATCATCGGTCGTGCCAGTTTGACGCTGAGGCCCGCCCCTCGGTCGCTTGACGGCCTGGTGGGGCGGGTCGACGCTGGCTGCGTGCGGACCATGCGAGCTGTGGGCGTCGTCCTCGTGGTTCTTCTGGGCTGCACGCGCACCGAGCGACCCCCGGCCCCTTCCCCGCCGGTCTGCCGACCATCGTCCCGGTCGCACGCGAGTGACGTGTTCGGGCCGACGCTCGGTGCGGGACCGGCTCGTCCGGTGGGCTTCTCGGCTGCTGGCACGATGAACTACACGGCGCCAGGACCGACGAACGGCTTCGCCGGGAGCACGTGGGGCGGCAACAAGGTCCTCTGGGCCGTCGCGCCGCGCACGGGCACAGCGACCGTGCGCGGGCATGAGGTCGGCGGGAGCGGCAAGGTGCGCTTCGGGCTCGCCCGCAACCCGACCCTCGAGCTCGTTCTGCCGGCACCACGCGGCGCGGTGGAGTGGTCCGGCTTCCCCTCCATGACGCGGGTCCAACGGCCGGGTTGCTACGCCTTCGAGGTCACGTCTGGCCCCACGACCGAGACGATCACGTTTCGCTTCGTGTGAGCCGACGCCGCGAGCTCGGACCGGCTCAGGTCAGCCCGCTGCGAGCTTCTTGCCTTCGTCGGGGTCGGTCGACGACCGGTCAGTCACGAGCCATGCTCATGAACTTCGTGTAGTGGTCGAGGAAGGCCAGGCGGATCATGCCGGTCGGACCGGCGCGGTGCTTGGCGACGAGGACCTCGGCCGTGCCGCGGTCGGGCGAGTCGGGGTTGTAGTGCTCGTCGCGGTAGAGGAAGGTGACGACGTCGGCGTCCTGCTCGAGGCTGCCGGACTCACGCAGGTCGGACAGCATGGGCCGCTTGTCGGCCCGCTGCTCGAGGCTGCGGTTCAGCTGGGCGAGGGCCACCACCGGTGCCTGCAGCTCGCGGGCGAGGATCTTCAGCCCTCGGCTGATCTCGGCCACCTCGACCTGGCGGTTCTCGGCGTTGCCCCGCCCGGTCATCAGCTGGATGTAGTCGACCACCACCATCCCCAGCGGGCCGACCTTCGCTTGGAGGCGGCGGGCCTTGGCCCGGATCTCCATCACGGTGACGTTCGGGTTGTCGTCGATCCACAGGGGGGCGTCGCCGAGCCGGCCGATGGCGTGGCTGATGCGACTCCAGTCGTCCTGCGAGAGGCGGCCGTTGCGCACCTTCTTCGAGTCGACGCGCGCCTCGGAGCACAGCAGCCGCTGGGAGAGCTCGATCCGGCTCATCTCCAACGAGAAGAACAGCACCGGGCGGTGCTCCTCGATGGCGGCATGCGCCGCCATGCCCAAGGCGAAGCTGGTCTTGCCGATGCCGGGACGGGCTCCGACCACGATGAGGGCGTTGGGCTGGAGGCCAGCGGTGAGCTCGTCGAAGTCGACGTAGCCCGTAGGCGTCCCGGTGATCGCGTCGCCCCGCTCGACGAGCGCCTCGAGGTCGTCGAGGGTCTGGTCGAGCAGGTCGTGCAGCTTCGACATCGAGTCGGTGACCCGGTGCTGGCTGATCTCGAACATCATCGACTCGGCCCGGTCGATGGTCTTGGTGACGTCCTCGGGGACGTCGTAGCCAAGCTCCGAGATCTCGCCGGCCACGCCGATCAACCGCCGGAGCAGCGCGTGCTCTTCGACGATCTTGGCGTAGCGCCCGGCACTGGACGTGGCCGGCGTCGCCGACTGGAGGCTGATGAGCAGGGCCGGCCCGCCGATGGCGTCGAGGAGATCGTGGCGCCGCAGCTCCTCGGCCACGGTGACCGGATCGACCGGCTCCCCCTGCGCCGACAACGAGGTGATCGCCTCGTACACATGGCCGTGCGCGGGCTTGTAGAAGTCGTCGGCAGTGACGACCTGCGAGACCACGTCGATGGCCGTCCGCGAGAGCAACATCGCGCCGAGCAACGACTCCTCGGCCTGGAGGTTGTGCGGAGGCACCCGGCCACCGCTGCGGCGGGGGCCCGCAGGTTCGTCGGGCGGGCCGTCGTCGTAGAAGTCAGCTGCGTGCGCCATGTCCGGTTCACCTTGGCTCAGCGAGCCTGTGCATCGATAGTGCCGACATCTTGTGGACGGGTTGTGGATGGTGTCCCCGCCGTGTGGACGACCACGGCCCCAACGGGACCGGAACCCATAGCGCGCCGGGCCGCGGAGGTGGTCGCCCCGGCTGCGCCGCGGGCCCATGGGCGCGCGCCGTGAAGATGCCGAGCGGCCCGCGGTGCGGAGCGATGAACGATGCTCGACCGGGCCGCCGCCCGAACGAGGTCAGCCGCCGCCGACGACCTCGACGGTGATGGGGAACTCGACGTCGGCGTGGAGCTTGGCCGGCACGAGGTGGGTGCCGACCGAGCGGATGGGCTCATCGAGGTGGAGCTGCTTGCGGTCGAGCTTCACGCCGGTCTGGGCCTCGACCGCATCGGCGATGTCGTGGCTCGTGACCGACCCGAAGAGCTTGCCTTCGGTGCCCACCCGAGCCTTGATCACCACGGGCTTGGACACCAACGAGGTGGCGACGTCTTCGGCCGCGCCGCGAGCGACCGCGTCCTTCTGGTCGCGCGAGCGACGCATGCCGGCCGCCTGGCCTTCGGCGCCCTTCGTGGCGGGAAGCGCGAGCCCGCGCGGCAACAGGAAGTTCCGGCCGTAGCCGGCGGCGACCTCGATGACGTCGCCCTTGTTGCCGACTCCGGCGACGTCGGAACGAAGGATCACCCGCATCAGATCTCGTCCTCAGCCACGAGGAGGTCGCCCTCGGGCGCCCCCGCCTCGGGTCCGGCAACGGGCGGCGGCGCGCTCGGACGCGGCGGCGGCCCGTCGGCTCGGATGCCACGATCGCCACCGCGATCGCGACCACCGCGCTGCTGGGTGACCCGGTTGGCGTACGGGAGCAGCGCCATCTCGCGGGCGTTCTTGATCGCCTGAGCGATGACCGCCTGCTGCTGGGCGTTGTTGCCGGTGACGCGCCGGGCGCGGATCTTGGCCCGGTCGGACATGAAGCGCCGCAGCAGGTTCACGTCCTTGAAGTCGACGTAGGTCACCTTCTCCTGGGCGAGGATGCTCACCTTCTTCTTGGAGCGGCGAGCGTTGTCTTTGTTCTTGCCACGCTTGGGCTTGGGGGCAGCCATCAGAAGGGTTCCTCTCCGAAATCAGTCGGCTCGTTGGGCGCAGGTCGGCTTGCGCCGCCGCCACCGCCACCCGAGCGGGCACTGCTGTAGTCGCCGCCACCACCACCGCCAGCGCCGCCCTCGCGGCGCTCGTTCTTGGTGATCGAGGCGGTGGCCCAGCGCAGGCTCGGACCGATCTCGTCGGCGACGATCTCGACCTTCGAGCGCTTCTCGCCGTTGTCGGTCTCCCACGAGCGCTGCTCGAGGCGGCCGACGACCATGACGCGGGAGCCGCGTTGCACGGACTCGCCGACGTTCTCGGCCATCTGCGCCCAGCACTTCACGTCGAAGAAGGAGGTCTGCTCTTCCCACTCCTGGTTCTGGCGGTTCTGCCAGCGACGGTTCACGGCGAGGCCGAACGTGGCGACGGCCTGGCCCGACGGGGTGTAGCGCAGTTCGGGATCGCGGGTGACGTTGCCCACGACGTTCACGTTGTTGTCAGCCATCAGGACTCCTGGACGGATCCGGCCGCAGCCGGTGCCTCGGCGCCGAGCAACCCGCGGCGATGCGCCTCGGAGTCGGGGAGGCGGATGATCTTGTGGCGGACGATCTCGTCCGCGAGACGCAGCATGCGATCGACGTCGTCGAGCGCACCCGGCTCGGCCTCGATCTCGAACACCACGTAGAACCCTTCGTTCTTGTGGTTGATCTCGTAGGCGAAGCGCCGCTTGCCCCACTTGTCGGTGGTGGCGACGCGACCGCCCTTCTCGTCGATCTGGGCGGTCACCTGGTTGACCATCTTGGCGACCGCCGACTCGTCGAGGTCGTTGTCACAGATGATCATGAGTTCGTACGCTCGCATGGCGAGCATCACCTCCCTGTGGACCCGGCGCTGCCGGGGCCCCCGCGCGGTGCGGGGGCAGGGTCTGCAGTTGGACCGTGCAACGGTAGCGGACGCTTGGACATCGAACCTCATCCACCCATCCTCGTCACGGGGTGTGACAGCGAGGCCCCGGGGCGGCAGATCTCAGCTGCCGACGACCCGCAGCACTGAGCCACGACCGAGGCCGATGCTGGCCAAGCGCCCCTGAGGCACCTCGACGGCCCAGCGGAACGGGCCGGCCGGATAGGTGTAGGGGCAGTCTCCGGTCGCGCCGCATGGCGCCATGTCGGCGACCGAGATCGTCCGGCCGGTGCGATCGATGAAGGCGATCGACAGGGGCATTGGGGTGTTGCGCATCCAGAACGGGCCGGACACGTCCTGCGTGAACGCGAAGAGCATGCCGGCATAGCCGCCGAGCGTGCGATCCGTCACCTGCATCAGCCCGCGCTCCTGCTGCCGCGAGGTGCTGGCGGCCAGCATGCAGAGGTCGTGGGCGCCCCCGCTCGGATCGGTGATGTGGACCTCGACCGTGTTGAACCCGGCGAGGGGCGTGCGCTTCGTCGAGCCCGACCCGCCCGCGGCACACGTCGGTGCGGCGACCTTCCGCCCGAGGGCGGGCACGACCAGCGCGACTGCGCCGGCGACGGCGAGGAGCACCCCGAGCACGAGCCTCCATCCCACCCGCGGCAGACGGGCGCCCGGACCGTCAGGCGCGCCCTCAGCGTGGGCGTCGGGCACGCAGGAGCCCTCTCAGCTCGGGCTGCCGTACAGCCCGAGCGTCTCGGCGACGTCCGCGGCTAGGTGGTACGACTCCTCCGGCGCGGGGAACCGGCCCTGCCGGACGTCGTCTGCGTAGGACGCCACGGCCGCGACCGCGTCGCGCTTCTGGTCGGCGTACCGACGCACGAACTTCGGGGCCAGGCGGTCCTCGATGCCGAGCAGGTCGTGGTACACGAGCACCTGGCCGTCGCAGTCGGGGCCGGCGCCGATGCCGATGGTGGGCACGTCGACCGCGTCGGTCACGATCCGGGCGACCTCGCTCGGCACGCCCTCGAGCACGATCGCGAAGCAGCCGGCATGGGCGAGCGCCTTTGCGTCCTCGACGAGCAGGCCGGCGGCGCGAGAGTCCTTGCCCTGCACCTTGAAGCCGCCCATCGCGTGCACCGACTGGGGGGTGAGCCCGAGGTGCCCCATCACCGGGATCTCGGCGTCGATGATCGCCTCGATCATCGGCAGCCGCTTGCGCCCGCCTTCGAGCTTGACCGCCTTGGCGCCGGCGCGGATCAGCGAGGCCGCGTTGCGCACGGTGTCGGCGGCGGAGACGTGATAGCTCATCCACGGCAGGTCGGCGACCACCAGGGCGGCCGGCTTCGCGCGGGCCACCGCTCCCACGTGGTGGGCGATCTGCTCGGTCGTCACCTGCAGCGTGTCGTCGTAGCCGAGGACCACCATGGCGAGCGAGTCGCCCACGTGGATCAGGTCGACGCCCGCCTCGTCGACGATGCGTGCGCCCGGCGCGTCGTACGCCGTGACCATCACGAGGGGATCGCTGCCGTGTGCCACCTTGCGGGCGCGCACGCTGGGTGCGGTCAGAGGGCGGCGCGGGTGCGCGGGGGTCGAGCTCATGGCGAGCCTCCTTGGTCGTCCCGTCCAGCGCCACTCGGCTGCCGGCGGTCGCCGCAACGCTACTTCTCCGTCCGCATCGGCGGCCACCCGGGGCCGCTACGGTCGGCGCCATGAGCGAGCCTGCTGCGGCCACGTGCACCTCGTGCGGTGACGCGGGCGTGCTGCTCGAGCGCGTCCATCGCATCTACCTCACGTGGCCCGAGGACGGCGGCCCGGCGGTCGAGCGGGTCGTCGACGAGCCCGAGCTGTGGTGCGCGGTGTGTCGCACGCAATACCCGCACGAGGTGCGCTGACCGTCCCACCCTCACCGACGTCGCGGCGCTAGCCGCTCGGCCCACCGCCCGCCGGAGGTGGACCGACGGCCGGGGTGAGCGGCTTCTTCGTGGTCGGCGTTGGCCGGGTGGTGGTCGTCGGGCGCGTGGTGGTCGTGGTGGGGCGGCGCGCCGTCGTGGTGGTCGCGGGGCGCGTGGTCGTCGTCGGCACGCGGGGTCGGGGCCTGCTCGTCGTCGTGGGCTGCAGGCCCGGGTTGGCCTGGATACCAACATCGAGCTGCGGCGGGTCGATGAAGACGCCGGTGTCCTGGTTGGCGGCCACCGTGGCCATGAACTTGTGCCAGATCCGGGCGGGGAACGTGCCGCCCTGCACCTGGATGCCGTGCACGTTGTCCATCGGCCCGATGGGCTTGCCGCCGAACCCCGGGTAGCCCATCCACACCGCCGCGGTCAGCTTCGGCGTGTACCCGACGAACCAGCCGTCGAAGTTGTTCTGCGTGGTCCCGGTCTTGCCGGCGGCGGGGCGGCCGAAGGCGGCGTCGACCCCGGTGCCGCCCTTCACCACCTGCTCGAGGCAGTAGGTCACCAGCTGCGCCTGCTGCTGGGTGAGGATCTGCTTCTCGTCCGGCGTGAACTTCACGACGGTCCCGTCAGGGCGCTCGACGCGGGTGACCACGATCGGCGACTTGTGGACGCCGAGGTTGGCGAACGTCGAGTACGCCGAGGCCATGTCCAGCACCGAGACCGACCCGGTGCCGAGGACCGAGGAGCAGGTGGCCACGAGGTCACCGAGGCGCTGCTCGCGGACGCCCATCTGCTTGGCCAGGTCGACGAAGCTCTGCGGCCCGAGCTTGAGCGCGAGCTCCACGTACACGGCGTTCACCGAGTGCTGGGTCGCGCTGATGAGGTCCGTCGAGCCGAAGTTCTCGCTGCGCACGCTGTACTTGCCGCCGCAGCGGGGATCGTTGATGTCGAGCTGGCCGGGGGCGGGGAACTGCGACTTGATCGAGATGCCCTGCCGTACCGCCTCGGCCAGGGCAAAGGCCTTGAACGTGGAACCGGGCTGGCGTCCACTGCCGCCGCCCTCGCGGCCGACGGCAAGGTTCACCTGCTGGTGGTCGAAGTCGGTGCCGCCCATCATCGCCTTGACCTGCCCCTGGTCGTCGACCGCGACGAGCGCGGCGGCCGGGTCCTCCGGGCGGTCGAGCGTGCTGGTGACCGCGCCGTACGCCGCCTGCTGCATCGTCCGATCGAGCGTCGTGTACACCTTCAGGCCGCCGCCAAGCACGGCGTCCTCACCGAACTTCTGGTAGAGCCACTTGCGCACGTAGCTCACGAAGTACTTGGTGCCGTACTCGGAGCCCTGCACGTCGCCGAGGTTCGACTGCGTGGGCGGCGGCTTGACCACCGCCCGCTCGGGGTGGACGAGGTCGATGATCACTGCGGCCTCGGCCAGGCGCTGCTGATCGGCGTTGATGTAGTGCTCCGTGCGCATCGAGTCCAGCACGACCGTGCGCAGGCGGCTGGCCTCCCGCAGGGCGGCCACGCCGCGGTACGGGTCCGAGCGCAACGGGTTGCGGATGAGCCCGGCGAGGAAGACGGCCTCGGAGAGGGTGACCTGCTGGACGTCGTGGCGGAACCAGACCCGTGAGGCCGCCTGCACGCCGTAGGCCCCGCGGCCGAAGTAGATCGTGTTGAGGTAGCGGCTGAGGATCTCCTGCTTCGAGAGCTTCTGCTCGAGCTTCACCGCCATCACGGCTTCCTTGACCTTGCGCGTCAGCGTGCGCTCGGAGGTCAGGTACGTCTGCTTCACGTACTGCTGGGTGATGGTCGAGCCGCCCTGCTGCGAACCGCTGGAGTGGATGTCGGCCCAGGCGGCTCGGGCGATGCCCGCAGGGTCGACGCCGCCGTGCTTGAAGTACGAGCGATCCTCGGCGGAGACCACGGCCTGGCGCAGCACCTCGGGGATGTCCTTGTAGGCGACCAGCACCCGGTCCTCGACGCCGTGCAGCTGGGCCATGGCGTTCGAGGAGTTGCAGCTGACCTGGACCTCGGCCGAGCAGATGAACGACGTCTGGTCTTGCACCGGCGCGACGGCCGGGTCCACCGGCAGCTCGACGCGGCTCACCACGTAGGCCAGCCCGGCGACCCCCACGGTGAGCACCAGCACCGCAAGGTAGAAGATCCGCCGCCAGCGCCACAGGAAGGTGCGCTTCTTGACCACGCCCTTGCGGGTGGTCTTCAGGTTGTGGGCGGCAACGGGTCGACGAGGCATAGGGGGAAGCGACGGCGGGCCAACCGGTCGGTGTCGACCAGGCCACACGTCGGGCGAGAGCGTACCAACGGTCTCGCGCCGCGGCCCGGTCGGCCGCCGCCACCGGCCTCAGCGGGCGGCGGCGCGTCCGCGGGCGGGATTGAGCAGGAACGTGCGGGCCAGGTGGTTCCACGAGCAGGCCGGGCACACCTCGACGACGTAGCAGAAGAAGTCCCCCGAGCGCTTGGCCAGTGCTCGCACCTCGCTCCGGCTCGTCACGCAGCGGCCGTGCGACGGCAGCCGTGGCCCAAAGACGTAGGAGACCAGCACGACCTTGGCTTCCTCGCAGATCGGGCAGGACTGGGAGGTGGGCTCGCCGCACTCCTGAGCGGCCCGGCGCAGCTCGGGGTGGGCGTCGCACACCTCGTGGCGCGCCAGGCGACCTTTCCGGAACTCCGAGATGAGCGCCTGGCGCGCCAAGCGGTAGTCGATCTCGCCGGGCCCGTTCGTCCCGACATGCCGGATGGTTTCGGGCCGGAACGCCACGAAAGCGAAGGCTAGCGAGCCTTCCGCCGGGCCGCGCTCACGAACGACCGCGGCGCCGCTCGATCACACCCGAACCGGGCCTGGACACCGGCTGCGGGCGCGCGAAGATGCTCGGAACATCCGGTGGTGGCCCGTCTCCCTCCCCCCGCGGCGGGTCACTGCCGGACCGCTGACCGTCCGTCGGTCGAGACCCTGCGGCGGCCAGACTGCGGGCATGGCATCCATCCCTGAGGTCCCCCCTGCCGACCCGGGCTGGCACCGGTACTCGGCCGCGCACCCGACCGACCACGGCCAAGATCAAGGCAGCGTGGCCATCTACGGCGCCGACGTGCCCACCGAGGACGACCTGCGCCTGCTCGGCGATCTCGACGGCAAGCGGGTGCTCGATCTCGGCTGCGGCGCCGGCCACAACGCGGTCGTGTTCTCCCGCCAGGGCGCCAAGGTCATCGCCGTCGATGGCTCCGCGGCGCGCCTGGCCACAGCGCGCCAGCGGGCCGAGGACGCCGGGGCGCGCATCGAGTGGCACCACGCCGACCTCGCCGAGCTGGCCTTCCTGCGCAGCGACTCGGTCGACGCCGCCGTCAGCGTGATGGCCCTCGCCGAGGTCGATGACCTGGCGCGGGTGTTCCGCCAGGTCCACCGCGTCCTCAAGCCCGAGTCGCCCTTCGTCTTCACGGTGCCCCACCCGGCCTTCGCCATGTTCGACGCGACCGGCGCGGATCCGCTTCGCGTGCAGCGCGCCTACGACGACGACGGCCCGACCACATGGCGGCTCGGTGACGACGACGTCGTCGACCACCCGCGGACGATCTCGACGCTGTTCACCACCCTGCACCGCGCGAACTTCCGGGTGGACCAGCTGCTCGAGCCACTGGCGACGGCGACGGGCGGCCGCAGCCCGTTCTTCACCGAAGCCATGCGCTACGTGCCCTCCACGCTGCTGTTCCGCGCCCGGAAGCAAGGCAACTAGCGCTCCGCGCGGGCGCGGCGAGATCAGCCGCGACGGGCGGACCACCAGGCGGCGAGGCGGCGCCGGACCTCCTCCTCGCCGAGCGGCCCTTCGTCGAGCCGCAGCTCGAGCAGGAAGCCGAGGGCCTGCCCGACCTCCGGACCGGGCGCGAGCCCGAGCTGGTCCATGACCTGGCGACCGTCGAGCTCGGGACGGATGGCCGCCCGGCCTTCGCGCTCGCGCAGATCGGCGATGCGGGCCTCCAGCTCGTCCATGCGGCGGGACAGCACGGCGGCCTTGCGCTCGTTGCGTGTCGTGCAGTCGCAGCGGGTCAGCTCGATGAGCTCGTCGAGCAGGTCGCCGGCGTCGCGCACGAACCGGCGCACCGCGCTGTCGGTCCAGCCGAGGCGGTAGGTGTGGAACCGCAGGTGCAGGTACACGAGGCGCCGAACCTTGTCGACGTCGTCGTTCGAGTACTTCAGGGCCTGCATGCGGTCGCGCGCCATGCGGGCACCAACCACCTCGTGGTGGTGGAACGTGACGCCGGCCGCGCCGAACGAACGGGTCTTGGGCTTGCCGACGTCGTGCAGCAGCGCGGCGAGGCGCACGATGCGCTCGGGTCGGGTCTTGGCGACGACCGCGATCGTGTGGGCGAGCACGTCCTTGTGGTGGTGGATCGGATCCTGCTCGAGGCGCATGGCACTGAGCTCGGGCAGCACGTGCTCGGCCAGGCCCGTGTCGACGGTGAACCAGAGGCCGGCGGAGGGATCGGGGACGACGAGGAGCTTGTCGAGCTCGTCACGGATGCGCTCGGGCGACACGATGTCGAGCCTGTGCGCGTTGGCTCGCACGGCCGCGACCAGCTCGGGGTCGGGCGTGAGGCCGTAGCCGGCGATGAAGCGGGCGGCGCGCAGCATGCGCAGCGGGTCGTCGGAGAACGAGATCTCCGGGGTCAACGGCGTGCGCAGCCGCTGGCCGGCCAGGTCGAGCGCGCCGTCGAACGGATCGATCAGCCGCGGCTCGGGCACCGCGATGGCCATGGCGTTGATGGTGAAGTCGCGGCGGCTCAGGTCGGTCTCGATCGCGTCGGAGAACGAGACGTCGGGCTTGCGCGAGTCGGGGTCGTAGACCTCGGCGCGATGGGTGGTGATCTCGTAGGCCCGGCCGTCGATCCGCGCTCCGATGGTGCCGAACCGCTCGCCCTGCAACCACAGCGCCGCGGCGAGGGGTCGCACGAGGCGCTTGATCTCGTCGGGCCGGGCGTCGGTGGTCAAGTCGATGTCCGCGGTCGCTGACAGCTCGCGGCCCAACAGCTGGTCGCGCACGATCCCGCCGACGAGGTAGAGCTGGTGACCGGCGCCCTCGAAGGCCTCGGCCAGCGGCCGCACCTGGTCGAGCACGGGCTGCAGGCGAGCGGGAATCACAGCGAAACGCTAGTGGCCGGGCCACCAGCCGCCGCCATGGGTTCGCCGGCGCCGGGCCGCCGCGCCGCCGGCGCGACGTCGGTCAGCGCAGCGGCGCGAGGCCCGCCTGCTGGACGGCGATGCGCAGGTTCTCGGGGCGGGCAGCTGCGGCCAAGGCTTCGTCGAGCGCCACGTAGTCCTCGCGGAACAGGTGGAAGAGGGCCTGGTCGAACGTCTGCATTCCGTAGTACTCGCCCTCGGTCATCAGCTTCTCGAGGCGCACGGGATCGGCGCCGGCTGCAATGCAGTCAGCCACCTTGGCCGTGCCGACCAGCGACTCCACGGCGGGGACGCGCCCGCGGCCGTCGGCGCGGTACAGCAAGCGCTGGCAGACGACGCCGCGCAGCACGACCGAGAGGTGCTGGCGGACTTGATCGTGCTGATGCACGGGATAGGCGTCGACCAGCCGGGCGATGGCCTCGATCACGGTCGTCGCCGGCAGCACGGCGAGCACCAAGCGGCCCGCGCCGGCGGTCGAGATGGCGGCGTGGATGGCCCGGTGGTCGGGCAGGTCGCTGACGAAGATCACGTCGGCGTCCTGGCGACCGGCGCGGCGGATGGCTTCGGCCACGTCGGGCGTGTCGGTGCCGACCTCGCGCTGGCTCACGATCGACTGGCGATCGGCGTGCAGCACCTCGATCGGGTCCTCGATGGTGACGATGTGCTTCGCCACGGTCGAGTTGACGTGGTCGAGCATGGCGGAGACGGTCGTCGTCTTGCCCGAGGCGGCGGGCCCGGCCACGACCACCAGGCCGTCGGGCGCCGATGCCAGATCGGCCACCACGGCCGGCACGCCGAGATCGGTGATCGCAGGCGCACCGGGAACCACCCGCCGGATGGCCAGGCTGGCCGACCCCCGCTGGCGGTACACGTTGACGCGGAAGCGTCCGAGGCCCGGCACGCTGTGGGCCACGTCGACCTCACCGGTCTCGGCGAACTCGGCGGCCTTCGCGTCGTGCAGCAGCTCCATCGCCAACGCCTCGATCTCGACGGGCGACAGCGCCGGCAGGGTCGTGCGCACGAGCTTCCCGTCGCGCCGGATGCACGGGGCCGAACCGACCTTCACGAGCAGGTCGGAACCGCGCTCCTCCATCAAGTGCTGCAACAGATCGACGAGCAGAGCCACGTGGGCGTCCACCTCCGGGAGGACCGCGTCGACACCCGGCGGGCGCCGGGTGCGGTGCATCACTACTGGTCGGCCAGGCGCTCCCTGATGTTGAGCGCCTGCGCGCAGATGTTGGCGCCGGGGCCGCCGCTCGACGCGGGCTCGGGCCGGTAGTCGCCATCGTCCACGAGCGCGGACAGCGCGCTCCCGACCGACGTGGCCAGCGCCTCGAGGTCGTAGCCGCCCTCGAGGAACAGCAGGCAGCGTCCGGCCGGAACGATCGTGGCGAGGGTGGCGGTGAGGTCGGCGAAGTCGCCCGCCGTCAGGCCAAGGTCGGTCAGCGGGTCGCGGCGGTGGGCGTCGAAGCCGGCCGACACGATCAACCATGTAGGCGCGAACGCGGCCGCCGCCGGCCAGACGACGTCGTCCACGGCTCGGCGGTACACGTCGCCGGTCGTGCCCGGTGGGAACGGCAGGTTCAGCGTGGTGCCCCGGGCCGGACCCTCGCCGACCTCGTCGATGCGGCCCGTGCCGGGATACGCCGGCCACTCGTGCAGCGAGACGTAGAGCACCCGCGGGTCTGCGAAGAAGATGTCCTGCGTGCCGTTGCCGTGGTGCGCGTCGTAGTCGACGATGGCCACGCGCTCGCCTTGGTCCGCCAGCGCCGCCGCGGCCACGGCCACGTTGTTCAGCAGGCAGAAGCCCATGGCCCGGTCAGCGAGGGCGTGGTGTCCGGGCGGGCGGACGGCGCAGAACCCGGCCCTGCCGTCACCAGCGCGCAACCGCTCGATCACCGTGAGGCCGGCGCCGGCGGCCAGCAGGGCGGCGTCGTACGACTGCGGCCCCATGTGGGTGTCGGGGTCGAGGTTGCCGCCGCCGTGCGCGCCGAAGCGCCGCAGGGCGTCGAGGTAGGCCACGCGGTGGACGCGGGCCAGGTCCTCCACCGACGCCGGCTCGGGCACGACGGGGGTGAGCGCCTCGGTCAGGCCGGCGGCCGCGATGCCTCGCTCGACCGCGAGGAGGCGGGCGGGCCGCTCGGGATGCCCCGCGCCGCTGTCGTGGTCGAGGAACCGGGGATGGGTCGCGTAGAGGAGCGCCACGGCGCAAGGGTACGGCGAGCCAGCGACGGACCGCCTCACGGACGTGGCGCATCGTCGGGGGGTCGGGGGCCGTAACCTCGACACGGCATGAGCGAAGGGGTGCACGACCGATCCGGCCCGGGCTGCGCCGCCGCAGCGCGCCATTGCCGCGGCGGCGGCCTTTGGTGGGCCACGGCCGCGCACGACCGTTCGCCGACCCCTCCTGGCGGCCGCCATGGCCGTCGGTGACCGGCGCCGCACGGGCGCCGGCCAGCTCCGCGTCGCACCCTGGCGGGGCGAGCGTGGGGTTGCGATGGTGTCGCCGATGCCCGACCGGCCGCCCCCGACAGACGCGGTGATCCGCCGGCTGGTCGCCGACCTCGCGCTACAAGGCATCTACCGGGTCGTCACGAGCGCGCTCGGCGGCCATGAGCGCCGACCCTTCATCGCCGCGGGGTTCAGCGTCCATGAGCGTCTGCACCTGCTCTCGCACGACCTGGCCGCGCTGCCGGTCCCGCGCTCAGCGGTGCCGGTACGTCGCGCCCGCACCAACGACCGGCCCGCCGTGCTGGCCCTCGACCAACGGGCCTTCCAGGCTTTCTGGCGGCTGGACGACCACGGCCTCCACGAGGCCATCGCCGCGACGCCGTCCAGTCGCTTCCGGGTTGCGGTCACGCCCGAGGTGGTGGGCTACGCGGTCTGGGGTCGGGCCGCCGACCGGGGCTATCTGCAGCGGCTCGCCGCCGACCCGACGCACCGCCGGCAGGGCGTCGCGACCGCCCTCGTGGCCGACGGCTTGCACTGGCTCCGGCGCCACCGCGTGACCCGCGTCGTCGTCAACACGCAAGAGGGCAACGAGGCCGCGTTGGCTGCGTACCTCGCGCTGGGGTTTCGCCTCGAGCCGGAGGGGCTGGCCGTGCTGGCGCTCGATCTGCCGAGCGGCCTCGCGTGATCGCCGCCCGACTGGGTCGGCTCGCTCTCGTCACCCTCATCGCCTCGTTGTCCGGCATGCTCCCGTCCGGCGCGGCGCGCGCGGCCGGTGCTCAGGCCGCGGCGGCACCGGGGCCCACGATCGAGCTGCTCGGCCAGACGACCTGGGTCGCCGCTGACGGCGCGTTCTTCGCCGGCCTGCGGATCACCGGTGCGCCCGCCGGTGCGGACGTGGTGGTGTCGATCCATCGCGCCGTCACGGGCCGGTCCTCGTTCGACGAGTCGATCCCCGACGTCCGCCGCGGCACCAAGCTGGCCACGTTCCCCGTCATCCTCCTCGACCGGCAACCGGTCGATCCTGCCGGCGGACGCTCGGTCTCGGTGCTGATCCCAGTGAACGCCCCTGGGAGCGCCCATCGCCCCGGCAGCTACAAGCTCGACCAGGCCGCCGTCTATCCGCTGCGGATCGTGGTGCGAGACCGGGACGGCACCGAGTTGAGCCACGTGGTCACCCACCTGATCCGGCTGCCTACGGCAAGCGAGGCGACCGACCCTTCAGCCAGGCTGCGCGTCGCGCCGCTGCTCTCGCTCGACGCACCCCCAACCTTGCAGCCCGACGGTCGCAGCCAGCGGCCCGCCACCGAGCTCGACCGCATCGCGACGCTGGTCGACGCGGTCGCCACCCGCCCCAAGCTCGCGCTCACCCTCGACCCGACCCCGGAGGTCGTGGCCTCGCTCACGCGATCCAAGGTCGCCGCCGACGCCACCCTGCTGCGGCGCCTCCGGGCCGTCGAGCGCGCGGGGAACCGGCAGCTCGTGTCCTCGACCTACGTGCGCGTCGACGCCGCCGCCTGGACCGGCAGCGGACTGGCCTCCCAGCTCGGGCGTCAGCGCGTTCGCGGCACGTCGGCGATCAACGACGCGCTCGGCCGACCCGACGCCGGCACCTGGGTGGCCGATCCCGACCTCGCCCCCTCCACCATCACGGCCCTGCGAGAGACGGGGGTCGACCAGCTGGTCGTGCCCGAGGCCAACCTCGCGCCGATCGACCCGACTCGGTTCCCCGACGACGTCACCCAGCCGTTCAAGGTCAACTCGGACACCGGCGTGCCCACGCCCACCCTGCAGGTGGACGCCCGTCTGCGGAGCGGCTTCACCCGCACGGCGGACCCCCGCCTGGGTGCCCACCAGCTCATCGCCGAGCTCGCGGCGATCTCCTTCGCCCAGGACGGCACGCCCGGCGCGGTGGTCCTCAGCCCGCCGGTGGGTTGGGTCCCGTCCAAGGCCTTCCTCGGGGAGGTCTTCGACGCGCTCACCTCCGACAACCCGCTGATGGTGACCTCCACCGTCGATCAGGTCTTCTCCGCCGTCCCTCCGGCCGGGGCCAACGGCGCGCCGGCGCAGCACTCGGGGGACCGTGGCGGTGACCTGGTACGCACGCTGGCGCCCGAGCCCCCGCCCTCGCTCGGCGCGTACCGCGACCGCCTGGTCCAGACCCAGGTCCGGCTGACCGCATACGGGTCGATGGTCGACACCACCAACCCGCTGGCCGTGCTGCTGGCCGAGCGCATCGACGTCAGCGCCGCCCGCAGCCTGACTGACGACCAGCGCACCCGCTATCTCGACGTGGTCGACGGCGAGCTCGAGCGCCGCTTCGGTGCCATCACCGCGCCTGCGAAGGAGAAGGTGACGTTGGCGGCCCGCGACGCGTCGTTCCCACTCTCGTTGCGGTCCTCGCTGCCGTATCCGGTGAAGGTCCTGATCCAGCTCGACGCCTCGGACCGCCTCACGTTCCCCAACGGCAACCAGATGGTCGTGGTGCTGCGGGGCGCGCGCACCCGGGTCAAGCTGCACGTCCGCGCCGTGTCCGGCGACACGCCGCTACGCGTGACCGTCCGCTCGGCCGATGGCACCACGATCCTGCCGGCGGCCACCACCCGCTATACGGTCCGGTCCACGGCCGTCTCCGGTGTCGGGATCGTCCTCACCGCGGGTGCCGCGCTCTTCCTCCTCCTCTGGTGGGGCAGCCACTGGCGCTCGTCGCGTCGGCCAGCCCGCCACGCCAAGCGGCGCGGCGCGTAACCATCTGGCCGCTGGCCGAGTCTCAGGACCCGGTCCCGACCTCCCCCTCACCGCTCGCCTCTGCCGGCGGCACGACGAGAACGAGAGCTGCGCATGCCCGGAGTCCACATCGTCACCGACAGCTCGTGTGACCTGCCCAGCGACGTGACCGAGAAGCTCGGCATTCGTGTCGTGCCCCTCTCGATCCGCTTCGGCGACGACGAGTACGTGGATGGGGTCGATCTCAGCGCGTCGGAGTTCTACGCCCGGATGGCCCAGACCGACGTCCTCCCCTCGACCGCGGCGCCGGCTCCCGGTGCGTTCGAGGCCGCGTTCCGTGAAGCCGCCGCAGACGGCGGGCCGGTCGTGTGCATCAACCTGTCGGCGCAGCTCTCGGCCACGATGCAATCGGCGGAGAACGCCGCTCAGGCGGTCGGCGACGAGCTCGAGGTCACCGTGATCGACTCGCGGTCGATCACCGCGGGGCTCGGATCAGAGGTCGTGCTCGCAGCCGAGGCCGCGGCCGACGGAGCCTCCGCCGCCGACGTCGTCGCGCTGGTGGAGGAGCTGCGGACCCGCACGCACATCATCGGCGCCCTCGACACGCTCGACAACCTGAAGAAGGGTGGCCGCATCGGTGGTGCGCAGGCGCTGATCGGCTCGATGTTGTCGATCAAGCCGATCATCGACATCTCCAGCGGCAAGGTCGAGGAGGCCGGACGAGCCCGCACTCGCCGCAAGGCGCTGATGACGCTGCGCGATCGGGTGTTCGCCGCCGGCGACATCGACCGGCTCACCATCTGCACCGGGGGGGCGCCCGAGGTCGATGAGATGCGCGAGATGCTCGCCCCGCGCTTCTCGCAGGACGACGTCGCGGTCTGCACGATCGGTCCGGTCATCGGCGCTCACGGCGGGCCCAGGGTGCTGGGCCTGGCCTGGATCGATCGTCGCTGAACCGTCCGAGATCGCCGCGGTGTGAGCCGCGGAGCGCCTTACCCCCCGGGCTACCGTTGGGTGGCCGTGGACGACTCGCCGACTTCGACGTCCGGGCCGCCCGTCGGGGACCTGACCGGTCGGCTCCTCGCAGGGCGGTACCGGCTCACCGTGCGCATCGCCTCGGGCGGCATGGCACAGGTGTGGGAAGCCACCGACGAGGTGCTCACGCGGCGGGTGGCGGTCAAGGTCCTGCACCCCCACCTGGCTGAAGACGACTCGTTCGTGCAGCGGTTCCGCGCCGAGGCCGTGGCCGCGGCCCGCCTGGCGCATCCCTCGATCGTCTCGATCTACGACACCTTCCGCGACGGCAGCGTCGAGGCCATCGTGATGGAGCTCGTGCTGGGCACCACGCTCCGCACCCGGCTCGACGAGCACGGCGCGCTCGCCATCCCCGAGGTCCTCGCCATCGGCGCCCAGATCGCCGACGCGCTCGCGGACGCCCACCGCTGCGGGCTCGTCCACCGCGACGTCAAGCCCGCGAACATCTTGCTCTCGGTCGACGGGCGGGTCCTGGTCGCCGACTTCGGGATCGCCAAGGCCGCCGAGAGCGCCGACCTCACGACCGACGGCCTGATGGTCGGGACCGCCAAGTACGTCGCGCCCGAGCAGGTCGAGGGCAAGGCGGTCGACGGGCGCACCGACATCTACGCCCTCGGCATCGTGCTGTACGAGTCGCTGTGTGGGCGGGCACCGTTCGTGGGCGAGAACGACGCGGCCACCGCCCTCATGCGCCTGCACGCCCCGCCCCTGCGCCCCCGTCAGATGCGGGCGGGCATCCCGCGTCCGGTCGAAGACGTGGTGTTGAAGGCCATGGCCCGCGAGCCGAACCAGCGCTACCAGGACGCCGTGGCGCTGCGGACGGCCCTGGTGGCCGCGGGCGCGGATCCCGCGGGCGCGGCACCCGCACCGCCGGTGAGCGAAGCCCGGGTGGCCGTGGGCGCGGACGTAGGTTCCGAGCAACCCGAGCCCGCCCTGACCTTCGTGCAGAGCGAGCGCAGCTGGCTCGTGCCCGCCGTTCTGGTGCTCATCGTGGCCGTGGCGCTCGGCGTTGCCGGCGTGCTGTTGGGCCGCACCGACGCCGGTCACCGACTGATCGAGACCGTGCGCGGCCAGAGCCCGGCCGCCGCCAAGACCCAGGTCCTCCCGATCGCGGAGGCGCGCGCCTTCGACCCGTTCGGAAAGGACGGCGAGCACGACGCCCAAGCGCACCTCGCCATCGACGGCGACCCGAACACCAGCTGGACGACCGAGACCTACCGGGACCCGGCGCGGGTCGGTGGCAAGCCCGGCGTGGGCCTCATCGTCATCCTCAAGGGCACGAGCCAGCTCGACTCGATCGTGATCCACTCCCCGACCAGCGGCTGGAACGCTTCGATCTACACGGTCGACGGCGCGCCCCCAGCGACGTTCGAGGCCTGGGGCACGCCCGCGGCCCAGAAGGCGGACGCCACGGCCGGCGACACCCAGCTCGACCTCGGCGGGCGGCGGGGGTCGGCCGTCCTCGTGTGGTTCACACGGCTGAGCGCGGACGGCCGGGCCACGGTAGGCGAGGTCCGGGTCGCAGGCCGTTGACGGCGCCGGCTGACGAGCAGGATCTTGTGACGTCGGCCCAGCAGGGTGACCGGCGGGCCATGGACACGCTGCTGCGCTCCCACCAGGACCGGATCTACGCCGTCTGCCGCCGCATCACGGGCAACGACGCCGATGCGCTGGACGCCACCCAGGAGGCCCTGATCGCCATCGTCCGCGGCCTCCCGCGCTTCGACCGGCGCGCTCGCTTCTCGACCTGGGCGTACCGCGTCGCGACGAACGCGTGCCTCGACGAGCTGCGACGACGCACGCGCCGTCCGCTCGTCGGGTTGCCCGAGCACGAACCGGAGCCGCGAGGCGGCGCTCCGCGTGTCGATGACCAGGTGGCCGCCCGCGTCGATCTCGACGCCGCGCTCGCCGACCTCACGCCCGAGTTCCGCGCTGCGGTCGTGCTGCGGGACCTCTGCGCGCTCGACTACGCCGAGATCGCTGAGGTCCTTGGGATCCCCGCCGGTACCGTCCGGTCTCGAATCTCTCGCGGCCGTTCGGCGCTGGCGGATCAGCTGACGGGGAACCCCACCACACCCCACGAACGTCCCAGAACCTGACCATGACCGATCCCGACGAACCCCTGACCGACGAGCAGCTCTCCGCCGACCTCGACGACGAGGCCGACCCGGGCGTCCGCGAGCGGATCGCGTCGGACCCCCGGGCCAAGGCTCGCCAGGAGCAGCTCCGCGAGGCGGCGCGCCTCATCGCTGCCCCGGTGGACTCACCCGCACCCGCGACGATCGCGGCCCTCGTGTCACGCGCCCTCGACGAGCTCGCGGGCGATGACGGGGCCGGCGAGGGCGACGAACCTCCGCTCGCGCCCCCGATCCCCCTGCGCCGACGGCGGCTTCCGCCCCCCTGGACCGTCGCCGCCGCGGTCGTGGTGCTCGTCGTCGTCGGGCTCAGCCTGGTCTGGTCCGGTCGGACCTCGCAGCGCCACGCCGCGCAGCAGACCGCGGCAAGCGGGTCCTCCGCCGCAGACGCAGCCAAGGCGCCCTCCCCGACGACCGGTGGTCACGCACCGAGCGTGGCGGGGGGCGCCGACCCGGCCGTGTCCGGCACCCCGTTGAGCAGGACCGCTACCGCCGCCGCGGCCGCCGTCGATCTCGGCACCTTCACCGATACGACCGCCCTCCGCAACGCGCTCCGCTCCGGGTTCCCATCCGCGCCCCCACCGGCCGCCCGCGCCGACGCAGCAGCGGTCAGCCCGACGGCGCTGACCAGGTGCGCACAGGTTGTCGCGAACACGGGGCTGCCGATCGATGCGTTGTTGCACACCGGCATCGCTCGCGTGGCGGGTCAGCCGCTCATCGTCTACGAGTACCAGTACCGCCCCGCCGGTCCCTCCACGACAGCCGGAAAGACCGTGGCGGCGCGCACCCTGGTCGTGGCAGTGGACCCAACGGCGTGCAAGCCCCGGCTCACGTTCGTTCGAGCCTGAGGCCGCCAGCTCCCTCGGGCTAGGGTGCGGCCATGTCACCGCAGGAAGCCGGCTCCCGCTCGTCGGCCCCGCCGGCGGCCGCGAGTACTGGCGGGGTCTTGCCTGATCAGTGGCCGAGCCAGGTCGCCGACGCCATCGTCGATGTCGTCGGCAAGGTCCGTGACCGCACCACCGGTCCGGCGATCACCGCCGCACGAGCGGTCGTGTATGGCCTGGTCGCCGCCGTGCTCGGCGGCATCGGGCTCGTCTTGCTGTGCATCCTCACCGTGCGGATCCTGGCCAACTACATCCCCGGCGACGTCTGGACCGTGTACATCGGCCTCGGTGTCCTGTTGACGGCCGCGGGACTGTGGTCGTGGTCGAGGGCCTTCGCGCAAGCGCCCGCCGACCGGCACTGACCTGACGTCCCGGCGGGAACACGCGCGCAGTGGCCAGCGTTGCCCACCCTGACACCACGCCCATCGGAGGGCCCGTGACCACACCCGACGTCCACAGCGTCCTCATCATCGGCTCCGGCCCTGCCGGTCTCACCGCCGCCATCTACACCGCCCGCGCCAACCTGGCGCCGCTGATGCTCGAAGGTGAGCCGTCCTCGACCTCCGATCAGCCCGGCGGGCAACTCATGCTCACCACCGAGGTCGAGAACTTTCCTGGCTTCCCCGAGGGGATCATGGGCCCCGACCTCATGCTGCGGTTCAGGGAGCAGGCGCAGCGGTTTGGCACGGACATCCAGACGGTCAAGGCCACGCGGGTCGACTTCTCCGAACGCCCGTTCAAGGTCTGGACCGGCGATCCTCAGGCCGCGGAGCCCACCTACCTCGCCCAGTCCGTCATCGTGTCGACCGGCGCGCAGGCGCTCATGCTCGGCCTCGACGATGAGCAGCGGCTGCTCGGCCACGGCGTCTCCACCTGTGCGACCTGCGATGGCTTCTTCTTCCGCGGCCAGGACATCGCCGTGGTCGGTGGCGGCGATTCAGCCGTCGAGGAGGCCACGTTCCTGACGAAGTTCGCCGACTCGGTCTCGCTCGTGCATCGGCGCGACGAGCTGCGGGCCTCGAAGATCATGCAGGAGCGAGCGTTCGCGAACCCCAAGATCAAGTTCGTCTGGGATTCGACCGTCGACGACGTCAACGGCACCACGAAGGTCGAGAACGTGATGTTGCGCAACCTCAAGACCGGCGAGCGCAGCCAGCTGGACGTCACCGGCCTCTTCGTGGCGATCGGGCACCGACCGAACACCGACCTGTTCGTGGGCCAGCTCAAGATGGATGAGAACGGCTACATCGTCACCCACGACGGCAGCAACACCAGCGTCGAGGGCGTCTTCGCCTGTGGCGACGTCCAGGATCACGTCTACCGGCAGGCCATCACCGCCGCCGGCACCGGCTGCATGGCGGCGATCGACGCGGAGCGCTGGCTCGAGGCCCAGGCGCACCACGCCTGACGCTCCGGGAATCTCCTGGACCCCTGTGTCGTTGAAGAGTTCACAATCATCAAGGAGAACACCGTGGCCGACGCCATCATCGCTCTCACCGAGGGCACCTTCGACGAAGAGATCGCCGCAGCCGAGCTGCCGGTGATCGTGGACTTCTGGGCCGAGTGGTGCGGGCCCTGCAAGATGATCGCACCCATCCTCAGCGAGGTCGCCGAAGAGCACGCCGGCACGGTGCGGGTCGTGAAGGTCAACGTCGATGAGAACCCCGACGTTGCGCTTCGCTACGACATCATGAGCATCCCGACCTTGATCGTGTTCAAGGACGGTCAGCCGGTGAAGCGCATGGTTGGCGCCTCGGGCAAGGGCCAGCTCCTGGAGAACCTCAGCGAGTTCCTGTAGTCCACGACGCTTCTGCAATCACGAGCCGAAGGCGCCCTTCTGTGGGCGCCTTCGCCGCGTCCGGGCGGGCTTGAGACGACACCCGGCAGCACGTTGTTGACGTTCTGTCATCAGGTCTTTTGCGCCCAAGGCCGTCGCCTCCAGCGCGCTTCGCTGCCCTCTCGGCGTCGCGCGCCCAGTTCGGCGGCCAGTGACCGACAGAGTTCGCCGGGCGGATCGGAGGTCGAGACTTTTCCGTGACGCCTGTCACGTTTTGCCTCACCTGCGGGTTGACCACAGGGTGTGTGCAAGGCTGTGGATGACGCTCGGGCACACGTCGAAGCACAACGCCCCTGCCCTGGGGCCAAGAGCGAGCAACCCTCGACTACGGCTCAGCCGGTCCCGTCATGGCCCGGTAGATCCGCTCCAGGTCCTCGAGCGTGGCGAAATCGATCACGACCTTGCCGCGCTTGGTGCCCATGGTGACCTTGACGCGGGTGTCGAGGCGTCCGGACAGGAGTTCTTCGAGCTCGAGCAGGCCTGGCGGCCGCAGCCGGCGGGCCGCACCCGCTCGACCGTCAGGCGCAGCCGCAACCGCGGCCGCCTCCCCGCTTCGCGCGCGAACGGCCTCTTCGACCTCCCGGACGCTGAGATCCTCGACGACCGCACGACGAGCCAGCGCCTCCTGGAAGGCCCGATCAGGCGTGCCGAGCAGCGCGCGGGCGTGGCCGGCAGCCAGCTGGCCCTCGGCCACCAACTTCTGGATGCCTGGTGGCAGTGCGAACAGCCGGAGCGTGTTGGACACCGCCGACCGGCTCTTGCCGACCCGGCGGGCCACGTCGTCGTGCGTCAGCCCGAAGTCCTCGATGAGGCCCTGGTAGGCGGCAGCCTCCTCCAAGGGGTTCAGGTCCTCGCGGTGCAGGTTCTCGACCAGCGCCTGCTCCAGCGAGTGCACCTCGTCGATCGTGCGCACGACCGCAGGGATCGACGGCAGGCCGGCCCGCTTGGCCGCCCGCCACCTCCGCTCCCCCGCGATCAACTCATAGCGCTCAGGCCCAACCGGCCGGACCAGCACGGGTTGCAGCACCCCGAGCTCGCGCACGGACTCAGTCAGTGAGACCAACGACTCCTCGTCGAAGTGCCCGCGCGGTTGATTTGGGTTGGGCTCGATCTGGCTGGTCGGCAGGTCACGCAACGCAGCGTTGGCGTTCGCTCCCACCTCGCTCGGGATGAGTGCACCCAGACCCTTACCCAACCCGCTGCGACGCGCCACCGCTGACCTCCTTCGCAAGTTCCTTGTACGCGATGGCTCCGCGTGACGAGGGATCGAACGCAATGATCGGTTGCCCGAACGACGGCGCCTCTGACAGGCGCACGGTGCGGGGGATGACGATGCGACAGACCTTGTCGCCAAAGTGCTCGCGAACCTCGTTGACGACTTGGTCGGACAGCTTGGTGCGAGCGTCGTACATGACCAGCACGATCGTGGTCACCTCGAGGGTGGGGTTCAGGTTCTTCTGCACGAGCGTGACGTTCCGCAGCAGCTGGCCCAGGCCTTCGAGTGCGTAGTACTCGCACTGGATCGGCACCAACACCTCGGTGGCCGCCGCCATCCCGTTGACGGTCAAGAGGCCGAGCGACGGGGGACAGTCGATCAACACGTAGTCGTAGTCGTCCCGGACCTCCGCCAGCGCCGACTTGAGGCGCTGCTCGCGGCTGAACGCGGGGACGAGCTCGATCTCAGCGCCGGCCAGATCCAGGCTCGCCGGCGCCACGAACAGGTTGCGGACTGACGACGCCTCGACGCAGTCCTCGATTGGCACATCGTTCAGGATCACGTCGTACATCGACGCCTGCAGGCTTCGGATGTTGATGCCGAGCCCGGTGCTGGCGTTGCCCTGCGGATCGAGATCGACCACGAGGGTGCGGTACCCCAGCTCAGCGAGGCAGGCACCCAGGTTGACGGTCGTCGTCGTCTTGCCCACCCCGCCCTTCTGGTTGGCGACCGCCATGATCCGCGGCAGCGGAGGGCGCACAGGTGGTTTCGGTGCAGCGTTTCCGTCGGCCGCGGTCTCGTCAACGACAGCCGGGCCGCTCGTTGGCGGTGGATCCAAGGGCAGCGCGGCGGCAACCGCCGGAACGGTCGCGGGCGAGGCCGGCTCGGACCGATCAAAGGCCGGCTCGGGCTCGCGCGCGTCGAGGATGGGATCGGGGCCGGGGCCGGGGCCGGGGCCGCCGGGATCGGGCCCGGAGATCGGTGTCGATGCCGCAGCATGCTCGAGGGCGTCGGACGCCAATGGCGTGTGATCGGCGTCCTCTGGCGACGATGGGATCGATTCGGCTGGCTCCGCGCTGCCGGGCGGAGGCGGAAGCATGGACAGATCGACCGTCCCGTCCGCGTCCTCGGCCGCTTCGTCGTCGGCCTTCGCCGACCTCAACCGATCGAAGATCGCCCTCCCCCGCTTGACCATGTCATCCGGCGGGGGAGTACTCGTCACGAGGCCATCCTTCATGGTTCATCCCTCACGGTCAAGGATCGTCGGTACGGCTTACGTCCACCGAGCCGCGTTTCACGTGAAACAAGCCACCGACGTGGTCGTACGGCGGTCGCCCCGCAGAGCGGCGCGTGGGGGATCGCGCCTACCTCGCCCCGGGGCGCGATGCAGAGGGAGGCATCGGCTCGCGTTGTCTGGCCTCATACCGTCCAGATGCCCGATCGGCGCTGCCGCAGGCCAACGGGTTCACGTCTTTGGCCGGCGCTTCGCCATTTGGATCGGCATCCCGCCCTCCATCGGCGCCAACGTCAAGCGGCGACTCACCGCCACCTAGCGGTCACGCGCTCCCCGCGTGGTACCGAGCCGCTCGTCCGACGAGGTCGCCGGTCCGGGGAACCGCCCGCCACGCCGCCGACGTCGGGCCATCTCCCGCTGGCCGCCGGCACGTTGGCCCCATCGATCATCGTCTCTCGGTGTTGTGCAGCGGACTCCGCCGCCGGGCTCGCCGCGCGGCCACTCGGCCGTCATCGGGTGGCTCGTTCGTTCGGGAATAGCGGCTGCGGCCATCGGACCGACCGACCTCGCCGCCGACGGCCACTAGGCCAACCGCGATGGCAGAGTGCCGACCATTGACCGCCGGTGGCCGACCGCCAACTGCAAGCGGCCGATGGCGTGGGCGATGCGCTGGCGCTGGCTATGGGCCGAAACGTTCGCCCGACCGCTGGCCGCCGCAGGCCGACCGCCAACTGCAAGCGGCCGATGGCGGCCGATAGCGATGCGATGGCGATGGCGATGGCGCTGGCGCTGGGCCGAAACGTTCGCCACGTGGTACCACGCGCCTGGTGCCGGTGGCGCGCCGCTGCGCGTTGGCATCGCGTGGTCGGCCCCGGGGGACACCGCCGAATCGCTTGGCGGTCCTACGCGTGCGGCGGGATT
>JAODBM010000207.1 GCA_025463985.1 Acidimicrobiales bacterium
CGGATCTCGGCCTTCGACGTCGTCATGGCCGAACCGATCCCGGACAAGGGTCGGGTGCTGACCGCCATGTCGGCGTTCTGGTTCGAGCAGCTGGCAGGCGTCGTGCCCGGCCACCTGCTCTCGACCCAGCTCGCCGATCTTCCCGAAGGCGCACGCGATCCGAGCCTCGCCGGTCGGGTGATGCTCTGTCGGCGGGCCGAGATGCTGCCGATCGAGTGCATCGTGCGTGGCTACCTCACCGGGTCGGCCTGGAAGGAGTACCGGGCGTCGGGCACCATGCACGGCGCCGCGCTGCCCGCCGGCCTGCTCGAGTCCTCGCAGCTGCCCGAGCCGGTGTTCACCCCGTCGACCAAGGGCGAGGTGGGCGAGCACGACATCAACCTGGGGTTCGACGAGGCGGCCGAGCTGGTCGGGCGTGAGCGGGCCGAGCAGGTGCGCGACATCGCCATCGAGCTCTACCGGCGCGGCGCGGCCTGGGCCGCCGAGCGGGGGATCATCATCGCCGACACCAAGTTCGAGCTCGGCCTGATCGACGGCGAGCTGGTCCTCGCGGACGAGGTGCTCACGCCGGACTCGTCGCGGTTCTGGCCGGCCGATCGCTGGCAGCCGGGGGCCACGCCGCCCTCGTTCGACAAGCAGCCGGTGCGCGACTTCCTCGATGGGCTCGACTGGGAGAAGTCGCCGCCGCCGCCTCCCCTGCCCGCCGAGGTGGTCACCGCCACCCGCGATCGCTACATCGAGGCCTACGAGCGGATCACCGGCCGATCGTTCGCCGATTGGCCGGGCGCGGGCACGTAAGCGGCCCTCCGGGGACCTCCGCCGAGAGGTTCGAGGCCCGCCGGCCCGTGTGGGACGATGGCCGCATGCTGTTCTCGGTCCAGGTCGAGGTGCGCCTGCGCGAAGGCATCGCTGATCCGCAGGGCGCCACCATCGAACGTTCGCTTCCGCAGCTCGGCTTCGACGGTGTCCAGGGCGTGCGAGTCGGCAAGCTGATCCGGTTCGACGTCGAGGCGGTGGACGAGGCGGCCGCTCGGGCCGAGGTCACGGATCTGTGCGCCCGCTTCCTCACCAACCCGGTCATCGAGGACAGTGAGATCGCCGTCCGGGCCGCGGCCGGATCGGAGCGGTAATGGCACCCCGGGTCGGCGTCGTGCTGTTCCCCGGCTCCAACTGTGAGCTCGATGTCCTCGAAGCGGTAAGGCTGCTCGGGGGCGAAGGCGAGATCCTCTGGCACGGTGATGACGCGCTCGGTGGCGTCGATGCCGTGGTCGTCCCGGGCGGCTTCGCTCATGGGGACTATCTCCGGCCCGGAGCCATCGCCCGGTTCTCGCCGGTCATGGGCGCGGTCACGAAGTTCGCCGCCGACGGGGGCCCCGTTGTGGGGATATGCAACGGCTTTCAGGTGCTCACCGAGGCCGGGCTCCTCCCGGGCGCGCTGCAGAAGAACCGAGGCCTGAAGTTCGTGTGCGGCCCGGCGCAGCTGCGGGTCGAAAGCGACCAATCGGTGCTGACATCTGGCGTGAAGTCAGGAACCCTGCTCGAGGTTCCCATCAACCACTTCGAGGGGAACTACACCTGCTCCCCCGAGACGCTCGCGCAGCTGCGGGACGAGGATCGCATCGTCCTGCGCTACGTGCGCAATCCCAACGGGTCGATGGACGACATCGCCGGCATCACCAATGGCGGGCGCAACGTCGTGGGCTTGATGCCCCACCCCGAGCGGGCGACCAGCGAGCTGCTGGGTTCGACGGATGGCCTGCTGCTGCTGCAGTCCCTCCTGCAGGCCGCGAGCGGCCGAGTCGCCGCCTGAGCGACGACTCGGACCTCGGGTCCGGATCAGCCGGCGCGCGAGACGCCGGCGGCCTTGAGGGTCGACGCCGCAACGCCGAGCTCGCGCCATGCGCCATACGAGATGCCCTTGCGCTGGCTATAGCCTTTGGCCGCGGCCACAAAGTCGCTCTCGAGTGCCGAAAGGTCGACGGCGTCATTCCCTGCCGCGAGCTCCGCTTCGAGGTCGAGCCGCTCTTGCACGAGCTGGAGCTGCTTCAGCCGGTCGGCAGTGGTGAGCTCATCGGCGATCTTGTCGAGCCGCTTCTTCACTGATTCAGCGGTGCGGCGACGGCCGCGCTTGGGCTTGTGGGCCTCGAGTGCCTCAAGGTACAAGCGGACCGCTCGGCCCTGGGTGCGTCCTTCGGCAAGAGCTGCTTTGTGCGCGTCGGACATTTGCGGAGTCTTCTTCTTTGGAGGCATGCCGTTAGACAATCACAATGCTCGCGGGTAACTCAAGTCCAGCGGCGGTCCTTTGGGTCGAATTGCGGAGGTTTGTCGCAGGACGATTTCTCAAATGCGTCCGCTGGGCGGCTCTCCGACAGGCAGACCGATCGACCGAAGACCGGTGCGGCCTGTATCCGAACGTGGGGCATGACCGGGCGCGTCGCGTGGCGTCGCCTTAGCCGTGCGGCAGGCGCAGGCACGACGTCTAGCCTCGACGACGTGACCGACGCTGCGATCGACCCGCCAATCCACCGCGCTCTGGGGTTGACCGATGCTGAGCTCGACGACATCCGGGCGATCTTGGGCCGCGAACCCAACCACCTCGAGCTGGCGATGTACGCGGTGATGTGGTCCGAACACTGTTCCTACAAATCCTCGCGATTGCACCTCAAGCGATTGCCCACCACCGGTGAGGGCGTCTTGGTGGGCCCCGGCGAGAACGCCGGCGTCATGGACGTGGGCGATGGCATCGCCGCTGCCATTCGCATCGAGAGCCACAATCACCCGTCCTTCATCGAGCCATATCAAGGTGCGGCGACCGGCGTGGGTGGCATCTTGCGGGACATCTTCACGATGGGCGCTCGCCCAATCGCGGTGATGGATCCACTGCGGTTCGGGCCGCTCAGCGATGCCCGCAGCCGGTGGGTGGCCGAGGGCGTCGTGTCGGGGATCTCCGGCTATGGCAACTCGGTCGGGGTGCCCACCGTCGGCGGCGAGGTCGTGTTCGACGAGTGCTATCAGGGCAACCCGCTGGTCAACGTGCTGTGCCTCGGCGTGCTGCCCACGGAACGGCTGGTGCTCGGCGCCGCCACCGGTATCGGCAACCTGGCGGTGCTGCTCGGCTCGACCACCGGACGCGACGGCATCGGCGGGGTGAGCGTGCTGGCGTCGGCCGGCTTCGACGAGGCCGACGAGGCCAAGCGCCCCTCGGTGCAGGTGGGCGACCCGTTCGAAGAGAAGCGCCTCATCGAGGCCTGCCTCACCCTGCTCGACGCCGGCCTGGTCGTCGGCATCCAGGACCTCGGTGGTGCCGGCCTCACCTGCGCGGCCAGCGAGACGGCGTCCCGCGGTGGCGTGGGCATGGACTTCGACGTCGCTGCGGTGCCACGCCGGGAGAAGGGGATGGCGCCCTTCGAGGTCATGACCTCCGAGTCCCAAGAGCGGATGTTGGCCATCGTCACCCCGGAAGGGCTCGACGAGGTGCTGCGGCTCTGCGAGCGCTGGGAGGTGCTGGCCACGGTGGTCGGTCGGGTCACCGAGCCGCCCGCGGACGGTCAGGGTCGGCTGCGGATCCTCGACGGGTTCGACGGCGACGTTCTGGCCGACGTGCCCGCCTCGAGCCTGCACGACGCCGCGCCGCTCTACGACCGCCCCCGCAAGGAGCCCGCCGACCGGGCCCAGCGACTGGCCGAGCAACCCGCCGCTCCAGCAGCGACCGCGAGCATCGAGGCTGCGCTGCTCGACCTGCTCTGCGACACCTCTTGGGTCTCGTCCCAGTACGACCACCAGCTGTTCCTCAACACCGTCGAAGGCCCCGGCGGCGACGCGGTCGTGCTGCGGCTCAAGCACCCCACGACGGGGGTCGACACCGGCCGCGGCCTGGCCCTCACCACGGACGGCAACCACCGCTGGTGCGCGATCGACCCCCGGCAAGGCACGGCCATGACGGTGGCCGAGTCCGTGCTCAACCTGGCCTGCGTCGGCGCCCGGCCCATCGCCGTCGTCAACTGCCTCAACTTCGGCAACCCGGAGCACCCGGAGGTGATGTGGCAGCTGTCCGAGGCGATCGATGGCATGGCCGACGCATGCCGCGCCCTCGGCCTGCCGGTCATCGGCGGCAACGTGAGCCTCTACAACGAATCCAAGGGCATCGACATCGACCCGACCCCGGTGATCGGGCTGCTCGGCGTCGTCGATCGGCTCGAGCGACGCCCGCCCGGGGTCGGCCTGGTGGCCGGCCACCGTGTGGTGCTGCTGGGTGACGACCTGCAGGGTTCCGCGCCATCGCTGGCCGGTTCGTCCGTGGCCTGGTCGTCCGGCCAGAAGGGCGGCACGCTCCCCCCGCTCGACCTCGCCACGCACTCGCGCGTCGCAGAGCTCGTGCGGGCACGGGTGTCGGAGGGAAGGCTCAGCGGCGTGCACGACGTGTCGGCCGGCGGCTTGGCGCTGGCGCTCGGCGAGCTGGCCGTCCGGTCAGGCATCGGCGTCGAGATCGCCGGCCTTCCCAGCTCGGCCCACCTGTTCGCCGAGTCGCCGTCCCGGGTGGTGGCCTGCGTCGCTCCTGACGCCGTCGAGGCCCTCCTCGCGGCCGCGGCGGCCGCCGGCATCGCCGCCGTCGAGCTCGGCTCCGCTGGCGGCGACCGGCTGGCGATCCGCGACACCACGGGCGCTCCGCTCGTCGACCTGCTGCTCAGCGACGCCGTCACCACCTGGCGCGACCGCCTGCCGAACGCCCTCGGCGAAGGCGTCATCCAAGCCTGATCCGACCCGCCACCGACTGAGCCGCCGAACTGGGCCGCCGTACTGGGCGGGGTTTCGGTTGCCAGGGCGACCGCGATGCCACCCACTTCGGTCGGGCCCGGGGTCACGGCAGCTGGAAGCCGGCGTCGCGGAGCAGGCGGCGGACGAGGGCGAGCGGGAGGCCGACGACGTTGTCGTAGGTGCCGTCGACGATGGTGGCGAACCGGTCGCCCTCACCCTGGATGGCGTAGGCACCGGCCTTGTCGAGGGGCTCGCCGGTGGCCACGTAGTCGTCGATCTCGTCGTCGCTCAGGGGGCCGAACGCCACCGTGCTCGTGGCCACCTCCACGGTGATCCGGTGGCCCTCGCTCAGCGCGACGCCGGTGAGCACCTGGTGGCGTGTGCCCGAGAGCCGGCGCAGCATCGCCCGGGCATCCGCGGCGTCCACGGGCTTGCCCAGCACCGCGCCGTCGAGCGCGACGAGGGTGTCGGCCGCGAGCACGACCGCGGCGTCGGCCACCACCGCGGCGACCGCCTGCGCCTTGGCTCGGGCCAGTCGCGCCACGAGCGTCGGCGCCTCCTCGCTCGGCCGGGGCGACTCATCGACGTCGGGCGCGACCACCCGGAACGGCAGCCCGAGGTCCGCCAGGAGGGCCCGCCGCCGGGGCGATGCCGAGGCCAACACCAGCTCGATCTCCCCGTCCACCGACATGCCCCGAGCGTAGGGATCCGGGTCCGCCCGCCGCGCCGAGGCCTGAAGACCAGGACCCGGCCGTCAACCGCCGGACACGACCGCCTCGGCCTCGCGGGACAGCGGGGTGGGGTCGTCGGGATCCTCGAGGAACCGGTGCGGCACGACGACGGGACGAGGGCCTTGCTGGTGCCCGCGCGGGAGGCCGATCGATTCGGTGGGCAGGTCGGTCGCGGGATCGAGGGCGGCGAGGCGTCGGTCGAGGTCGTCGAGCGAGGCCACCTGGTTCAGGGCCCGGCGCACCTCGGGCCCGACCGGGTAGCCGTGCAGGTACCAGCCGGTGTGCTTGCGGAAGTCGCGGATGCCGACGTGGTGTCCGTACCAGTCGACCAGTCGTTGCGCGTGGTCGCGCATCGTGGCCGCCACCTCGCCGAGCACGGGCTGGGAGGCGGCGGGACGCCCGGCGAACGCGTCCGCGAGGTCGTGGAACAGCCATGGTCGTCCGAGGCAGCCACGGCCCACGACCACGCCGTCGCAGCCGGTCTGGCGCACCATCTCGAGCGCGTCGGCCGCCACCCAGATGTCGCCGTTGCCGAGCACCGGGATCGACGTGACCGCCGCCTTCAGCTGCGCGATCGCCGCCCAGTCGGCGCGGCCGGAGTAGAGCTGCTCGGCCGTGCGGGCGTGCATGGCGACGGCCGCGCACCCTTCGTCCTCGGCGATGCGACCGGTGTCCAGGAACGTGAGGTGCTGGTCGTCGAGGCCCTTGCGGAACTTGACGGTGACCGGCACGTCGCCGGCGGCGCGCACCGCGGCCCGCACCACCTCACGCAGGAGCTTCCGCTTCACGGGCAGCGCGGCGCCGCCACCGTGCCGGGTGACCTTCTTGACCGGGCACCCGAAGTTGAGGTCGACGTGCTGCGCGCCGTCCGCGCCGAGCAACCGCCGGATCGCCTCGGCGATGGTGCGCGGGTCGGTGCCGTAGAGCTGGATGCTGCGCGGCGCCTCGTCCGGCGCGAACCGGGCGATGGACAGCGTGCGCTCGTGGCCCTCGACGAGCGCGCGGGCGGTGACCATCTCGCTCACGTAGAGCCCGGCACCCTGCGCTCGGCACAACGCGCGGAACGGCGCGTTGGTGACGCCGGCCATCGGGGCGAGGACCACCGGTGGCCAGACCTCGTGTGGCCCGATCCGCAGCGGCGGGATCGTGGTGGCGGGCGCGGTCGGGGTGGATGCGGACATGGCCGGACCAGGGTGCCAGACGGAGACGCCGATCCACCACGACGGCCTCCGCGCGGCGGCCGATCCGACCGCCATCGCAGTGCCTCCCGGTAGGCTGCTTCGGGTCGGCACGGTGGTCGAGGGGGATTGGTGGAACCAGGCGAGCGTCGTGCCAAGATGGCCGTCGTGGATCCTGCCGACGCCGAGCCGGCCGGCGACGACGACTCGCCGAAGGAGGCGTGCGGCGTCTTCGGCGTCTACGCCCCGGGCCAGCCCGTGGCCCACCTCAGCTACCTGGGGCTCTACGCCCTGCAGCACCGCGGCCAAGAGTCTGCGGGCATGGCCGTCAGCGACGGCGAGCTGGTCACCGTGGTCAAGGACATGGGCCTGGTGTCCCACGTGTTCGACGAGCGGGTCCTGGCGCCGCTCACCGGGCACCTGGCCATCGGCCACACCCGCTACTCGACCACCGGTTCGAGCACCTGGCGCAACGCGCAGCCCCTGTTCCGCGGCACCGGTGACAGCGGCTTCGCGCTCGGCCACAACGGCAACCTCACCAACACGGCGGCGCTGGCCGACGCCGCGGGCATGCTGCCGGGCACCGCGTCCAGCGACACCGACCTCATGGCCGAGCTCATCGCGAACGAGATCGAGCGAGCACCGCGCGGCGAGGGCGAGCTCGAGGCCGCGATCGCCGCGGTGTTGCCCCGGCTCGAAGGCGCCTTCTCGCTCGTCTTCCTCGACGCGGAGCGCATCATCGGCGTGCGCGACCCGAACGGCTTTCGGCCGCTCTGCCTCGGGCGGCTGGAGAGCGGATGGGTGCTCGCCTCCGAGACACCGGCGCTCGACATCGTGGGGGCCCACTTCGTGCGCGAGGTCGACCCCGGCGAGATGGTGATCATCGACGCCTCGGGCGTGCGGTCGGTCAACCCGTTCCCGCCCGAGCGCCTCAACCCGAAGCTCTGCCTGTTCGAGTTCGTCTACTTCGCCCGGCCCGACAGCCGGCTGTACGGGCGCAGCGTGCACGCGGCCCGGGTCCGGCAAGGGGAGCTGCTCGCCGAGCAGCTCCCCGTCGACGCCGACATGGTCATGGGCGTGCCCGAGTCGGGCCTGCCGGCCGCCGAGGGCTATGCCCGCGCCAGCGGCATCCCCTACGGCCAAGGCCTGGTGAAGAACCGCTACATCCACCGCACGTTCATCGCTCCGAGCCAGGAGATGCGGGCGCTGGGCGTGCGCATGAAGCTCAACCCGCTGCGCGAGAACCTGGCGGGCAAGCGGGTCGTGGTGGTCGACGACTCGGTCGTGCGTGGCACCACGCAGAAGCAGCTGGTCAAGATGCTGCGCGAGGCGGGCGTGACCGAGGTCCACCTGCGCCTCACGTCGCCGCCGATCAAGTGGTCGTGCTTCTACGGCATCGACACCGGCGCCCGCGGTGAGCTGCTCGCCGCCAACCTCGCGGTCGACGAGATCCGCGACTACCTCAACGTCGACTCGATCGCGTTCATCACGCTCGACCGACTGGTGAGCTCGACCGGCGCGCCGGGCGCCGGCTTCTGCGACGCCTGCTTCACCGGCAACTATCCGACCGAGACCCCCGTGAACCTCACGAAGGGCGTGCTCGAAGGCGGCTCGGCCGACCCGCCCGGCGCGCTCGAGGCGCTCGCCACGCCGTCGCTGTTCGGCAACGCCCTGCTCCCCGCCGACGACGCGCGGCGAGGGCGCTGACGTGGGGGAGACCTACGAGTCCGCCGGCGTCGACATCGCGGCAGGAGAGGCCGCCGTCGAGCGCATCAAGGCCAAGGTCCGCTCGACGTTCCGGCCCGAGGTCATCGGTGACATCGGCGGCTTCGGCGGTCTGTTCAACTTCGCCAACCACCGCTACCGGAGCCCGGTCCTGGTCTCCTCGACGGATGGCGTCGGCACCAAGGCGCTGGTCGCCCAGGCCGCCGGCCGGTTCGACACGATCGGCGTCGACCTGGTGGCCATGTGCGTCGACGACCTCGTGTGCCAGGGCGCCGAGCCGCTGTTCTTCCTCGACTACATCGCGGTCGGCAAGCTCGATCCCGACCACATCGAGCAGCTCGTCGAAGGGGTGGCCGAGGGCTGCCGCCAGGCCGGCTGTGCGCTGATCGGCGGCGAGATGGCCGAGCACCCGGGCGCGATGGATCCCGGCGAGTTCGACCTCGTCGGCTTCGCCGTCGGCGTCGCCGAGCGGGACCAGCTCATCACCGGCGAGCACGTCCGGCCGGGCGACATCGTGATCGGCCTGCCGTCGCCGGGCTTGCGCTCCAACGGCTACTCGCTTGCGCGCCGGGTCTACTTCGACCTCGCCGGCCGCTCGCTCAGCGACCCCGCGTTCGAGGGCACGCACCGCACCGTGGCCGACGAGCTCCTCGAGCCTTCGGTCATCTACGCCCCCGCGGTCTTGGCGCTGCAGCGGGTCGTCGAGGTGCGGGCCGTGGCCCACATCACCGGCGGCGGCCTGCCCGGCAACCTGGCGCGGGTCCTGCCCCGCAACGCGGGTGCGGTCCTCGATCCGCGGGCCTGGGAACCGCCTCGCGTGTTCCAGGAGATCCAGCGCCTCGGTGAGATCAGCGACGACGAGATGCGCAAGGTGTTCAACCTCGGCATCGGCATGGCGGTGGTGGTGCCGGCGGTCGACGCCTTCCGGGCCCTCGACCTCCTGCGGTCGCACGGGCAGCGGGCGGTCGAGATCGGCGTGATCGAGCGCGGCGAGCGCACCGTGCGCTTCGCCGGCTAGCGCCGCAGCGCAGCGAGGACCCGCTGGCCGGAACCGCCAAGCCCCCCGCCGAAGGCGGACGACGTCCTCCGCAGCCGACGGCTGGGGTTCAGTCCTGCCAGCCGATCTGGCACCAGGTGCGACGGCCGCACGACGGGCAGCGCATCCAGTGGCTGTGCTTGCGGATCGGCAGCCACACCGAGACGGTGGCCAGGCGCATCCCGAGATCGGTGAGGTTGATGCGTGACCGGGCGTCGCAGCCCGCGCAGGAGACGACCACCGTGCCGTTGCGGCGCGGGCCCGTCGAGTAGAGGGCGTCCTTGCCCTCGCTCGGCGACCCCGAACGGATCGTGTCGCGCGCAGCGCCGACCGGCGATTCGAAAAGGGCCCGCTTGCCGAGCGGGTCGAGCGACCGCCGCCGGACGGGACCGCGGGGTGCGCGTTCCTCGGGCATCGGGGACGTCCGGCGCTCGGGCGTGGGTCCCGCACCTCGGCGCTCGCTCATCGGCGGCCCTTGTTCATGAGTTGAGCCGCCAGCTGGCGGTAGGCCTCCGCGCTGCGCGACCGCGGCGCGTGCTCCAGCACCGAACGGCCGCGGCCCGGCGCCTCGGCGACCTTCACCGACTTGGGCACGGGTGGTTCGAGGACCTCGAGGTCGTAGTTGGCGCGCACCGCGGCCACGACCTCGTGGGCGAGGTTGGTGCGTCCGTCGAACATCGTGGCGATGGCGCCGCGCACGACCAGGTCGCGGTTCGTGTAGTCGCGCACGTCGTCGATGGTCTCGAGCAGCTGGCCGACGCCCCGCTGGCTCAGCGACTCGCACTGCAGCGGGATCAGGACCTCGTCGGCGGCCGTCAGCCCGTTGATCGTGAGGATGCCGAGCGACGGCGGGCAATCGATGAACACGATGTCGTAGGCGTCGCGCAGCGGTTGCAGGGCCTTGCGCAGGACGTATTCGCGGCCGGTCTTGGTGAGCAGGTGCAGCTCGGCGCCGGCGAGATCGATCGACGACGGCAACAGGTGCAGCTGGCCCGGCCCGGTCTCCAGCTCGATCAGCACGTCGCCGGCCTTGGCGCGACGCAGCATCACGTCGTGCAGGGACACCTCGAGCCCGTCGGGATCGACCCCGCACGCCCAGGTCAACGAGGCCTGGGGGTCGAGGTCGACGACCAAGACCCGCCGTCCTGCCTGGACCATGGCCACGGCCAACGAGTGCACCGAGGTGGTCTTGGCGACGCCACCCTTCTGGTTGGCGAGCGCCAACATCCTGCCCATCGCGCTGAGTGTGGCACGACCCGGGCCCGCTCGCTCAAGTCGGAGAGCTCGGGCCGCCACGCACCCCGTCCTAGGCTCAGCGTCGCCGGCCGGCTGCTACAGATCGGCCCCATCCCGGAGGACCGATGGCCCACGACGCGCTTCGCGACCACCTGCTCGCCCACGCGGTGCGCCACGGCGACTTCGTGCTCAAGTCCGGCGTCCGGAGCAGCTGGTTCATCGACTCGAAGCAGACGACCTGTCGCCCCGAAGGCATGTTGCTGGTGGCCGACGCCGTCCTGGCCGAGATGCCCGCCGACGCCACCGCGATCGGGGGTCTCACGATGGGGGCGGACGCGGTGGCCTTCGGGGTCGCGGCCATCGCCGCCACGCGCGGCCGCATGCTGCGCAGCTTCAGCGTGCGCAAGGAGGTCAAGGACCACGGTGCGGGCGGGCGCATCGCCGGCGCGCTCGAGCCCGGCGACCGCTGCGTGATCGTCGAGGACACAGTGAGCCGCGGGGTCTCCATGCTCGAGGCCGTGGACGTCGTGCGCGCGGTCGACGCCGAGGCGATCCTGCTCCTCCCGGTCGTCGATCGCGGCGGGACCTGCGCGGCCCTGGCCGCAGCCAGGAATGTCCGCTTTCAGGCGCTTGTGACGGCCATCGATCTCGGCTTTCCCTATGAGCCCGGTGTGCTTTCCGCGTAGTTTTTCACCACTACGGGTGAAAGATGCGGCGGCAAGAAGTTCGCGTAACTGCGCAAGGTGCTCGACCGTTCGGCAATGCAGCCTCTAGGGTTCGCGGAGGAATCGGACACACCCCGTCGACGCCGCACAGAAAGACCTCTCTCATGGTGCACGAGATCGGCATCAGCAACCCCGAAGCCTTGTTGACTCCCTCCGAAGTGGCCGCGCTCTTCCGGGTGAACCCGAAGACCGTCACCCGCTGGGCCCGAGCCGGCAAGCTCAACGCCATTCGCACCTTGGGCGGCCACCGCCGCTTCCGGGCGTCGGAGATCGAGCGGTGCCTGCAGGAGATGTCGTCCGAACAGGCCTGACCTCCTGATCCCGCCCACCTGCCGCTCGGTCCCAGGCGGCGTGCGTGGGTCGTACCCGGCGGCCGGTGGCGTTGAGCACGCTCGATCCGTGACTCCGCAACCGGTTGGGGCCTTTCCGCGGAGCGCGGCTACGGTCGCCGCGATGGGCACACCGACCGCGGCCTACTCCGTCGCCATCCGCGTCCGCTTGGACAACCACCCGGGTTCGCTCGGTCGTCTCACGGTGGCCATCGGGAGCGCCGGCGGCAACATCGTGGCCCTCAAGGGCTTCGAGGCGAAGGACGACAGCCTCGACGAGGATCTGATCGTCAACTGCTCGAGCGTCGACCACATCGAAGAGGTGTGCCACGCCATCCGGGGGCTCGACGGCGTCGAGGTGCTCACGGTCAGCGACCGCACCTTCGACATGCACGACGGCGGCAAGATCGAGGTGCTCGCTCGCATGCCGGTGCGCGATCGCGACGACCTGTCGATGGCGTACACGCCGGGCGTGGCCCGCGTCTGCATGGAGATCGAGCAGCACCCAGAGCGGGTGCACGAGCTCACGATCAAGAAGAACACCGTCGCGATCGTCACCGACGGCACTGCGGTGCTCGGGCTCGGCGACATCGGCCCGGCCGCGTCGCTGCCGGTCATGGAGGGCAAAGCCCTCTTGTTCAAGAACTTCGCAGCCGTCGACGCGTTCCCCGTCTGCATCGACGCCGGCGGACCGGACACGCCGTTGCAGGACCGCATCGACGCCATCGTCGAGACCGTCCAGCGCATCGCTCCAGTCTTCGGCGGGATCAACCTCGAGGACATCGCCGCGCCGGCCTGCTTCGAGGTGGAGGATCGGCTGCGCGCCAGCCTCGACATCCCGGTCTTCCACGACGATCAGCACGGCACCGCCGTCGTCACCCTCGCCGCGCTCGAGAACGCGCTGAAGATCGTCGACAAGCGCATGGGCGACGTGCGGGTCGTGATCGCCGGCGCCGGCGCCGCCGGCGTGGCCATCGCGAAGATCCTGATGAACGCCGGGGTCAGCAACGTCGTGGCCTGCGACCGCCAGGGGGCGATCCATCGGGGCCGCACCGACCTCAACGACGTCAAGCGGCGGTTCGCCGACATCACCAACCCCGAGCAGATCAGCGGCCGGCTCAGCGATGTGCTGCCCGGCGCCGACGTGTTCATCGGGGTGAGTGGACCAAACCTGATCTCGGCCGACGACCTGCGCAAGATGGCCGTCGACCCGGTCGTCTTCGCGATGGCCAACCCCGATCCGGAGATTCGCCCGGAGGAGGCCAAGGGCCTCGTCGCCGTCATGGCCACCGGTCGCAGCGACTACCCGAACCAGATCAACAACGTCCTCGCGTTCCCCGGCATCTTCCGCGGTGCGCTCGATGCGGGCGCCACCCAGATCACCGAGCACATGAAGGTGGCGGCGGCCGAGGCGATCGCGGCGGCCGTGCCGGCGCACGAGCTGCGGCCCGACTGGATCGTGCCGTCGGTGTTCGACACCACGGTGGCGCAGCTGGTCGCCAGCGCGGTCGCCGAGGCGGCGGTCGTGGACGGGGTCACCCGGCCGCAAGCCGTCGTCGACTGAACGCCGTGGCCAGCCGCCTCGCCGAGGATCGCCTTCGACCGACCGCGAT
Organism: Acidimicrobiales bacterium; assembly: GCA_025463985.1. Taxonomy (GTDB): domain Bacteria; phylum Actinomycetota; class Acidimicrobiia; order Acidimicrobiales; family Iamiaceae; genus JAODBM01. Next base: position 13,329 of record JAODBM010000207.1, read on the forward strand.
CACGTTCGACTACTGGAACACGCTCATCCGTGAGGAGGGCAAGGCCCGCGATGCGCGGCTTGACGCCTGGATGGGTCTGTTCGAAGGCGAGGCGATGGCGCTCGAGCGCGAGCACCTGGGCGCCGCGTACGCCGCGGCGTGGGCGACGTTCCAGGAGCACTGGCGGGCCAACCAGCCGTACGGCGCCGCCGAGGCCGTGCGCGACGTGCTCGAGCGGGTCGGCCTCAGCCCGGCGCCTGACGTCGTCGACGCGGCGGTCCGCGTGATCACCGAGCCCGACCCCGGCCACCTGCCGCGGCCCACCGACGGCATCGGCGACTGCCTCGAGCGCCTGCGGTCGGCCGGCGTGGTCATCGGGATCATCTGCGACGTGGGGCTCACCCCGTCGCGGACGCTGCGGCACTACCTCGAGCGGCACGGGCTGCTCGACTACTTCGACCACTGGTCGTTCTCCGACGAGGTCGGCACCTTCAAGCCCGACGCCCGGATCTTCCAGCACGCGCTGGATGGCCTGGGCGCCGAGGCCGCACACGCCGCCCACGTCGGCGATCTCCGCCGCACCGACATCGCCGGGGCGCAGGCCTCGGGCGTGGTCGCCGTGCGCTACACCGGGGTCTTCGACGACCCAGGCTCGGCCGACGAGGGCACCGACGTCGTCGAGGGCGACCTGGTCCTCGCCGACCACGCCGACCTGCCGGCGGCGCTCGGCTACTGATCGCGCGCCGGAGCAGGTCGCGTTCGCCCATCGGGATGTGGCTGAGATCGTCAGGAAGTTGTCATTGCTGCCGTGACGGGGCCGGAGGACGATGACGCCGTGACGGAACAGCGGCGCGTCGTCGTGGTGGCCTTCGACGGCTTCCAGCTGCTCGACCTGGCGGGACCGGTCGAAGCCTTCCGGGCCGCTCGCGAGCTCGGCGCCCAACCGGCCTACGCGATCGAGATCGCGACGCCGTCGGGCCGCCGGGTCCGCTCGGCCAGCGCGGTCGAGATCACGGCCGACTCGTCGCTGCGCCGACTGGCCCAGGATCGCAGCGCCGTCGACACCCTCCTCGTGGTCGGGGGCCAGGGGTCGCGGGTGGCGGCGGCGGACGAGCCCTTCCTCGCCGACATCCGGGCCGTCTCCGCCCGAGCTCGGCGCACGACGTCGGTGTGCACGGGGGCGTTCGTGCTCGCGGGCGCGGGCCTGCTCGATGGCTATGCCGCCACCACGCACTGGGCCTCGTGCGCGGCGCTGGCCCAGCGCCATCCGGCGGTCGACGTCCGGCCCGATCGGATCTATGTGCACGACCGGGATCGCTGGACGTCGGCGGGCGTCACCGCCGGCATCGACCTCACGCTGGCGCTGATCGAGGCCGACCATGGCGCCGAGCTGGCCCACCAGGTCGCGGCCTGGCTCGTCGTCTTCGTTCAGCGGCCCGGCGGCCAAGCGCAGTTCAGCGCCCAGCTGCGGGCCATGCCCGCCCACTCGCCGGGCGTCGCCGAGCTGCAGCGCTGGCTGCCCGATCACCTCGACGCCGACCTCACGGTCGAGGCCCTGGCCGCGCGCGCCGCCATGAGCCCGCGGACCTTCGCCCGGACCTTCCGCCACGAGACCGGCACCACGCCGGCCGCGCACGTCGAGGAGCTGCGTATCGAGGCGGCACGGCGGCTGCTCGAGACCACCGACCTCACGGTCTCCGCCGTCGCCGTGGCCGTGGGGCTCCGCCACGCCGAGACCCTGCACCGCGCGTTCAGCCGGCGGGTCGGCACGACGCCCGACCGCTACCGCCAGCATTTCCAGCCGGCCCACCGCGCCGGCTGACCCCCCGCAGCCTGCAGCCCGCAGCTCGGCGTCCGATCACCAACCAAGGGGAGCGAACCATGCAGATCGCGATCGGCCTCTATCCCGGCTTCACCGCCCTCGACGCCATCGGCCCCTACCAGGTGCTCACCTCGATCCCCGGCGTGGACGTGGTGCTGTGCGCCGAGCGCGCCGGAGACCTGGCCGACGACAACGGCCTGCTCCACCTCGACATCGCCCACACGTTCGCCGACGTGCCGTCGCCCGACGTGCTGTTGGTGCCGGGCGGCCTCATCACCCGGCGCATCGCGGCCGAGCGCGGCCCGATCGTCCAGTGGATCGCGAGCGCGCACCCGACCACCACCTGGACCACGTCGGTCTGCACCGGCGCGCTGCTGTTGGGCGCCGCCGGCGTGCTCGACGGCCTGAAGGCCACGACGCACTGGATGGCCTATGACGCACTGCGCTCGTACGGGGCCGAGCCCACCGAGGAGCGGGTGGTGATCCAGGGCAAGGTGGTGACCGGTGCCGGCGTGTCGGCCGGCATCGACCTCGCGCTCACGCTCGTCGGCAAGATCTGGGGCGACGACATGGCCATGGCCGTGCAGCTGGGCATCGAGTACGACCCCCAACCGCCCTACGACGCCGGCGCGCCGTCGAAGGCGCCGGCCGACATCGTCGAGCTGGTCGTGGCCGTCCAGGCCGAGGCCGAGGCCAAGCTGTTCGCGACCTGAGCCGACGTCGCCGCGTGGCTGGCGCTCCCGAGCTGAGGATGGGTGGGCCCGAAACGATGCCAGGCCAGGCCCTTCGGGCCTGGCCTGGCGTGATCTGGTGGTCGGGACCGGCGTCGATCCGGTGACCTTCCGCTTTTCAGGCGGACGCTCTGCCAACTGAGCTACCCGACCATGGCCGCCGAGCCTACGGCGGTCTGGTGTGCGACCGGCCCGAGGGCCGGTCGCAGCAGCGGTCCCGACGGGATTTGAACCCGCGACCTCCGGCTTGACAGGCCGGCGTGCACTCCAAACTGCACCACGGGACCAGGCCGCATCGGCGCAAGGCGTCGGTGCGAACTGTGACCCGCCGCCACGAGGGCGGTGGGGGCTGGGTCAACCTAGCACGACGGCCCCTGGGCCTCGCCAAGGGATCGCCGCCACTCAAGCCGGCGGAATGCCGCGCCATACGCGGCATTTAGGGCGATCTGTAGGCCGACGAAAGGACCGATCGACCTATGCAGGATTCGGTCCGCGCTGCCGATCTCAGGGACAACACCACAACCGCCCCATCCGGGGTGACCAATAAAGGAGTCCCCCGATGATCACCGCTTATGAGTTCCTCGCTTCCTTCCTCCGGGCCCGCTTCGGTGACGACGAGCGTGGCGCCTCCCTCGTGGAGTACGCCCTTCTCGTCGCGCTGATCGCCGTCGTCTGCATCGCCGCCGTCACCCTGCTGGGCAAGAACGCGTCGACGAAGTTCTCGAAGGTCGGCAGCTCGATCGCCTGATTCCCTCTCTGGGAACCGCGATTCCACAACGGGAGCCGGGCTGAGGCCCGGCTCCCGTCCACGTTTTCGGCCGAGCCTCGCAGCGACCGCGTGCAGCGGCGGCGACAACGCGTTAGTGTCCGCTAACGTGACGGTCGATGGCAGCAGATCTGCTCGGGGCGCTCGGCGAACCCAACCGGCGTCGGCTGCTCACCCTGCTCGGTTCGGGCGAACGGTCGGTGACCGACTTGGCATCGGAGTTCGACGTGACCCGCTCGGCCATCTCCCAGCACCTCGGCGTGCTGGTCGACGCCGGCCTCGTCGAGGCGCGCCAAGCGGGGCGGTATCGCTTCTACCGGCTCGTGCCGGGCGGTCTTGCCGCGCTGCGGGCCGAGGTCGACCGGTTCTGGACCGCCGAGCTCGATCAGCTCGCCCACGTCGGGCGACCCGACGAAGGACCTGATGCCGCCGTGCCGTTCGACAAGTCCGTCTTCGTGCCCCTCCCCGCCGACGAGACGTTCGCGTTCATCACCCAGCCGGAGCGGCTACGTCGCTGGCAGGCCGTGGCCGCCCGCATCGACCTGCGCGCCGGCGGGTCGTACCGCTGGACGATCACGCCCGGCAGCACCGCCGCCGGCACGGTCACGGAGGTCGAGCCGGGCAAGCGCGTCGTGCTCAGCTGGGGTTGGGAGGGCGACGACGGCCTGCCGCCGGGTGCCTCCACGGTCACCATCACGCTCGCACCGACCGATGGCGGCACGTTCGTGCGGCTCGTGCACGAAGGCCTCGACGAGGAGCAAGCGGCCAACCACGCCCGTGGCTGGGACCACTACCTCGACCGCCTGGTCGCCGCCGCGTCGGGCGGGGACGCCGGCCCGGATCCGTGGGCGGCGGCGCCCGACCCGTTGGACGCCCTCAGCGTGGCAGAGGCCGCGCTCGCGATCTTCGAGCGGGTCACCCGGGACCTGACCGAGGCGGAGGTCACGGCGCAGACACCGTGTCCCGCGTTCACCGTCGACGGGCTGATCGACCACCTGGCCGGGTCGCTCGAGCGCCTGGCGGCCGCGGCGGAGGCGCCCGGGGCGGCCGTCACCTCGTCCGCACCGGCCGGCGCCACCGCTGAGGACCGCATCGCGGACCTCGCGCAGAGGACGCTCGAAGCCTGGCGGGCCCGTGGGATCGAGGGCACGGTGTCGGTCGGGCAGGACGAGCTGCCCGCCGAGGCCGCGGTCGGCATCCTCGGCGTCGAGCTCATCGTCCACGCCTGGGACGTCGCCACGGCCACTGGCCGCTCGATCGAGGTGGCGCCCTCGCTGGCCGAGGGGGTGCTCGATCGGGGCCGACCCTTGATCGCCCACGCCCGGGAGCGCGAGCACTTCGGCGCCGAAGTAGCGGTCCGGCCCGACGCCCCGAGCCTCGACCGGCTGCTGGCCTTCACCGGGCGGCGGCCGTGATCGACCCATCCGCATCACCCATCACGACAGGAAGGCACCACCCATGACCAAGTTCATCCTCACCTACCACGGCGGCTCCATGGCCGACACGCCCGAAGCCCAGCAGGCGGCCATGGCCGCCTGGGGCGAGTGGTTCGGCTCGCTCGGCGCGTCGGTCCTCGACGCCGGCGCGCCGGCCGGGGCATCGGCCACCATCGCCTCCGACGGCTCCGTCAGCTCGGGCGGCGGCGCGAACCCCGTCACCGGCTACTCGCTGCTCGACGCCAGCGACCTCGACGACGCCGTGGCCAAGGCCAAGGGCTGCCCGGTCTTGTCGAGCGGTGGCTCGGTCGAGGTCTCCGAAGCCCTGGACATGGGCTGAGCCCAGGCAGCCCGGGCGCGGCGATCATGGACTGAAAGAGTCGGCATCGAGGCTCTTTCAGTCCCGCCCGTCCGGAGCTGACCTGCCTGCTCTCCTCGCACCAGGATCGGATCGGCGGCCTCGTGGCGCGTCGGCCCGCTCTGGAGCACCCCCAACGGGATTCGAACCCGTGTTACCTCCTTGAAAGGGAGGCGTCCTAGGCCGCTGGACGATGGGGGCCGGGGCCCTGATGGGCGCGGGCGACGCTACCAGCCCGGTTGGCGGCGGCGACCATGTCATCGAGGGGCGACCGGTCCCGCTAGCGTCGATCGCTGAACCCGCGCTCGGACGCCCGGCGGCTCTTGGGCCGCCGGCTATGAGGAGGCGGCGGGGCTCTCGATCCCTGGAGTGAGCTCGTCATGAGCGACGGCCCGGCCGACCGCCCCACCACCCCGGAGCCGACGTGGTGGGAGACGCCGCCCGACACGACGCGCCCGTCTCCGGCCCCGCCCCCGCCCGTCCCGCCACCGGCGCCGGCCGCGGCGAACGACCCTCGGTTCCTCGTGCATCCGCCGGCGCTGCCGCCTGCCGACCTGCACCCGGGCTGGCCTCAGGACGTCGCCGCCGCGTGGTCCCCAGCCCAGCCGCCCACCGCCTGGCAGGCGCCGGCCCCGCCTGGTCCCTATGCGCCCGTGGGTGCGGTGCCGCCGTGGCAGGGCTCGCCGTCGCAGGCCCCGTATGCGCCCGCGGGCCAGATCCCGTCGTGGCAGGCGCCGCGCCCGCCCGGCCCACCCGGACCGCCGGGCCTCCCGTACCCCGGCCAGCCCGTGTGGCCGACGCCGTCGCGCCTGAGCCGCCGCCGGGTGATGGCCATCACGCTGGGCATCGTCGTCGTGCTCGCGCTGATCGGCGGGGGGCTGGCCTTCGTCGGCCAGCGGAAGCCATCGCGCTACCCCAAGGCGTGGGATCCCCGCGTCGAGCCCATCGCGCAGTGGGTGCAGCGGAACCGCAACCTGGAGTTCCTGCACCCCGTGCGCGTGAACTTCCTCAGCCCTGCGGCCTACCGCCAGATCTCGACCGGCGGGGTCTCGACGCCCTCGGCCGCGGACCAGCGCAAGCTCGAAGAAGCGGTGGCCGAGATGCGCGCGCTGGGGCTCGTCTCCGGCAAGGTCGATCTCGGCGGTGCCACCAAAGAGCTGCAGGACAGCGGCACCCTGGCCTACTACTCGCCGGAATCGAAGCAGATCTACGTGCGGGGCACCGCGCTCACGCCGGGCGTCCGCGTCACGTTGGCCCATGAGCTGACCCACGTCTTGCAGGACCAGCACTTCGACCTGGGACGGATGCAGAAGCTCAGCGACGAGCCGGCGGCGGCGTATCGCGCCGTCGTCGAGGGCGATGCGGTGCGGATCGAGGACAAGTACGTCGCGCAGCTCACGAAGGCGGAGAAGGCCGCCTACGACAAGGAGCAGGCCGCAGTGCAGAAGAGCTCGAGCGCGCGGCTCGACGCCAAGGTCCCCAAGATCCTCACCACCCTGTTCGGCGCTCCGTACGCCTTCGGCGGGCGCCTGGTCACGCTGCTCGACGCGGTGGGCCAGCAGCCGGCGATCGACGGCGCCATCGCGGACCCGCCCAGCACCGGTGAGCAGGTGTTCGACGCGCAGGCCTATCTGGCGCGGGCTCAGGATCACGCCAAGACGGTGACGGTCCAGGTCCCGAGCGGCGCGCAGAGGATCACCGACGGCGAGCTGGGCTCCATCACCTGGTTCCTCGTCCTGAGCCGCCAGCTCGATCCCCACGTGGCCCTGCGCGCGGTCGACGGATGGGGCGGCGACCACTACGTCGTGTACCGGACGAAGGCCCGGGTGTGTCTGGACCTCGCCTTCGAAGGCGACACGCCGAACGACACGACCGAGATGCAGTCAGCGCTGCAGGCCTGGGCCGCGAAGGTGCCCGGCAACACGCCGACGGTGCAGCGGCGGGGAGCGGCCGTGGTGCTGACCTCCTGCGACCCGGGTTCGGCGGCGATCACGCAGGCGACCGGCGACGAGACGGCGTTGGCGCTGCCCCTGCTCCGCACCGACATCTACACCGCGGCGCGCAAGGCCAAGCTCGCGACGACCGTCGCCCACTGCTTCTCGCAGGCGGTGGTCGACAGCTTCACGATTCCCCAGCTCACGGGCGCCGACGGCTACCTGAACACGCCCGCCGGCCGGCAGCGCGTGGTCGACCTACGGCTGCGCTGCCAGTAGTCAGCCCTCGGTCGGGGGCCCGAGCGAGCCGGTGAGGGCCGTCACCGTCCGGCTGACCAGCCACGTCAGGAACCCGTAGACGGCCCACAGCGGCGCGTCCGGATGGTCGGGGGGCACGTCGCCGTCGTCCTCCTCGCTCACATCGAGACGGGTTCCCACGACCAGCCGCAGTGCGTTGAGCGCCTGCAGCCAAGCGGTGGCCTCGTCGTCGTCGAGGGCGTCGCGCCGCGCGCTCGTGCGCAGCACCTCGAGTGCGGCCTGCCGGGAGGCGCGCAGCTCGTCGCCGGCGAGGAGGCGGAACTCCTCCTCGCGAGACGGATCGTCGAGGTACGCGGTCGGGAAGAGCCGCCGCAGGCCGGCGTCGCCCGGGTCCTCCTCGATCAGCTCGTCGAGCTGGTCGGCGAGGGAGGCGAGGAGGTCGCGCTCGGTCGCGCCGAGGTGGAGGGCCCAGGTGCCGTCGGGCTGAGGGGTCAGCACGGGAGGAGGTCGGCGCCGGCGCAGCAGCGGGTCACTCGTCCTGCTGCAGCGTGGCCCAGAGGCCGTGCTCGTGGAGCCGGAACACGTCGAGCTCGGCCTTCTCGCGGCTGCCCGACGAGACGACGGCGCGGCCCTTCTGGTGGACGTCGAGCATCAGGCTGGTGGCCTTGGCCAGGCTGTAGCCGAACAGCTTCTGAAACACGAACGTGACGTACTCCATGAGGTTGATCGGGTCGTTCCAGACCAGCACGATCCACGGCAGGTCGGGCGCCAGCTCGTCCTCATCGCTGGGCGACCAGGTCTCGACCGGTTGGGTCGCCGGCGTCGGCATCGACATGCTCTCATTCTCGCGTGCCCGAGCCCGCGTGCTCCACGGGCACCCACATCTCCAGGAGGAGGTGCACGGCGGCGAGCCACACCAGCGTGGCGCCGAGGACGTGGAGGCCGACGAGGATCGGCGGCACACCGGTGAAGTACTGCGTGTAGCCGATCGCTCCCTGCAGCATGCAGACGAACAGCAGCGCCTTCCCGGCCCGGAACACCGGGGACTCGGCGCCGAGGTGGCGCAGCCGCACCAGCAGGCCGGCGATCACCGCGAGCAGCAGGATGAGGAGCGCACCGTGGAACCGAGCTGCGTCGTGCACGGCGATGGGCAGCCGCTTGGGCGCGTCGGGGGCGCGGAGGGCCTGCGCCGTGGTCGAGACCTTGACCGTGGTGTGCCCCGAGTGCGGCCCCGATCCGGTCACGAGCGTGCCGCTCAAGATCACGGCCACGGCCAGCGCCACGAGCGTCCGGCCGAGCCACAGCACGCCCGGCTCGACGCGGGGCCGGCGCGGGCCGTGCGGGAGGCGCGAGCGGTGGGCGAGCACGGCCGCGTCCAGCACGAGCAGCATCGACACCACGAAGTGGCCCTGCACGAGCCACGGGTTCAGGTCGGTGAGCACGACCACCGCGCCGAGCAGGATCTGAGCGACCACGCCGGCGACCAGGCCCACCGAGAGCCACGTGAGGTCGCGCCGCCGGCTCGGCAGACGCACCGAACCGAGCACCGCCAGCGCGACCGCGACCGACACGAGCCCGGTGATGGCTCGGTTCACGAACTCGATCATCTGATGGGTCTCGGCCTGCGCCACGAAGTGCTTGTCGGTGCAGTTGGGCCAGTCGGTGCAGCCGAGGCCCGAGCCCGAGAGGCGGACGGCGGCTCCGGTGACCACGATGAACACCAGCAGGGCGAGCGCCACGAGGGTGATGCGCCGGTAGGCGGCCGGCGAGACCTCTGGGAGCCGCAGGGACGGGAGCACGGGCTCAGGGTATGGGCGCCCCCCGTCGCGGGGCCAAGTGGCTTGGCCCGCTTTGGCCCGCTTCCGGGCGGCGGTCCTAGGGTGGCCGTCGTGCTCAAGCCGGCCCCCCGATCGTTGCGCTCGCGCGCCGGGGCCTATGTCGCCCTGACCAAGCCGCGCATCATCGAGCTGCTGCTGGTGACGACGGTGCCGACCCAGGTCGTGGCCGCCCGCGGCGTGCCGTCGGGGTGGCTGATCCTCAACACCGTGCTCGGCGGCACGCTGGCCGCTGGCGGGGCCAACGCCATCAACATGTTCGTCGACCGGGACATCGACCGGATCATGGAGCGGACGAAGGGTCGGCCCCTCGTGACCGGCGCGATCACGCCGAGAGCGGCCCTGACGTTCGCCATCGGGCTCGAGGTCGTCGCCTTCGGCTGGCTCTGGGTGTGGGTCAACCTGCTCAGCGCCGTGCTCGCGGTCGCGGCCTGCCTCTTCTACGTCTTCGTGTACACGCTCTGGCTGAAGCGCACGTCGACCCAGAACATCGTCATCGGCGGTGCGGCCGGCGCCGTGCCCGTGCTCATCGGCTGGTCGTCGGTGACCGGCAGCCTGGCCTGGGCGCCCGTCGTGCTGTTCGCGGTGATCTTCTGGTGGACGCCCCCGCACTTTTGGGCCCTGGCGATCAAGTACAAGGACGACTACGCCGCGGCCGACGTGCCGATGCTGCCGTCGGTCGTCAGCCTGCGGGCGACGTCCGTGCGCATCCTCGGCTACACGATCGTGCTCTGGATCCTCACGCTGGTGTTCTCGCCTGTCGCCGGCATGGGCCACCTGTACCTCGGAGCGGCGATCGTGCTGGGAGCGGTGTTCACCTGGCTCGCGGTGACGCTCCTGCGCAACCCGACGACCAAGCGGGCCATGCAGCTCTTCGGCTACAGCATCACCTACATCACGCTGCTCTTCGGAGCGATGGCGGCGGACCAGCTGGTGCGCAACGCCCGATGACGCCGACCCCGCTCACAGTCCGCCAATCGGGCTTTTCCTGGCTCCAGCGGCGAATGTGTAAGGTCCCGATCCGAACCCAAACCCGTTCCCACGAGGCGTCGACGCGTCCGCGATCGCGGCGCTCGGCGTCGGTGAGGTCAATGCGCCCATGGCTGTAACCGAGACCCCTCCTGCGGCCGTGGACGCGGTCGCCGAGCCGGCCCCGCGGGAGCCCCACATCGAGCCGCGCGGCCTCGCCGCCGTGCTCGGATCCGGCGATCACAAGGTCATCGGCCGGCTCTACATGGGCTTCGCCGTGGCGTTCGGTCTCGGGGTCGCCGTGATCGGCGTGCTCACCGACCTCGAGCGGCTCAACACCAAGACGATCTCGATCCTGTCGGTCGACACCTACGCCCAGGTGCTGAGCCTGCACGACGTCGCCTTCCCGTACCTCGTCGTCGCGCCGCTGCTGCTCGGCCTGGCGTTCGTCATCGTGCCGCTCCAGGTCGGCTCGGCGGCGATCGCCTTCCCCCGGGCGGCGGCCGCCTCGTTCTGGGCGTGGCTCATGGGCAGCGGCCTGCTCATCACCTCGTACGCGATGAACGGCGGCCCGGGCGGGGGGCGCTCCAGCGGCGTCGACCTGTTCGCCGTCTCGCTGGGCCTCGTGGTGGCCTCGCTCATGCTCGCCGCCGTGTGCCTGGCCACGACCGTGCTGGCCCTGCGGGCGCCCGGCCTGTCGCTGAGCCGGGTGCCGGCGTTCGCCTGGTCGAGCCTCGTGGCGGCGTCGCTGTGGCTGGTGAGCCTGCCGGTGCTGCTGGCCACGCTGATCTTCGTCTACGTCGACCACACCCACGCCTCGACGTCGTATGGCCAGAACGGCGCCATCGCCAGCCGCATCGGCTGGGCGATCAGCCATCCCCACGTGGCCATCCTGGTCGTCCCGGTGCTCGGCATCGTGGGCGAGATCATGGTGGTGACGGCGCGGGTCCGGCAGGCGCAGCGGGGCGTGGTGCTCGGCGCGATCGCCGCCTACGGCATCTTCAGCTACGGCGCCTTTCTCCAGACCGACGCGGCCGGCATCACGCGCGAGCCGCTGTTCATCGGCTTGTCGGTCCTCGCCCTGCTGCCGCTCCTGGTGCTGCTCCTGTTGTGGGCCGACCTGTTCCGGCGGGGGACGTTCCGTCTCACGGCGCCGTTCGTCTACGCCGTGTCCGCGCTCCTCACGCTGGTGGTCGCCGTCCTCGCGGGGGCCGTCAACGGCGCCGCCAACCTCGTGCACTCGGCCAAGTTCGGGCCCGCGGTCACCGTCGGCATCACCCACATGGTGCTGTTCGCCGGCCTCATCGGAGCGCTGGGCGGCCTCCACTGGTGGGCCACGAAGGTCGTGGGCCGCCCGCTCGCCAACGGTCCCGCCATGCTCGCCCCGGTCCTGATGCTGGTCGGCGCCGTGGTCTACGGCGTGCCTGACGTGGTCTCCGGCATGGTCGGCAAAGGGACCGAGAAGGCTCTCGGCATCGAGGGCCTGAACGCGGTGGCGCTCGTCGGCATCGTGATCGTGCTGCTCGGCATCGGGTTGGCGTTCGCCAGCGTCCTGCCGGCCCTGCGCCGCAGTGCGGACGACGTGCCGACCGATCCGTGGGAGGGCCACACCCTCGAGTGGGCCACGGCCTCGCCGCCGGCCCCGGGCAACTTCGACCAGGTCCCCGAGGTCACCTCGGCCGAGCCGCTGCTCGATCAGCGGGAGGAGCAGTCCTGATGACCGCTGCGCAGGCGTCTGTCACCTTGCCGCCCGCGGCCAAGCCAGCCCGGCCCCGCGTGCTGCTGGTCGGGACGTCCCTGGCCACGGCCAGCACCGTCATGGTCTTCGCCGGGCTGATCGGCATCTACCTGCGCGAGCGCTCGCTGGCGCTGGCGGGCTCGGGCACGTGGTTGCCGAAGGGCACCCACATCCCGCTCACGCCCGGCACGATCTCGCTGTTCACGTTCGTCCTCTCGGGCGTCACCATGTGGTGGGCCGTCGATGCGGTCGGCCGCAACGATCGTCCGGGCGCCTACTTCGCGCTCGCGCTCACGATCATGTTCGGGCTCTGCGTGGTCAACGCCACGACGTTCCTCTACTCGCAGAGCAAGCTCAGCGTCTCGACCACGGCCGGCATGATGATCTTCACCATCACCGGGGCGCACCTGGCCATGCTCATCGCCGCCATGGTGTTCAACGCGGTCATGGTCTTCCGCACGCTCGGCGGTGAGTACCAGGGCCGCGACCGTGAAGGTCTCGTGGCGGCCGCCGTGTTCTGGTACGCGACCATCGCCATGTACGCGGTCATCTGGTTCGCGATCTACGTCACCAAGTAGGGGACCACGATGTTCAAGCTCGGATCGAAGCTCTGGTACGGCCTCGCCGCCTTCGGCTTCCTCGCCGCGTTCGTCTACGCGGGTGCCAGCGGCCACCACGCGGTCGGCATGGAGACGTTCGTCGGGGCCATCAGCCTCGGCTACAAGGGCCGCGTCGGCGATCACCTCGGCTACGCCGTGCTCGTCTCGCTCGGCTTCGTCTCCCTGTTCGTCGGCATCGTCCTGTCCGCGCTGCGCGACGCCGACCCAGAGGCGGCGGCGCAGGTCGTGGGGCTCGACACCGTGCCTGCCGTCGAGGCGCCCCGCACCGCCAGCTTCTGGCCCCTCGTCGGGGCGTTCTCGCTCGCGGCCCTCGCCCTCGGCCTCGCCGTCGACAAGCTCTTCTTCGTCGTGGGGCTGGTCGGCCTGGCTATCACGGTCGTCGAATGGGCGGTGCGCAACTGGGCCGACCGCGCCACCGGCGACCCCGAGGTCAACCGGGCCATCCGCCACCGGCTCATGTTTCCGGTCGAGATCCCGGGCATCGCCCTGGTCGGCATCGGGCTCTTCGTGCTGCTGATCTCCCGGGTGCTGCTCGCCCTTCCCGAGGTCGGGTCGTCGATCGTGTTCGGTCTGGTGCCGGTGGCGGTCCTCGCCGTGGGCGCCCTCGTCGCGTTGAAGCCCAAGGTGTCGAGCACGCTTGTCGCCGTGCTCATGCTCGTCGGCGGCATGGCCATCCTCGCGGGCGGCATCGCCGCGGGCATCAAGGGCGAGCGCAAGATCGAGAAGCACGTGACCCAGCACCAGGGGCTGAACGTGCAGCTGCACCCCGGAGCGCCACAGGGCGGAAAGGTCGGCGGTTGAGGTGACCCTCCGCCCCATCGACGACTTGGCGCACCGCAAGGACATCGACCACACTCCGACGGTCTCGCAACGAGGAGGATCCATGCTCGGAGGTCGTCTGCGACGACTCGCCCCATTGGCCGGAGCCGTCGTGCTGCTGGCCTCGGGCTGCGCCAAGAAGGCCCCGCAGACGACCCTCTCGCCCAAGGGTCCTGAAGCCCGCACCATCGCGAACCTCATCAACCCGGTGTTCCTCGTCGCCGGCGTGGTGTTCGTGCTCGTGCTCGGCGGTGCGCTGTTCGTCGCCATCAAGTTCCGCGCTCGTGACGACGACGACTTCGACGCGTTCCCGGCCCAGGTGCACGGCAACTTCAAGCTCGAGATCGGCTGGACGATCGTGCCCGCGATCATCCTGGCCGTCATCGGGGCGCTCACGGTGAGCACGATCTTCACCCTGTCGAAGAAGCCGGTGGCCGGCGCGCTGCACGTGCAGGTCACGGGCCAGCAGTGGTGGTGGGAGTACCGCTACGACCTCAACAACGACGGCAAGTTCGACGAGATCGTCACGGCGAACGACCTCGTGATCCCCGAGGGCCGCCAGATCGCGCTCACGATCACGTCGCGCGACGTCATCCACTCCTGGTGGGCGCCGGCGCTCAACGGCAAGAAGGACGCCGTGCCCAACCACCGGTCGCCCCTCACCATCCAGGCCGATCACACGGGCGAGTTCATCGGCCAGTGCACCGAATACTGCGGTCTCTCCCACGCGCAGATGCGCATCAAGGTGATCTCCGTCTCCGCCGACGAGTTCACCAAGTGGGCCGACAACCAGCAGAAGCCGGCAGCCAATCCCACCGAGCAGGCCGCGGTCGAGGGCTGGAAGGTCTTCGCCGGGCAGTGCACCTCCTGCCATCGGGTCAACGGCCTCAAGGACCCCAGCGCGCCGACCAAGGACTTCGCCTATCCGAACGTCGTGAACCAGCGGGCCGGCGTCGTGCCGAACCTCACGCACCTCATGTCCCGCACCACGTTCGCCGGCGCCACCTTCGACCTGCGCAAGAGCGATGACAGCGCCGACGGTCGGTACTGCAAGGCGCTGGGCATCCACTGGGCCGACAAGCCAGCTGACCTCACCCGTTGCCTGAACCGGGTCGACCTCGAGGCCTGGTTGCTCGATCCACCGGGCCGCAAACCGATGGCCCCCGGGCCCGCCATGAGCCCCGCCAGCCGGGGCATGCCGAACCTCCACCTCACCGGCCAGCAGATCGATTACCTGATCGCCTACCTCTCGACCTTGAAGTAGCGGAGCAACCCGAGCCATGAGCACGACAGACGCCGCACTCCCCGCCCTCCCCTCCGGAGAGCCGCCGCGCACGACCCGCCCTGGCGGCGTGTTCGCGCGACCACAGACCGACACCGGCTGGCGCAGCTGGGTCACCACGGTCGACCACAAGAAGCTCGGCATCATGTACGGCACGGCGGCGCTGTTCTTCTTCGTGATCGGCGGCGGCGAGGCGCTGTTGATCCGCATCCAGCTGGCCACGCCGAACGGCAAGCTGCTCAGTGCAGATCTCTACAACCAGGTCTTCACGATGCACGGCACCACGATGATCTTCCTGGTCGTGATGCCGATCGGCGCCGCGTTCATGAACTACCTGATCCCGTTGCAGATCGGGGCGCGCGACGTCGCCTTCCCCCGGCTCAACGCGTTCGGCTTCTGGTGCTTCCTGTTCGGCGGCGTGATGCTCAACTCGAGCTGGTTGCTGGGTCACGCCCCCGACGGCGGCTGGTTCAACTACGCCCCGAACAGCGGCGTGATCTTCTCGCCGACCCATGGCATTGACTTCTGGAACATGGGCCTCCTGATCACCGGCATCGCCTCGCTCACCGGCGCCATCAACCTCATCGTCACGGTGCTCAACATGCGGGCGCCCGGCATGACGATGATGAAGATGCCGGTGTTCACCTGGATGGCCCTGGTGACGCAGTTCCTGCTGCTCTTCGCGATCCCGGTGCTGACCTCGGCGCAGTTCCTGCTGATGTTCGACCGGCTCTTCGGGGCCAACTTCTTCAAGACGGCACAGGGCGGTGATCCGCTGCTCTGGGAACACCTGTTTTGGATCTTCGGTCACCCCGAGGTGTACATCATGATCTTGCCGGCCTTCGGCGTGGTCTCCGAGATCATTCCGGTGTTCGCGCGCAAGCCGCTCTTCGGCTATCCGTTCATGGTGTTCTCGGGCATCGCCATCGGCTTCATGGGCTGGGGCGTCTGGGCCCACCACATGTTCGCCTCGGGCATCGGGCCGATCTCGGTGGCCGCGTTCTCGATGTCGACGATGTTCATCGCCGTGCCCACAGGCGTGAAGATCCTCAACTGGCTGGCCACCATGTGGGGCGGCAAGCTCAAGTTCAGCTCACCGATGCTGTTCTCGATCGGGCTGGTCACGATGTTCACCATCGGCGGCCTCTCGGGCGTCACCCACGCCGTGGCCCCGGCCGACACCCAGCAGACCGACACCTACTACATCGTCGCCCACTTCCACTACGTGCTGTTCGGTGGCGCGCTGTTCGGCTTCGTGGGCGGCTGGTACTTCTGGTGGCCGAAGGCCTTCGGCTACGCGTTGAACGACACCCTCGGCAAGGTCCACTTCTGGCTGATGCTGATCGGCTTCAACCTGACGTTCGGACCCATGCACATCTTGGGCCTGCAGGGCATGCCCCGGCGGACCTACACCTACAAGAACGGCTATGGCTTCAACTTCTGGAACATGGTGAGCACGATCGGGGCGTTCGTGATCACGGTGTCGTTCCTGGTGCTGGCGTACAACATCCTGGCCAGCCGGCGGAAGGCCCGGAAGGCGCAGGGAGTCGGCACCGGGCGCCTCACGATGGCCGCCGACCCTTGGGACGGGCGGAGCCTCGAGTGGATGCTGCCGAGCCCGACCCCGGCCCACAACTTCGACGAGGTGCCCGTCGTGCGGTCGCTCGACGAGTTCTGGCATCGCAAGTACGGCGAGGAGGAGGACGGCCGCCTCGTGCGGATCGCCGCCACCGAGGACGTCGTCCAGAAGGGCACGAACACTGACGTCCACCTCCCATCGCCGTCGTACTGGCCGATCGTGCTCGCCTTCGGCCTGCCGTTCATCGGCTACGGCCTGATCTACAGCCTGTGG
The DNA here is from genome assembly GCA_025463985.1 of Acidimicrobiales bacterium. GTDB lineage: Bacteria > Actinomycetota > Acidimicrobiia > Acidimicrobiales > Iamiaceae > JAODBM01. The sequence goes on from JAODBM010000207.1 coordinate 29,728, forward strand.
TTCGCCGTGCTCGGCGGCATCTGTGTCGTCGGCGGCATCTACGGCTGGGTGATGGAGCCGTCGGTCGACCCCGACGCCGGCCACCACGACCCCGAGCCCGGAGCGACCGAGCCCGAGCCCAGCGGTGAAGCCGCTGCCGATGAGGAGGCTGCGCTCGTTGACTGACATCGCCGCACCCAGCACGACCGAGGCCGGGATCCCCGTCGCCGTCCCCGATGGCGAGTCCCATGGCCTCAGCCACGCCACCAGCACCGGCATCTCGAACGAGAAGCTGGCGATGTGGTGCTTCCTCGGCTCCGAGTGCCTCCTGTTCGGTGGCCTGATCTCGACGTACCTGCTGTACAAGGACAAGGCCGTCCGCGGCCCGAAGCCGCACGAGCTCTACGCCATCCCGTTCACGTCGGTCAGCTCGTTCGTGCTCCTCATGAGCTCGCTCACGATGGTGCTCGCCGTGTCGGCGATCCAGCGGGGTGACCAGCGGGCGCTCCGGGCCTGGATCGCCACCACCGCCCTGCTGGGCGCGACCTTCATCTCCGGTCAGGTCTACGAGTTCTCCGTGTTCCTCAAGGAGGGCATGGGCTTCACGACCAACGCCGCGAGCTCGGCCTTCTTCACGCTCACCGGGTTCCACGGCGTGCACGTCACGATCGGCATCGTGATGCTGCTGTCGGTGCTCGTGCTGTCGCTGCGGGGCCGCCTGCCGCAGGAGCGGGCCGAAGCCGTCGAGATCGTGGGCCTGTACTGGCACTTCGTCGACGTGGTGTGGATCCTGATCTTCACCGTCGTCTACCTCATCAAGTAGGAGCAGGGGCCATGACCGACGCCACCGCCACCGCCATCCCGCACGACGCGCACGGTGACGTCGGCGTCACGGCCCACCACACGCCATCCGATGGCCACTACGTGCGGGTGGCGCTCTTCCTGGCCGTCGCGACCGCCCTCGAGGTGATCCTCTCCTACACCGCGCTGCACGGCATCGCCCTGCTGGTGCCGTTGCTCGTCGTGATGGCGATCAAGTTCGTGATCGTGGCCTCGCACTTCATGCACCTGAGGTTCGACGACAAGCTGCTCTCGAAGATCTTCTACACCGGGCTCCTGCTGGCCACGGGCGTGTACATCGCCGCGCTGAGCTCGCTGCACGTCTTCGCGGGGAAGTGACGGCACGGCCATGACCCTGTTCGCCGCGAACGCTTGGGCGTGGCGGCCGCACCCTGAGGTCTGGGTGCTCATGGTGGCGATCATCGGGCTGTACCTCTGGGCTGAGCGCACGATCGGGCCGAAGGTGGTGCCGCTCGGGACGCCCCCGGTCACACGGGCGCAGAAGCGGTACTTCGTCGCCGGCGTCGCGCTCATGTGGCTGGCGGCCGACTGGCCGATGCACGACATCGGCGAGAACTACCTGTACGTCGTGCACATGGTGCAGCACCTCTTGCTGACGCTGGTCGTGCCGCCGCTGCTGCTCCTCGGCACGCCCGAGTGGCTGGCCCGGCTGGTGCTCACCGAAGGTCGGGCCGCGCCGTGGATCAAGCGCATGGTCCGGCCGGTGGCGGCGGCAGCCGTCTACAACGTCGTGCTCCTGCTGAGCCACTGGCCCACGCTCGTCAACACGTCGGTGCGGGTCGGCTGGCTGCACTTCATCGTGCACGCCGTGCTCTTCGTGACCGCCCTCGCGGTGTGGACGCCGATCTGCGGCCCGATCCCCGAGTGGCGCCTCAGCGTGCCCGCGCAGATGGTCTACCTGTTCCTGATGTCGGTGGTGCCGACGCTGCCCGGCGCGTGGCTCACGTTCTCCACCCACGCCGTCTACAAGGCGTACGACATCCCCCAGCGGCTCTGGGGCATCTCGGTGCGCTCGGACCAGCAGGCCGCGGGCTTGCTCATGAAGCTCGGTGGGGGCGCGTACCTCTGGACCATCATCGCGGTGCTGTTCTTCCGCTGGGCCGCCCGCGACGAGGCCGCGTCGAAGGAAGCGCGTTCGGTCGCCGGCCGCCAGGCCATCAGCACCCGCAACTGACCGAGCGAGCGAACGGCCGACCGGGCGGCCGACCCCCCGTCACTCCCAGCGGAAGCGCAGCGCGGCGACCACCGGCGCGATCGCCGCCCAGAGCGCGAGCACGATCCACGACCGTGCCGGGACGCTGGCGCCTTGGCCGAGGGCGCCGTGGAAGACGTCGGACAGCGCGCCGGCCGGCAGGGCACGCGCCACCGCTCGCAGGCCGCTCGGCAGCTTCGACAGCGGGATGACCATGCCGCCGAGCAGCAGGAGCACGAGGTACAAGCCGTTGGCGGCGGCCAGCGTGGTGAGCGCCGGCAGCGACCCGGCCATCAGCAGGCCGATGCCGGCGAACGCGACCGTGGCCAGCGCCGCCCCGGCGACCGCCAGCCCGATCGACCCACCGCCCAGACGGAACCCCAGGATCAGCCCTTCGACCACCAGCACCGCGACCTGCAGCGCCTCGATCACGACCGTGGCCAGCGTCTTGGCCCCGAGCAGCTCGGCGCGCGTCAACGGCGTGGCCCCCAGCCGCTTGAGGACCCCGGTCGAGCGCTCGAAGCCGGTGGCGATCGCGAGCGACACCATGGCCGTCGACATCACCGCGAGCGCGAGCACCCCCGGGAACAGGAAGTCGATCGAGCGGCCGGAGCCGGTCGGCAGCACGTCCACCTTGGAGAAGAACCCGAGCAGCAGCATCGGGATGGCGAACGCGAGGAGGACGGACTCGCCTCGGCGCAGCGTGAGCGTGAGCTCGATGCGGGTCTGCGCGACGAGACGGCGACCCATCAGGCGGCGCCCGAACGGTGTCGGCGCCGGCGTTCAGGGGCCGGTTCGTCGATCCGGACGGCCGGCACCTCACCGGTGATGGCCGTGAGCTTGAGGAACACGTCCTCCAAGCGGTGCCGGCCGGCCCGCAGATCCGCCAGGGGCAGATCGCGCTCGGCCAACCAGGCGGTGAGCGCGGCGACGTTCGCGGGGCTCGGTGGCGTCTCGATGCGGTACTCGCCGGGCGACAGCTCTTCGACCGCGGCCATGAGCGCCTTGCCGAGCGTGGCGACGTCCAGCCCCGGGGGAGCGCCGAAGCGGATCTCGTTGCCGCCGCCCACGGTCATCAGCTCGGCGGGGGTGCCGCTCGTGACGAGGTGACCGTGGTCGATGATCACGACGCGGTCGGCCACCCGCTCGGCCTCGTCGAGGTCGTGCGTGGTGAGCACCACGCATGCCCCCCCGTGGGCCAGCTCGCGGACGATCTGCCGGACGACCTGGCGACCGCTGACGTCCACGCCGGCGCTCGGCTCGTCGAGGAACGCCACCTCGGGCTTGCCGATGAGCGCCAGCGCCAGCGAGAGGCGCTGTTGCTCGCCGCCCGACATCTGGCGCCAGGTGGCTCGCCGGACGTGGGTGAGCCCGACCCGCTCGAGCAGCACCTCGGGCTCTTCGGGCGAGGGGTAGAGCGCGGCCTGCAGCCGCAGGGCCTCGAGCGGCCGGATGCCTGGGTGGACGCCGCCTCGTTGCAGCATCACGCCGATGCGCGGCACCACCCGGCGCTTGTCGGCGATGGGGTCGAGCCCGAGCACGCGTACGGCGCCGGACGCCGGCACGCGATAGCCCTCGAGCGCCTCGACCGTGCTGGTCTTGCCTGCGCCGTTGGGGCCGAGCAGCGCCAGCACCTCCCCGGCGGCGGCCGAGAACGACAGCCGGTTGACCGCGCGCGTCATCCCATAGGCGATGGTGAGGTCATCGACCTCGATGGCGGGCATCGGCTCCGACGCTACCCGGGGCCGGTGGCCGCCGGAAATCTGTGCACCGCCTGGGCGCGCCGCGGACTTGCGCGCCCGTCCGTGCGATCCGGGGCGACGGCTACGGTGCGCGCCATGCTCGACATCCGCCGCATCCGCACCGAGCCCGACGCGGTGAAGGCCGCGCTGGGCCGGCGCGGGATCGACACGTCCGACGTCGACCGGGTCCTCGAGCTGGATGCGCGGTGGCGTAGCCTCGGGACCGAGCGCGACGAGCTGCGGAACCGCATCAAGGGCCTGTCGAAGCAGGTGGGCGCGCTGCACCGCGACGGAAAGGCGGACGAGGCGGCCGCGGCGCAGGCCGAGAGCCGCGAGCTCGGCGACCGTGAACGCGCGCTGGCCGAGGAGACCGCGGCGATCGAGGCCGAGATCCGCGGCCTGCTGCTGGTGATCCCGAACCTCCCGCACCCCGATGCCCCCGACGGCGCGAGCGATGCCGACAACCCCGAGCTGCGGGTCGTGGGTCTCGACCGCGATGCGTACGGCCCCCATCAGCGGATCCCGCACTGGGAGCTGGGCGAGCGCTACGGCATCCTCGACAACGAGCGGGCGGTGAAGATCTCGGGTGCCATGTTCACCATGCAGCGCAAGGGTGGCGCCACGCTGGCTCGCGCGCTGTGCCAGCTCGCGCTCGACCGCAACGCCGACACCTTCGAAGAGGTGCGGCCGCCGAGCCTCGTGCTCAGCGAGACGCTGACGGCCACGGGCCAGCTGCCCAAGTTCGCCGACGACGCGTACGCGATCGAGCGCGATGACCTCTGGGCCATCCCCACCGCAGAGGTGCCGCTCACGTCGATCCACCGCGACGAGGTCATCGAGGGTGCCGACCTCCCGTTGCGCTTCATGGCGCACTCGCCGTCCTACCGGCGCGAGGCCGGCTCGGCGGGCCGCGACACGCGCGGCATGCTGCGCACCCACGAGTTCGACAAGGTCGAGCTCTTCGCGTACGCCACGCCAGAGCAGGCGCCGGCCGTGCTCGACGACATGGTCGCCCGGGCCGAGGGCACGATCGCCGCCCTCGGGCTCGCCTACCGCGTGATCGAGATCTGCACCGGCGACATGGGCCAGAGCCACCACCGGTCGTTCGACATCGAGGCCTACGCGCCCGGCTGCGACCAGTGGCTGGAGGTCTCCTCAGTGTCCTGGTTCAGCGACTACCAGGCCCGGCGCGGCAACATCCGCTACCGCCCCGTCGGCGGTGGGGCCAACCAGATCGTGCACACCCTCAACGGCTCGGCGCTCGCGGTGCCTCGCGTGTGGGCCGCGGTCGTCGAGACCTACCACCGCGCCGACGGTGGCATCGACGTGCCCGAGGCGCTCCTCCCGTACTTCCGCGGAGCGGACCGCATCGCCTGAGCGAGCGCGGGTGTGGTCCAGCCGGATGAAAGATCCGGTCAGCAGGTCGCAGCCGTCGCGAAAGTGCGCAGACCTCCGGTGACGCGGCGCGAGCGCAGGCCTACGGTCCCCGGCCTCAGGCGGCGCCCCGCCGCCTGATCAGAGGACAAAGGAGTCCTGCCATGCGCACTTTCCCCCTCCGCCGGGCCCTCGGCGTCGCGACGCTCGTGCTCGCCAGCACCGTCGCCGTTGCCCCGGCAGCCAGCGCCCACTCGGCCGCACCCCGCTGTGGCCGCAGCTGGGACAGCCTCCCCAAGATGAACCCGGGCATGAGCTCGGGGCTGATCATCGACGAGCAGGTGAGCCAGGAACGCTGCTACGACCGGTTGACGTTCGTCGTCTACGGCAGGGTCGCCGGGTACTCGGCCCAGTACACGGACCGCGTGAACTACGCGGGCACGCCGTTCGCGATGCCGCTGCGCGGCGCGGCGATCATCCACCTGCGCGTCGCGTCGAGCGTTCTGCCGCGCCTTGCGTTCGTCGGCGATGAGCTGCAGCCGGTCGTCGGCTTCCGCACGTTCCGGCAGCTGCGCTACGCGGGCAGCGCCGGTGGCGTCGCCGACTACGGCATCGGGCTGCGCTCCGAGCTGCCGTTCCGCGTGCTCCTGGTCCCAGGCGGGGTGGTCTCGTACCTCGTGCTCGACGTCGGGCACTCCTGATCGCGCGGGCCCGGTTGCGGGCCCGCACGGCCATGGGTGGGGTGGCGGGGCCTCCCGCCACCCCACGGCGAGCCCGGGCGCGGCCGGCGGCCGGACGCCGCGTGGTCCAGGCGAATGAAAGATCCGGTCAGCAGGCACCAGCCCTCCCGAAAGGTCCAGCACTTCGGTGAGGCTTCGCCAGCGCAGGGGAACGTCTCCCGTCCGGGACGGCGCTCGCCATCCCGTTGGACGGACAAAGGAGTCCCGACATGCGCACACGAACCATGCACCGAACGATCGCGGTGGCGACGCTGGCACTGGCCAGCAGCCTCACGGTCGCTCCGGCCGCCGGCGCTCATACCGCAGCCGCCCCCTGCAGCATCGGCTGGGGGTCGCTGGGCAAGGCGCAGGCAGGCCACACGACGGGCCAGATCGTCGCCCACGGAGCGTCCCAGTCGGCGTGCTACGACCGCTTCATGATCCAGGTCCGCGGCCAGGTGACCGGCTACTACGCCCGCTACGCGAGCGAGGTCGACTACGTGGGCACGCCGTTCGCGATGCCGCTGCGCGGCGCCGCGTTCATCCACCTGCAGGTGGCGTCGCGCCTGATGGCCGGCGTCGCCACGCTTGGCGGCGACCTGGCACCGGTGCCCACCTACAGCGCGTTTCGGCAGCTGAGCTACGCCGGCAGCCAGGCGGGGCTCGTGCACTACGGCCTGGGCATGCGCGCTCGCCTGCCGTTCCGCATCACCGTGGTGCGCGGGATGATCTTCTCGTACCTGGTGGTCGACGTCGCGCACCACTGGTAGCCCGAGGGGCGCCACCTCGAACGTCTGTTCGATAGGGTGGCGGGCATGGCGCCCCGCCACCCTCCCGAAGGGCCCGCCCAGCTGCGCTGGGATCTCGCCGACCAGCCTGCGGCGCAGGGCGCGTTGTTCGAGGCCGTGGAGCGGGAGGTCGGTCGCGGCGAGTTCCGGGGCATGGAGTTCATGCACGTCCATGCCCGCCGCATCCTCAACGAGGTCAAGGGCGGCGGCGAGTCGCCGCGGTTCCCCTTCCGCTGGACGATCAACGCCTACCGCGGCTGCAGCCATGCCTGCACGTACTGCTTCGCGCGGCCCACGCATGCCTATCTGGGGCTGGGCATCGGGGCGGACTTCGATCAGCGGGTGGTGGTGAAGGTCAACGCGGTCGAGCGGCTGCGGGCCGAGCTCAACCCGGCGAGGTGGGGCGGCGAGCTGATCGCCATGGGCACCAACACCGATCCGTACCAGCGATGCGAGGGGAAGTACCGCCTGACGCGGGGCCTCGTTCGCACGCTCGTGGAGGCGGGCAACCCGTTCTCGATCCTCACGAAGTCCACGCTCGTGCTGCGCGACCTCGATCTGCTGGCCGAGGCGGCCCGCAGCTCCATCGTGCGCGTGAACCTGTCGATCGGCACGCTCGACGAGGACGTGTGGCGCGAGACCGAGCCCGGCACGCCCCACCCGCGCCAGCGGCTGCAGGCGGTCGAGCGGCTCAACGCGGCCGGGGTGCCGTGCGGCGTCCTCGTCGCTCCGGTGCTTCCAGGGCTCTCGGACGCTCCCGAGCAGCTCGAGGCCGTGGCGCGCGCCTGCGTCGAGGCGGGTGCGGTCTCCGTGTCCACGGTGCTGCTCCACCTGCGGCCCGGCGTCCGTGAGCACTTCATGGACCGCCTCGGCGCGCGGCATCCCGATCTCCTGCCCCGCTACGAGCGGCTCTACCGCCGGGCCGACGCGCCGAAGCACGAGCGCCAGCGCGTCGGTGCCCTTGTCCAAGCCGCCGTGCGCGCCGCCGGTGGGCTGCCGGCGCCGCGCCTCGATCCGGAGCACCTCGTCGGGCGGCCGCCCCAAGCCCGCGCCGTTCCCGTGGCCTCCCCGCGGCGCACCACCCGGCCGGCCGAGCAGCTCGGCCTGGGCCTCTGACGGCGATATTCTCCTTAAATCCGATTGACTAGGTCATCTATAGCGGTAGGCTGGCTTATGCGGATCACCAACGACAGGTGGAGCGAGCCCTCCGGCGACTCCGGCGGCTCCTGCGACGAGCGCTGTCGGCTCAGCCGGCTCGTCCATCCGGCCTGAGGGCCGTCCCGTCGTCGCCGATCGCTGGAGGTTCCCCTGTGTCTCACCTGTTCCTGGCTGCCGTCCACCCCGGTCACCCGCTCAGCGACGCCGGAAGCCGAGCGGCGCCGACCGTTCGTCCCGCGCTGCTCGCCGACGTGGTCGACGGCTTGGCCCGGGCCCACCCCCTCTGGCGGCCGCTGGTGCACCACGATGCCGACCGCCGGACGGCCCGCCGATTGATCGCGACCGAGGCGTACGAGGTCTGGCTGCTCGGCTGGACGTCGGGCCAGGGGGTCGACCTCCACGACCACGGTGGCTCTCACGCCGCGTTCCGGGTGGTCGAAGGGGAGCTGACCGAGATCGAGTGGACACCCGGCGGCATCGTCCGCCATCGGCTGCGGGTCGGCGCGACGCGGCGATCCCCAGCGGGGAGCGTGCACGACGTCGTGAACCAGTCGCCGAGCGCGGCGACCAGCATCCACGCCTACTCGCCGCCCCTCTCGTCGATGACCTTCTACGATCCGGTCGACGGCCAGCCCGTGCGCCGGGAGGCCGTGGCGCCCGCGCTGCCGCTCTTCGACGCAGCAGCCGTCGGGCGCCTGCTGCACCCAGCGGGGGACCGAAGCCGAGGAGTCTGAGATGAGGGTCGAGCGCAGCGCCAGCGAACTGTCGCGGATCGCGGCCCGCCTCGCCGAGGTGCGCGAGCGACTGGATCGTGTGCCGCCCGAGCGGCTGGCGGTCGAGGTGGCGGCCGGCGCGCTGGTCGTCGACATCCGCCCCGTGACCGACCGCATCCGCCACGGTGCGTTGCCCGGTGCGGTCGCGGTCGACCGCAACGTCCTCGAGTGGCGGCTCGACCCGACCAGCCCCGACCGCCTCGCAACGGTCAACGACCGGCTCGATCGTCGGATCATCGTGGTCTGCAACGACGGCTACGCCTCCAGCCTGGCGGCGGTGCAGCTGCAGGACATCGGCCTGACCGGCGCGACCGACCTCGAGGGCGGCTACCACGCGTGGCGCACCCACGTCGCGGCCCCCGCCGCGACCGGCACGCCCTAGCCCACGGCGGCGCGGCCCCGAGCCCGCACCCGCCATGCTTGACCCCATGGCACGCGATCTCCCGACCATGCGCACCGCCTACGAGCACGGCGTGCTGCGTCGCGCCGACCTGGCCGCCGATCCGATCGACCAGTTCGGCACCTGGTTCGACCAGTGGACGGCAACCGCGCCCTTCGACGCCGCCGCGGTCGTGCTGGCCACCGCAGACGCCGTCGGCCGCCCCTCCGCCCGCTACGTCCTCTGCCGCGGGGTCGACGCCCGCGGGTTCGTCTTCTACACGAACGAGACGAGCCGCAAGGCCGAGGAGCTGGCCACCAACCCGCACGCCGCGCTCTGCTTCGGCTGGCTCGAGCAGGCCCGGCAGGTGCGGGTCGAGGGGCGGGTGGCGCCCGTCTCCGATGCCGAGGCCGACGCCTACTGGGTGAGCCGCCCCCGGGGCAGCCAGCTCGGAGCGTGGGCCTCCGACCAGAGCGAGGTGCTCGCCGGCCGCGACGACCTCGAGCGCCAGCTGGCCGAGGCCACGGCGAGGTTCGACGGCGGCGACGTGCCCCGCCCCGCGCACTGGGGCGGCTATCGGGTCGAGCACGACGCCGTCGAGTTCTGGCAAGGGCGGGCCGACCGGCTGCACGACCGGTTCCGCTACACCAGGGACGAGATCGAACCCGCCGCCTGGCGCATCGACCGCCTCGCGCCCTGACGGCCCGCGTGCCGCCCCGGCCGGCCTAGCGGAGGCTGCGGTCGGGCTCGGGCGGGTCGCTGGCGTCGGTGCTCGCGGGGCTGCGCAGCAACGCGACGAGCACGACCGCGACGACGAGCAGTGCCAGCACGAGCCCGATGCGCACGGCACCGACTCGCGTGACCCATCCGGTGATGTCGCTCGACAATGACGACACGGCATCGACGGGCGCCGAGCCCTGCGGCACCGATCCCCGGCGGCTGGTCGTGCGGATCTCGACGATGCCGTACCAGGCCAGGTAGCCGCCCATCAGCACCATGATCGCCCCCGCTGCCCGCTGCACGTAGGGGAGCGACCGGCGCAGCCCGCGCAGCAACCCCTGGCGCGCGGTGGCCAGCGCCACGGTCAGCGCGATGAGCAAGACCGCCATGCCCAGCGCGTACGCCATGAACGTGGCGATCCCGGCGATCACGCTCGACCGGCTGAAGGTCTGGGTGACGACCACGCTGAACGGGCCGAGCGTGCAGGACAGCGAGGCCACGGCATAGGACAACCCGAAGCCGAACATCGACCAGAGGCCCCGGTCGTGGCCGCCGCGGCCGAGGTGGGGCACGGCCAGCCGGGGCTCCCAGCCCAGGATGAACGCGGCGCCGGCGGCCACCAAGACCATCCCGATCACCACGGTGATCCACGGCGAGGCACGGGTGACGCTCAACGACGTCCACGAGATGAGCGCGCCGGCGACCCCGAAGAGGACGGCGAAGCCCGCCGACACGACCCCGCCGACCACGAGCGCCCGCACCACACCCACCGCGGGCGGCGCATCGTCGCCGGTGCGCTCGATGCCGAGGAAGTACGACAGGTAGGCGGGCAGCATCGCGAACCCGCAGGGGTTCACCGCGGCCACCATCCCCGCGGTGAAGGCGAGGGTCAGGGGAGCGTCGATCACCTCAGCGCAGCAGCTTCTCGGCGACCACGCGCTCGAGCTCGGCCTCGCTGAGCGCTCCGGTGTGCGAGGCCACGACGTGACCCTTGGCGTCGATGAGCAGTGTCGTGGGCAGGCCGACGGCCTCGGCGGCGCGGGCGAAGCTGCCCGCCCGGTCCTGCAGCGCCCGGTAGGTCACGCCCGTGCGGCGCAGCATGGCGCGGCCGTCGCTGGTCTGGTCCTGCACGTCCACGCCCACGAACGTGACCCGGCCCTTGAGCCGCTGGTGGACCCGCTCGAGCGCGGGCATCTCGGTGATGCAGGTCGGGCAGGTCGACGACCAGAGGTTCACGACGAGCGGCGTGCCGACCGAGCCGGCGAGGGTCGTGGGCTTGTCGTCGAACGTGGTGAGCGGCGCGTGCAGCGCGCCGTCGGGGTTCGGGGTGCTGAGCGATCCCTGGGGCGCCGCGCTGGTGCGGTCGTGGCCGACGAGGTGGTCGGCGACCAGCCCGGCCACGATCGCGGCGAGGAGCGCCGCACAGATGCAGATGCCGAGCGTGCGCCGGTCGAGCCGCCGCTGGCGGGTGCTGCTCGTGGGCGGGCCGGCGGCGCCAGGGGCCGCGCCGGCCGCCGGGCTCTCGGAGTCGGAGGACATGGCGCTCCGACGGTACCGTCCGCGCCGGAACGTGCGCCCATCGACGGTGGCGTTTGGACCGCCGGCAGGCCGAGGCTCAGGAGCGAAGCGGATCCCTTCACTTCGACTGTCACCTCGGCCTGCCCTTGGCGGTTTGACCGGTTCCGTCCCCTACGCCGTGCGCAGGTGCTCGGGGATCGGGATGTCGGGCAGCTGGTCCTCGGGCCGCGGCACCTTTGGGGGCCGGCCCCGGCGGCGCTTCTGGCTGAGGATGTGGCCGTTCAGGAAGAGCTGACCGCCCCAGACGCCCCACGGCTCGCGGCGCACCATGGCTCCCTGGAGGCACGGGGCCAGCGCGGGGCAGTCGGCGCAGATGCGCTTCGCGGCCGCGATGTCCTGCATCTCCTCGGAGAAGAAGAGCCCGGCCAGGCCGGCATCGCCCGTGTTGCACGAGGCAGCGGCCCACCAGGATCGGTCGTCCTCGTCGAACTCTCGGTTGTCGTCCTCCGGTGCGATCAGCATCGGAATCCCCTTCTGTGCAGGTTGCTCGGGTGTCGGGTCAGTGGATGGGACGTTGGAGGGGCTGGGTCGATGACCGGTGCGGGAAAAGCAGAAGGCCGCCGGGATGTCCCGGCGGCCTTCGGAGCTCTCGCTGCGATCTGGGCGGATGTGCCTAGGTCGGAGCCTCCGATGGCCGGCTGGTGTGGTTGGCGCCGTGACGCTTCACCGACGGGGTGGCGAGGGTCGCGGTGGCGCCGAAGGCGGACATCGCGATCTCCTGCACGGCGAAGGTGCGCCAGGTGCCGGGGGCGACCGAACCGCAGAGCCGGCGCGCGTCGCCGACAGCCGGGCGATAGCCCTGGATGTCGATCGGCGTGGTCATCTCGGCGTCCTCGTGGGTTCGGGTTCGAACGGTCCCCCGGGCGGGGAACCGGGGGCATCGCACCACGTCCCTATCGGGCCCGTCAACCGAATAAGTGATGAAACCGACTTTTCTTGCGGGCGTCCGCCGACGCCGGAGCGCTGTGGCCCGCCCCGGTCAGGTGCCCGTCGGTGCGGTGGTGGCCGCGGTCGGGGCGCCCTTGCCGTCGGCGCGAGGCACGAAAAGTCGATCGCGATAGAGGCGCAGCTCCCCGATGCTCTCGCGGATGTCGTCGAGGGCGCGGTGGGCGCTCGCCTTGCGCACCTGCTCCGCCAGCACCTCCGGATACCAGCGCTTGGCCAGCTCTTTGATGGTGGAGACGTCGACCGAGCGGTAGTGGAGGTAGTCCTCGATCTCGGGCAGGTAGGTGGCGAGGAAGCGCCGGTCCGTGCCGATCGAGTTGCCGCCGAGGGGGATCGTGCGGGGCTCGAGCACGTGCTCTTTGATGAACGCAAGGGTCTGCGCGCCCGCGTCGGCCAAGGTCACGGTCGACGCCTCGATCGCCGGGAGCAGCCCGCTGTGGGTGTGCATCTCGCGCACGACCGCGTCCATCTGCGCGAGCGCCTCGGCCGGCTGGTGCACGACGAGGTCGGGGCCTTCGGCCACGATCTCCAGGTCGTCGTCGGTCACGATCGTGGCGATCTCGACGATGACGTGGCGTGCCGGGTCGAGCCCGGTCATCTCGAGGTCCATCCAGACGAGCATCCGCCGATGCTACGGGGTGGGTCGACGGGTGCGGCGGTGGGCCCGGGAGCCGGGGAGCCTGGGCCATAGGCTGCGCCCGTGCTCGACGTCCCGTTGGTGCGACTCGATCGAGACCTGCCGCTGCCGGCGTACGCGCGGCCTGGGGACGCAGGCGTGGACCTCGTGGCTCGGGAGTCGGTCACGATCCCGCGTGGGGGTGGGCGGGCCCTGGTTCCGACCGGCATCGCGCTCGCATTGCCTGCGGGCTATGCGGGGTTCATCCAACCCCGCAGCGGGCTCGCGCTGCGCCATGGGGTCACCTGCCTCAACTCGCCGGGGCTGATCGACAGCGGCTACCGAGACGAGCTGCGGGTGCTGTTGGTCAACACCGACCCGCACGAGTCGTTCGACGTCGAGCGTGGCGACCGCATCGCCCAGCTCGTGATCCAACAGGTCGAGCACGTGCGCTTCCTGGTGGTGGACGCCCTCGATGCCTCCGAGCGCGGGCTCGGCGGCTTCGGGTCGACGGGCCTGCAGGCGTAGGCGACCGAGCCGGCCAGCGGTCGCGGCTGCCTACGCTGGCACCATGTCCGGCGACGAGCACCTCGACGATCGCCGGGTCGTCGCGTCCCTCGAGCGGCTGCCGCCGACCCGCCGAGCGCTGCTGATCGCGCTCAAGCGGCAGGGTTCGGCCTCCGCCGACGAGCTGGCCACCGAGCTGGGGATCACCGTCAGCGCGGTCCGCCAACACCTCGCGGCGCTCGGCGACGCCGGCCTCGTGACCCACGACGAGGTCCGCGCCGGACCGGGTCGCCCTCGCCACGCGCACCGCTGCACGCCTGCCGCAGTCGAGCTGTTCCCCCGGGCCTACGGCGAGCTCACGACCGAGCTGCTCGCCTACGTCGAGGACGAGGATCCCGAGATGCTCGGGCGCATGTTCGAGCGCCGCCGCCGCCGACGCGTCCAGCGCGCGGCCACGCGCATGGCGGGCCTCGACCTCGCCGGCCAGGTGCGGGTGCTCGCCACCGTCCTCGACGAGGACGGCTACATGGCCGAGGCCATCGAGGACGCGGACGGCGGGTTCCGCATCGTCGAGCACAACTGCGCGATCCTCAACGTCGCGCTGCGCTACGGGGTGGCGTGCGGCACCGAGCTCGAGTTCATCCGCGAGGTCCTGCCCGGCGCCGCCGTCGACCGGGTGCAGCACCTGCTGGCCGGCTCGCACGTCTGCGCCTACGCGATCCGCCCGCGCTGACGCTCCCGGCCGCCTTCGGCGGTCAGCGGCCCAGGTCGAAGTGCTGCGCTCGCTCGCGGAGCAGGCGCAGGCTCTTGGCCAGCAGCCGAGAGACGTGCATCTGCGAGATCTCGAGGCGCTCGGCGATCTGGCTCTGGGTCATGCCCTCGTAGAACCGCAGGTGGAGCATGAGCTGCTCGCGCTTGGGCAGCGTCTGGAGCAGCTGGCAGAGCACCAGCCGGTTCTCGGCGTCGAAGAGGCCGGCGTCGTCGACGCCGAGCTGGTTGGCCAGACCCCGCGTGTCCTCGTCGCCCGTGCCCACGGGCGCGTCGAGCGACGCGGAGCGGTAGGCCTGCGCCGCCTCCATGGCCTCGAGGACCTCCTCCTCGGACGTGCGGGCGGCGCGCGCCATCTCGGTGATCGTGGGCGACCGGCCGAGTCGCTGCGTGAGCTCGCCGACCACCGCGTTGAGCTCGACGTGCAGCTCCTGCACGCGCCGCGGCACGCGCACGGCCCAACCCTTGTCGCGGAAGTGGCGCTTGAGCTCGCCAACGATGGTGGGGGTGGCGAACGTCGAGAACTCGAGCCCGCGCTCGGGCTCGAACCGCTCGACCGCCTTCACGAGCCCGATGCACGCGACCTGCGTCAGATCGTCGATGGTGACCCCGCGGTTGGCGAACCGCCGGGCCAGGTGCTCAGCCAACCGGAGGTGGGCCTCGATGAGCTGATCGCGGATCTCGCGATCGCCCGTGCGGCGATACGCGAGGAACCGCTCGCGCAAGTGCCGGCGCTCCGCCTCGTCGAGAGCCACGGCTAGGCCGCGTGGCGCTTGACGAGGCGGATGCTGCGGGCATCGACGTCGATGGCATGTTCGTCCACCACCGCGCCGAGGATCGTTTCGCTGAGCTCGGCAACCTTCAACGGGGGTCCGCCTCCATTGGTGCTGGCCTCGACTTCGAGGATGGCGGGGTGCAGCCGATAGAGCAACGTGAGCCGCCCGCCGATGTCGTCGGCGGCGAGGATGCTGCACACCTCGCCGACGGCGATGCGGAGGTCTTCCACGTCGTCGTAAGAGAATCCGAGCCGGGTGGCCAGCCCGGCCACCGCCAGACGCGCAACCCGTGCGTATTCGGGCGCGGCCGGGAGCACCAGCCGGACTTCGTCGTGGTTCACCAGACGTCACCTCGCAGCCCGCAGCCCACCGATCATGGCATGGGTTCGGTCGCAGATGCGCTCGAACTGGCGAGCAGTTGTGCGCGGACCAGCTCGAACCAGACGGACTTGCCGCCGACGGCCGGCGCAACCCCCCATGCCCGGCTCATGTCGTCGACCAGCTCGAGGCCGCGGCCGTTGACGTCCTCGGGGTCGGCGTGGTGCATGACCGGTCGACCCGGACCGCGGTCGATCACCTCGCAGCGGATCCCGTCAGATGTCCGCGCGATGCGCAGCAGGACACCGGAACCGGCGTGCAGGACGGCGTTCGTGACCAGTTCGGAGACCAACAGCGTGGCCGTCTCGTCGAGGTCCTCGACGCACCAGCGCGTCAGGGCGGCGGTGACGAAGCGGCGGGCCGCGCCCGCGCTCGCGGCGTGCGCCGGCAGGGTGGTCGACACGACGCTGGCGGTGCGTGCTCGGCGGCGCCCGGGGCCGGTCCCCAATGCAGTCATCATGCGATCTTTCGGCGGCGCCGAGCCGAACGTGAGCGTTCGACCGGCAGCTCAGCCGGGCTCGCGCACCACGTCGGAGGGTGCCTTGTCGTAGCGGAGGCCGAGGTAGGACGGGTGGCGGAGGTGGCCGTCGACGGTCCACTCGCCGAACGCGACCTGCGCGACGAGCTCGGGCGCGACCCAATGGGCGGCGCGCGCGATGGTCCGCGGCGGGGACGGGTCGAACGGGCACTCGTCGGTGGCGAGGGGTGTCAGCGAGGCGAGCAGCTGGTCGAGGGTCTCGTCGGTGAACCCCGTGCCCACCCCGCCGGCGAACTCGAGCGGCCCGTCGGGATCGTCGGGTCGGTGCACCCCGACCAGCAGCGCGCCGAAGCGGCTCGAGCGGGTGCCCGTGCCGTCGGTCCAACCGCCGACCACGACCTCTTGTTGGCGCCGCACCTTCAGCTTGCGCCATGCCGGAGAGCGGCGGCCCGGCTCGTAGCGGCTGCCGACGCGCTTGGCCACGAGGCCCTCCAAGCCCCGCTCGGCCGCGGCCTCCAAGAGCGTCGGCCCCTCGCCGACGAGGTGGCGCGGCGCCTGCCAGCTCGGGCCCTGATCGACGAGCTCGTGGAGCAGCGCCCGCCGCTGCTCGTACACGAGGTCGAGGGTCGGGTGGTCGCCCAGGTGCAGCAGGTCGAAGGCCATGTAGGTGAGCGGCACGGTGCTGGCGCGGCGGCGGGCCTCGGCCGGATCGGCGATGTGCATGCGCCGCTGCAGCTGCCCGAAGTCCGAGCGCCCGTCGGCGCCGAGGGCGACCACCTCGCCGTCGAGCACGGCGCGCTGGCCGCCGAGCTCGTCGGCCAGGCCGTGCAGCTCGGGGAAGCGGTGGGTGACGTCGATGCCGTTGGCGCTGAACAGCCGGATGCCGTCGTCGACGAACGTCAGCACCCGCATGCCGTCCCACTTGATCTCGTAGGCCCAGCCCCCGCCGTCCGGCATGGTGCCTGAGATCGCCTTCATGGGCCGCAGGTCGTAGGGGAGCGGATCGGTCACGGGCCGATTCCTACCCGCGCGAACGTCGGCGTGCGGGCGGCCCGGCGCGGATCAGTCCTCCTCGAAGCGGGCGATGAGCACTGCTCCGGCCGACAGGGCCAGGCCGCGCGCCACGGGATCCCACGCCTTGGGGGCGACCAGGCGGGCCACGACCACGCCCCCCGCGATCCAGACGCCGGCGCACCAGCGGCACGTGATCAGCCGCGCCAGCTTGGGCGGATCGACCACCGCCTCGACGGCTTCGAGCGCCGTGCGGGGTCCGTCCGACCCGCTCGGGTCGACCGTCGAACCCAGCACGCGGCCGACGACCGAGGCGCGCAGCGGCTCGCTGATGATGTCGGCGGTGGCGAGGCGGGTCAGGCGATAGGTCGCCAACCCATCGACGAGGAGCTCGAGTCCGTCCATGGGACCGGCCCCTACCCAGCAGCGCCGAGGCCGCGTTTGCACCGCTGGTCCACCGCGGGCCCGCTCAGCGCGCCCGGGTAAGGTGCGGCCGGTGAGCGGGGGATTGGCTGAGGGAGGGGCCGGCGTCGCTGGCGGCGACCGAGCCGAGATCGCGCCACGCGGCCCGCGGCGGATGCACGGCACCTCGCTGATCGTGCTCGTCATCGGCCTGCTGGCCACCGGCTCGTTGGCGGTGGCGGCACTGGTCACGCACGGCAACAACGAGGACCGGCTGCTGCGCCAGCGCGTCCGGGAGGCCGGGGCCGTGTTCACCGCCGCGATCCCCAGCCTCCAGACGCCCCTAGCGGCCGCGGCCGAGCTGGCGGAGGAGACCAACGCCTCGGGCGCCGCCTTCCTGCGGACGATGGAGTCACAGGTCGGTGACACCCCGGACCGCCGGTACGTGTCCGCGTCGATCTGGCTCGCCGACGGCACGCGCCTCACCCCGTTGTCGGTGGTCGGACGCCAGCCGGCCCTGGCGTCGTCGCCGCCGAACACGATCAGGGCCGTGCTCACCCGGGCCGGCCGCACCGTCCCGCCCGGGCGCGCGGGTGGCCTGCCGGCCGTGGGCGTCAGCGGCCTGCTGTCGGGACCGTCGCCGCGCCTCGGGTACTCGTGGGCGTCGGCGCGACCGTTGCACCGGTACGTCGTCTACGCCGAGACCGCCCTACCGGCCAACCGCACCCGCCGACCCCAGGCCGACTCCGCGTTCTCCGGACTCGACTACGCGCTCTACCTCGGCCCGACGCCGCGGGCCTCGGCGCTGCTGATCGCGAGCGCCTCCGCACCGCTCCGGGGCCGCACCCAGTCGGTGATCGTGCCCTTCGGCGACGCCCAGCTGCTGCTCGTGATGCATCCGACCGAGGACCTGGGCGGGTCGCTCATGCGGCTGCTGCCGTGGCTCATCGCAGGCATCGGCGCGCTGGTCTCGCTCGGCTTCGCCGTGCTGGTCGAACGGGTGCTGCGCCGCCGCGACTACGCGCAGGAGCTGGCCGGCGAGCTCGGCGCGGTGGCCGAGGAGAACGCCCGCCTGTACGCGGATCAGCGGTCGCTGGCGCAGATGCTGCAGCAGAGCCTGCTGCCCGAGTCGCTGCCGTCGGTGCCGGGGGTGGAGCTCGGCGTGCGCTACGAGCCGGGGGTCGAGGGGCTCGACATCGGCGGTGACTGGTACGACGTCGTGCCCGTCGGCGAGCGCCACGTGCTGCTCGTGGTCGGCGACGTCTCGGGGCGCGGCCTGCGGGCGGCCACGATCATGGCCTCGCTGCGCTATTCGATCCGGGCCTACGCCGCGCAAGGCGACGGCCCCTCGGAGATCTTGCAGAAGCTCAGCCGGCTGCTCCACGTCGAGCGTGACAACCACTTCGCCACCGTGCTCTGCGCGCGCATCGATCTGGAGACCCGCACCCTGGAGCTGGCGAGCGCGGGTCACCCCGATCCGCTGCTCATCGACGCTGCCGGCGCCCGTTACGTCGATGTCCGCGTCGGCGTCCCCGTCGGCGTGTCGCCGGACGGGCCGTACGAGTCGGTGCACGTCGACGTCCCGCCCAGCGCGACCATGCTCGCCTTCACCGACGGCCTGTTCGAGCGCCGCGGCGAGACGATCGACGTCGGCCTCGAGCGCCTGCGCCAGACGGCGGCCGAGCAGGAGGGCTCGCTGGACGAGCTGCTGAGCTCGCTCTACCAGGCGCTCTCGGAGGCCGGCAGCCACGACGACACCGCGATCCTGGGGGTGCGATGGACGACGTAGGCGAGGCCGAGGCCGAGGCCGAGGGCGAGGGCGAGGGCGAGGGCGAGGGCGAGGCGATCGCCGCCGTCGAGGTGTCGCGGGACGACGACGGCGCGCTGATCATCAGCCTCTCGGGCGAGATCGACGTCTCGACGATCGACATCCTCACGCTGGACATGGCCGCGGCGCTCGACGACGCGCCCGACGGCGTCGTGTTCGAGCTGTCGGAGGTCACGTTCTTCGACAGCTCCGGGCTCACGCTGCTCCTGACGGCGCAGGCGAAGGTCGGTGTCCTGCGGCTGCGCACGCCGTCCGACATCGTGCGCCGCGTCGTGGAGGTGTCCGGTCTGTCCGAGGTGTTGGAGACCGAGCGATGATCGATGAGCGGACGTTCCCCAACGAGATGACGTCGGTGCCGGCGGCCCGCCTCTTCGTCGCCGCGCAGCTCGACCACGTCGATCCCGATGTGGTGCAGGACGTGCTGCTGATGGTCTCCGAGCTGGCCTCCAACAGCGTGCGCCACGCGGGCACGAGGTTCACCGTGGCCGTCGAGACCGGCACCCGCGGCATTCGGGTGGAGGTGGCCGACGAGGGCGCGGGGGTGGCCGCGCTGCGCACGCCCGGGCTGCTCGAGCCTTCGGGCCGTGGCTTGCTGATCGTCGACAAGCTGTCCGACGACTGGGGCGTGCAGCCGATGAAGCCCGGCAAGCGCGTGTGGTTCACGGTGGCCGACCGCCCCTGACGGGGACGCCGACCCCGGAATCAGGCGGCCGGCTGGCGCACCGGGCGTGAGGCCACCGGCGCGAGGCGGGCCCGGACGCGCTCGGTGGCGGCGTGGGCCCTGGCCTCGCGGAAGGCGGCCTCCACGACGCGCTTGACCCGACGATCGTCCATCGCGTTGAGGCCCATCGCCGCCAGCACGGGTGCGGCCGGCTCGAACCGCACCACCGTGGTGCCGTTGGACCGCAGGCGCGCCACCTCCCGCTCGAGGCGGCGGTGGGCGACCCAGCGCAGCGCCGCGTCCGCCGTGGGCGCCCGCCCGTGGGCGGCGGACATCGGCGACACGACGATCACGAGGTCGAGCGCCTCGTTGCGCAGCACGTCGGCGTTGGTGGGCGAGTGGACGCCACCGTCGAAGTACTCGACCCCATCGATCGTGACCGGGCTGAAGTAGCCGGGGATCGCGCAGGAGGCCGCGACCGCACGGCAGAGCGGCGCCGGCGGTGCGCCCGGTCGGCCGAACGTGGTGCGTGCGCCGTTGTCGCGCCGGGCCGCGCAGATCCAGAGACCGTCGGGCCAACGCTCGCCGAGCAGCGGCGCCACCGCGTCGGCCCGACTCGCGATGTCGACGACGCCCGCGGGCAGCAGCGTGGCCGCGGCCGCCGACGGCCGGAACGCCCACGGCCGGCGCGCGACGCGAGCGACCAGGGCGGGTGACGGCAGCCGCCAGCCGTGCAGGACGGTGCGCGGGTCGAACGGCGGCAGGACGGTGCCGCCGCCCTCGTCGAGCGCGGCGACGATCGGCTGGCCCTCGGGCGAGAGCGGCGCGTCGATGGCGCGGGCCGCGAGATCGCTGGCGGGGATGCCGAGGCGCAGGCCGGTGCCGGTCATGGAGCCGGCCGATGACCCGACGATGAGGTCCGCGGTGCGCGGGTCCCACCCGAGATCCTCCTCGAGGGCGGCAAGCACCCCCGCGTGGTACGCCTGGCCGACCAGACCTCCGGCGCCCAGCACCAATCCGACGCGTTTCATTCACCCGGTCTACCCGCTGCCAGCACCACCAGTCCGTTCTCGGGCGATGAGCGGGATCTTCAATGACTGCTGGCGCGGGACGCGGGGTACATGGCCGGCCGGTTCAGCAACAGCCGCTTCACCCCGGGGGATTCGTCCATCGAGGTGCAGCCATGCCCGCTTCGACCCTGATCACCGGGGGCGCCGGCTTCATCGGGGCCCATCTTTCGCGGCGCTTGCTCGAAGCCGGTGACCGCGTCCGCGTGCTCGACGCCCTGCTGCCGCAGGTGCACGGCGCGACCGTCCGCCCGGCCTACCTGGCGCCCGACGCCGAGCTGCAAGTCGGTGATGTCCGCGACCGAGAGGCCGTCGAGCGAGCGCTCATCGGCATCGATCGCGTGGTGCACCTGGCGGCCCGGGTCGGCGTCGGTCAGAGCATGTACGAGATCGCGCAGTACGCCAGCGTCAACGCCGTGGGCACCGCAGTGCTGCTCGAAGCCCTGATGGCGCGCCCCGTCGAGCGGCTCGTGGTGGCGTCGAGCATGAGCATCTACGGCGAGGGCGACTACGTCGACGGCGCCGGCCGACCCGCGCCCGTGGCCAGCCGCACGCGCGAGCAGCTCGCCGCCGGCTGCTGGGACCCGCTCGGCCCCCGTGGAGATCCGCTCCTGCCGGTACCCACCAGCGAGGCCCGGCCGGCCTCGCTCTCGTCGGTCTACGCGCTCACCAAGCTCGACCAGGAGCGGCTGTGCCTGCTGTTCGGCAGCGCGTACGACGTGCCCACGGTCGCCCTGCGGTTCTTCAACGTCTACGGCCCGTACCAGGCGCTGTCGAACCCCTACACGGGCGTGCTGGCGATCTTCGCCGCACGCCTCCTGAACGGGCGGGCACCGGTGGTCTTCGAGGACGGCGCGCAGCGTCGTGACTTCGTGAGCGTCCACGACGTGACGCGTGCGTGCGAGCTCGCGCTGGCCTCCGATCGCGCCGAGGGCGCGCTGAACGTGGGCAGCGGGCAGAGCGCGTCGGTCGCGGAGGTCGCCGCCCGCTTGGCCACCCTGCTCGACCGGGACCCGGTCGACCCTGAGCTGACCGGTCACTACCGCGTCGGCGACGTCCGGCACTGCTTCGCCGACGTCACCCGGGCCGAGCAGCAGCTCGGCTACCGACCACAGGTTGACCTCGACGTTGGCCTGGCGGAGCTGGCCGAGTGGCTGCAGGGCCAGGTGGCCTGCGACCACACCGAGCGGGCCGCGGCCGAGCTGGCCTCGCGGGGCCTCACGGCATGAGCACGCACACGCTGATCACGGGCGGTGCCGGGTTCATCGGCACCAACATGGCGCACCGGCTGCTGCAGGACGGTGAGCGGGTGGTGGTGCTCGACGACCTCTCACGGCCGGGCGTCTCCCGCAACGTGCGCTGGTTGGTGCGCACCCATCCCCGGCGGCTGCGCATCGAGGTCGCCGACGTGCGCGACCGCACCGCGCTCCGCACGGCGCTCACGGGCGCCGCACGGGTGTTCCACCTGGCCGCGCAGGTCGCGGTCACCACGAGCCTCGTCGACCCGGTCCACGACTTCGCCTCCAACCTCGACGGCACGATCGGGGTGCTCGAGGAGCTGCGCCGGCTCGCCGATCCCCCACCGCTGCTGTTCACGTCGACCAACAAGGTCTATGGCGGGCTCGACGACGTGCTCCTCGAACGCCGCGGCGAGCGCTACGAGCCGGCGGACCTCGCCCTGCGGGACTCGGGTGTCGGTGAAGGTCGGCCGCTGCAGTTCTGCAGCCCCTACGGGTGCTCCAAGGGCGGCGCCGACCAGTACGTGCTCGACTACGCCCGCAGCTTCGGCCTGCGCACGGCGGTGTTCCGCATGAGCTGTATCTATGGCCCTCACCAGTGCGGCACGGAAGACCAGGGCTGGGTCGCGCACTTCCTCGTGCAGGCGATGCGCGGGCGTCCGATCACGCTGTACGGCGACGGCCGGCAGGTGCGCGACCTGCTCTTCGTGGAGGACCTGCTGCGGGCGATGCGGGCGGCGACCACGGGTTCGCACGACCTGTACGGCCAGGCGTTCAACATGGGCGGTGGACCGCTCAACGCGCTGAGCCTCCTCGAGCTGCTGGACCTCATCGAAGACCTCGAGGGCCGGCGGCCACGGGTGAACGTGGGGCGGTGGAGGGTGGGCGACCAGCGCTGGTACGTGAGCGACACGAGCCGCTTCGGGGCGCTCACGGGGTGGGCGCCCCGGGTGGGGGTCGTCGAGGGCACGGCCCGGCTCCACGCATGGCTGCGCCAGGACCGCACCCCTGCGCCGGCGGTGGTGAGTTGACCCGCTTCGACCGGGCCGCGGTGCTCATCGCGCCGAGGCGCGCCGACGTGGTGCGCGTCCGCAGCGCCGACCCGGGTCCGCACGAGGTGCGGGTGGCCGTCGAGGGCTGCGGCGTCTGCGGCTCGAACCTCGCGCTGTGGCAGGGGCGGCCGTGGTTCGAGTACCCGCGGCCGCCCGGCGCGCCAGGTCACGAGGCGTGGGGCGAGATCGACGCCGTGGGCGCCGAGGTGTCGACCGTGCGCTGCGGCGATCGCGTCGCGCTCCTGAGCAGGTGCGCGTTCGCCGACCGGGCGCTGGTCGACGCGGGCGAGGTGGTCGTGCTCGCGCCGGCGCTCGCGGGGGCGGCGTTCCCGGGCGAGGCCTTGGGGTGTGCGTGGAACGTCGCCCGCCGCAGCGGCTTCACCGCGGGCCAGACGGTGACCGTGGTCGGGGTCGGGTTCCTCGGTGCGGTCACGATCGCCCTCGCGACCGCGGCCGGGGCGCGGGTCATCGCCGTGTCGCGCCGCCCGTTCGCGCTCGCGACGGCGCGGGCCATGGGCGCGGTCGACACGGTCGAGCTGGGCGAGCAAGCCGCCACCATCGCGGCCGTCGTGGAGATCGCCGGCGGGGCGCTGTGCGACATCGTGGTCGAGGCCGTCGGGTCGCAGTGGGCGCTCGACCTCGCCGGCGCGCTGACGAAGGTGGGTGGTCGGCTGGTCATCGCCGGCTTCCACCAGGACGGGGACCGCTCGGTCGACCTGCAGCTCTGGGGTTGGCGGGGGATCGACGTCGTCAACGCCCACGAGCGGGACCCACAGGTCGTGCTCGACGGGGTGCGGGCCGCCGCGGAGCTCGTGGCCGCCGGCGTCTTCGACCCCGCGCCGCTCCTGACCCACCGCTACGCCCTCGACCAGCTCGGCGAGGCGCTCGCCGCCGTCGAGAGCCGGCCGGACGGGTTCCTGAAGGCGCTGGTGTGCCCGTGAAGCCGCGGCTGGGGTTCCTCGGGGTCGGCTGGATCGGCCGCGATCGCCTGCTGGCCCTCGATCGCAGCGACGTGGCCGAGGTGGTCGCCGTCGCGGACCTGGATGCCGACGCGGCCGAGGCCGTCGCCGCCAGGGTGGGCGCCCGGGTCGTGGGCCCGGACGAGCTGCTCGCCAACGGGTGCGCCATCGACGGCGTCGTGATCGCGACGCCCAGCGGCATGCACGCCGCCCAGTCGCTCGCCGCCCTGCGCCACGGGCTCGCGGTGTTCTGCCAGAAGCCGCTGGGTCGCGATGGCGACGAGGTCGCGTCTGTCGTGGAGGCGGCGCGCCGCGTCGACCGGCTCCTCGGCGTCGACCTGTCGTACCGGCACGCGGTCGCGTTCGCTCGGGCCCGAGCGGCGGTGCGGTCCGGTGCGATCGGCCACGTCTATGCCGCCGACCTCGCGTTCCACAACGCCTACGCCCCCGGCCAGGCCTGGTGCCGGGATCTCGCGCTCGCCGGCGGCGGCTGCGTGATCGACCTCGGCACCCACCTCGTCGATCTCGCCCTGTGGACGCTCGATCCGCCGGGCGTCGACGCGGTGAGCAGCCGGCTGTTCGCGTGCGGTCAGCCGGTCGGTCGGGCTCGCACGGTCGTGGAGGATCACGCGGTGGCACGTCTCGACCTGGTGGGCGGGGCCGCCGTCACCGTCGCCTGCTCGTGGTGCTGGGAGGGTGGCTGCGACGCTGCCATCGGTGCCCGGTTCCACGGGACGGGCGGCGCCGTCAGCGTCACCAACGTCGGCGGTTCCTTCTACGACCTCCGCGCCGAGGAGCACCACGGCACCGCCACCACGGTGCTGGCCGAGCCGCCCGACCTCTGGGGCGGTCGGGGGCTGGTGGCGTGGGCCGATCAGCTCGGGGCCGGCGGCGGCTTCGACCCCGCCGCGCTGGACCTCGTGGCGGTCGCCACCACGCTCGACCGGGTCTACGCCCAATGACCGCCGTGCTCATGACGGTGGACGGGTTGGGGGGCGTGTGGACCTACGCGCTCGAGCTGGCCGACGCCCTCGCACAGCACAATGTGCGGGTCACGCTGGCCGCAATGGGCCCGGCCCTCACGCAGCGACAGCGCGACGCCGCGACGTCCTCGGCCGCGCTGGCGCTGCACGAGAGCACGTATCCGCTCGAGTGGATGGACGACCCGTGGGCGGGGGTGGATGCCGCCGGAGAGTGGCTGCTCGCCCTCGCGGCCGAGCTGCAACCCGACGTGGTCCACTTGAACGGCTACTGCCTCGCCGCGCTGCCCTGGCGCGCGCCGACGCTCGTGGTGGCCCACTCATGCGTGCTCGCATGGTGGGACGCGGTGCACGGCGTGGAGGCGCCGCCGGCCTGGGACGAGTACCGGGTCCGGGTCCGCGCCGGGCTGGCCGCGGCCGGCGCGGTCTGCGCCCCCACCCAGGCCGCGCTCGCCGACCTGAGCCGCTACTACGGCATCGACTGGGGCACGGTCGTGCCGAACGGCCGCCGCGCCGACTGGGTGCGCTCGGGCCCGAAGGAGCCGCTGGTGCTGACGGCCGGTCGCCTCTGGGACGAAGCCAAGAACGTGGCGGCGGCCGATCGCGTCGCGGCCCGGCTGCCGTGGCCGGTCCTCGTCGTCGGGTCGACGGTGCACCCGAGCGGCTCCCGGGTGACGCCCCGCTACGCCGTGCCGCTCGGCCACCTGCCGCAGGAGGAGCTCGCCCACTGGCTGCGGCGGGCGGCGATCTTCGTGCTGCCGGCCCGCTACGAGCCGTTCGGGCTCGGGCCGATCGAGGCCGGGCTCTCGCGCTGCGCGCTCGTCCTCGGCGACCTGCCATCGCTGCGCGAGGTCTGGGACGAGGCTGCGATCTACGTCGACCCGACCGACGACGACGACCTCGCGGCCGCCTGCCGCGAGCTGATCGACGACCCCAACCGTTGTCGCGAGCTCGGCGAGCGGGCGCGGGAGCGCGCCCTCACCTTCACGCCCGAGCGCATGGCTGCGGGCCACCTCGCGCTCTATCGCCGCCTGCTGGCCGAGGTCGACGGGCCGGCGGGCCCGGGCCGATGAGGGTCGTCCTGTTCTGCCACTCGCTGGTCTCCGATTGGAACCATGGCAACGCCCACTTCTTGCGTGGGGTGGTGGCCGAGCTGCTCGACCGCGGTCACCAGGTCGACGTGTACGAGCCACTGGACGGGTGGAGCCGCGCCAACCTGATCGTCGACCAGGGCCCGAGCGCGATCGCGGACGTGCACCGTGCCTTCCCGTGGCTGCGCAGCACGAGCTACGACGAGCGCGACCTCGACCCCATAGCGCTCGTCGACGGAGCGGACCTCGTGCTCGTGCACGAGTGGAGCCCGCCCGCGCTCGTCGCGGCGCTCGGACGGGCCCGGGCCGAGTGCGGCTACCGGCTGCTGTTCCACGACACCCATCACCGGGCGGTCACGGACCCCGAGTCGATGGCCCGCTACGACCTGTCGGGGTACGACGGCGTGCTCGCGTTCGGCGCGGTGCTGCGCGACCTCTACGTCGAGCGGGGCTGGGCCAAGCAGGCGTGGACCTGGCACGAGGCAGCCGACGCCCGCACGTTCCACCCGATCGCCGGGGTCGTCCGGCGGGCCGATCTCGTGTGGGTCGGCAACTGGGGCGACGGCGAGCGGGCGGCTGCCCTCCACGAGCTCCTCCTCCAGCCGGTGCGGCGGCTCGGGCTGCGGGCTCAGGCGTATGGCGTCGGCTATCCGCCCGAGGCGCAGCAGGCCTTCGCGGCCGCGGGGGTGCGGGTCGCCGGCTGGCGCGCCAACCACCGCGTGCCCGCCGCGTTCGCCGCCCACGGCGTCACCGTCCACGTGCCGCGCCGGGCCTACGTCGAGGCGCTGCCCGGCATCCCGACCATCCGACCGTTCGAAGCGCTGGCGTGCGGCATCCCCCTCGTCAGCGGGCCTTGGGACGACGCGGAGGGGCTGTTCGAGCCCGGCCGCGACTTCCTGGTGGCCGGCGATGGACGAGCGATGGATCGCCACCTCGACGATGTGCTGCACGATCCGGCGCTGGCCGCCTCGCTCCGCGACCACGGGCTCGCCACCGTTCGGGCTCGCCACACCTGCGCCCACCGCGTCGACGAGCTGCTCGCGATCGTCGCCAGCCTCAAACCCCGCAACCGCGGTGCGGGTCGTGGCTGACGGGCTCGACATCGCGCTGTTCGGCTCGAGCCTCGTGTCCGCGTGGTGGAACGGCGCCTGCACCTACTACCGGGGGATCGTCCGGAGCCTCCACGACCTCGGGCACCACGTCACGTTCTACGAGCCGGACGTGCTGGATCGACAGGCCCACCGTGACATCCCCGACCCGCCTTGGGCCGACGTGGTCGTCTATCCCGCCGACCACGAGGACGCCGTGCGGGCCGTGGTGGCCGGCGCCGCCGACGCCGACGTGGTCGTGAAGGCCAGCGGCGTGGGTGCGCACGACGCGCTGCTGGACGACGCCGTGGCCGTCGTCGGTGGCCGGCACACGGTCCACGCCTACTGGGACGTCGATGCTCCGGCCACCCTCGTCCGCCTGGAGCGCGACCGGCACGAACCGCTGCGCCGCCTGCTGCCGAGCTACGACGTGGTCCTCACCTACGGCGGCGGCCAGCGGGTGATCGACCGCTATCTCGCCCTCGGCGCCCGCCGCTGCGTCGTCGTCGCGAACGCGCTCGACGAGCGCACGCACCATCGCGTGCCGCCGGACCAGCGGTTCCGGGCCGACCTCGCGCTGCTCGCGAACCGGCTGCCCGACCGCGAGGAGCGCGTCGACGAGTTCTTCCTCCGGCCGGCGGCACTGCTGCCCGAGCGCAGGTTCCTGCTCGGCGGCAACGGGTGGGATGCGCACGCCCTGCCGCCCAACGTCCGGCTGATCGGCCATGTCGGCACCGACGATCACAACGCGCTGAACTCGTCCGCGCTCGCGGTGCTGAACGTCACCCGCCACAGCATGGTGGCCAACGGCTGGTCGCCGGCCACGCGCGTGTTCGAGGCCGCCGGTGCGGGAGCGTGCCTCATCACCGACGCGTGGCCGGGCGTCGAGGACTTCCTCGCTCCGGGCAGCGAGATCCTGGTCGCCGAAGACGGCGCGGCGGTGGCTGCCCACGTCGAGGCCCTCGACGCCCGCCGCGCCGCCGCGATCGGTGCCCGGGCCCAGCGCCGCGTGCGGGCCGACCACACCTACGCGCAGCGCGCCGTGCTGGTCGACCGGCTGCTGTGGCGCCTCGTCGGTGAACGGTCCGAGGCACGGGCGTGACCGCTCCGCTCGCCGCCGCGATGCCGGGCGAGGAGCCGCTGCGCATCGTGATCCTCGGCCTGTCGATCACCTCGTCGTGGGGCAACGGGCACGCCACGAACTACCGCGGCCTGGTCCGTGCCCTCAGCGCGCGCGGCCACGACGTGCTGTTCCTGGAGCGCGACCTGCCTTGGTACGCGGACAACCGCGACCTGCCCCACCCACCAGACGGTCGCACCGTCCTCTACCGGTCGCTGCCCGAGCTACGGGCCCGGCACGCCGCCGACGTGGCGCAGGCCGACCTCGTGGTGGTCGGGTCCTACGTGCCCGACGGCATCGAGATCGGGCGCTGGGTCGCTAGCACGGCCGCCGGGGTGCGTGCGTTCTTCGACCTCGACACGCCGGTCACGCTGGCCGCCGTCGACGAGGACGCGTGCGCCTACCTCGACCGCGACCTCATCGCGGCGTACGACCTCTACCTGTCGTTCACCGGTGGCCCGACGCTCGACCGGCTGCGGCGGCTCGGCGCCCGGCGCCCGGTCACCTTCCACTGCTTCGTCGATCCCGACGCCTATCGCCCCGCCTCCGTGCGGACGCGCTGGGCGCTGGGGTACCTCGGCACGTACAGCGTCGACCGCCAGCCGATGCTCGAACGGCTCCTCGTGCAGCCGGCGCGCCTGCGCCCGGAGCTGCGCTTCGTGGTGGCCGGCGCCCGCTACCCCCGCGAGATCCGCTGGCCGGCGAACGTCGAGCGGATCGAGCACCTGCCGCCGGGCGCCCACCCCGCCTTCTTCGGCGCGCAGACGCTGACGCTCAACGTCACCCGAGCCGAGATGGTCCGCGCCGGCTGGTCGCCGAGCGTCCGCTTGTTCGAGGCCGCGGCCTGCGCGACGCCGGTCGTGTCCGACCGCTGGGACGGCCTGGGCGCGCTCTTCGTCGAAGGGAAGGAGATCCTCGTCGCCGACGACACCGGCGAGGTGCTCGAGCTCCTCGACTCGTTGCCGCCCGCCATGGCCACCCGCATCGGGCGCCGCGCCCGTCGCCGCGTGCTGGCCGGGCACACCGCCGCGCACCGAGCGGCCGCGCTGGAACACGTCGTTCTGCGGACCCGCGAGGGCGGGGGGACGGGCCCGCGCCCGTCGCTCGGGCGGATCGAGCCGGCTGGCGCCGACCGGCGGCCGGGCTGACGCGTCCGGTGACCGGGGGCGAGGACGATACGTTCAGGCCCGTGCAGTACGTGTTTCCAGGGTGCTCGGTGCGGGTGGACGACGAGGCCCGCTACGTGGAGACCCGCTTCGCCGACGGCGCGGAGGTGGGCGCGACGCCGAACACGGACCCGCACTCGCTGCAGACCGCCGCTGCGCTCGGCTACGGCCAGGACACCTGGGCCATGAGCCGCGACCACGAGCTGTGCCACACGTGGCTCTCGCACCTGGAGGGCCGCCCCTGGTCGCCGACGCTGTGGCGGCTGGGGCACCCCGGGCATCCGGCGGCCGACGATGATGCGGTGGCGGCCGAGGAGCAGCGGGTGCTCGACTTCCAGCGCTCGCTCGACAAGGACGGCCCCCGGCCCTGGGAGACCGCCGACGTCCCGACGACGGGGCCCCTCCCCTGGTGAGTCCGTCCGTGCGCGCCTGGCCGTAGGCTCGACCCGTCCGAGACGGGGGTTGTGCCATGTGCAGGAACATCACCACGCTGCGGGGCCTCGAGCCGGCCGCGACCGACGAGGAGATCGAGGCGGCCGCGCGCCAGTTCGTCCGCAAGATCAGCGGGGTGCAGTCGACCTCGGCGCGCACCGAGGCCGCCTTCGAGCGGGCGGTGCGCGAGATCGTGCACGCCACCTCGCACCTGCTGGCCGATCTGCCGCCCCGCCAACAGCCGCCGCCGACCCTGCCCCCGCTGCGCCGCCGCGCCGCCGGGCCGGGTCGACTGGGTGAGCGGGCCACGGCGCGAGGTCGGTGAACCATCGCTGCGCAGCCGCGCTGGCCACGGCGCCGCTGGCGACCGTGATGCGCGCGGATGCCGGCGATGATGCGCCCGGATGGGGGTGAGTCGCGTGTGGCGCGGGTAGCAACGTCGACCTGTGCCCAGGAGAGATCGCTATGCAGC
Organism: Acidimicrobiales bacterium; assembly: GCA_025463985.1. Lineage (GTDB taxonomy): Bacteria > Actinomycetota > Acidimicrobiia > Acidimicrobiales > Iamiaceae > JAODBM01. The sequence goes on from JAODBM010000207.1 coordinate 60,026, forward strand.
CCACTGACGTCGGCACCCGGATCCGGCTCCCGCGAGATGCCGCCGCGATCGCCGCGGCGCGCTCGTGGGTCTCCGAGACCATCCGGGCCCGTCACGCCCTGCGGCCCGAGCGGGTCGAGGCCACGCTGGTGATGGTCAGCGAGCTGGTCACCAACGTGATCCTGCACACCGAGGCCGAGCCCGAGATCGTGGTCGCCGACCTCGAGGATCAGGTCGTCGTCGAGGTGCGAGACGACGATCCCGCCGAGCCGGTGGTGCAGGAGCCCGACCCGCAGCGCGCCGGCGGCAACGGCTTGCGCATCGTGGCCTCGTGGGCCGAGCGTTGGGGCGTCCGGCGGTTGGACGATGGCGGCAAGGTGGTCTGGTTCAGCGTCCCCGTGCGGGAGTGACCCCGTCGCGCTGACGCCGCTGACCGCTCAGCGGAGGCGTCGGGCGTCGGCCGCCAGCAGCACACCGATGGCCTCGGCCGGCTGCGGCGCGGCGAAGTAGTAGCCCTGACCGAGCTGGCAGCCCATGGCGTCCAGCATCCGCGCTTGTGCCTCTGTCTCGATGGCCTCCGCCACGGGGGTCAGGCGCAGGCTGTGTGCCAGGCGGACGATCGCCAACGGCAGCGTCGAGCCGTCCTGCTCGACCTCGAGGGCGCGCACGAAGCTGCCGTCGATCTTGAGCACGTCGATGGGAAAGCGCTGCAGGTACGAGAGCGACGAGTACCCGGTCCCGAAGTCGTCGATGGCCAGCTGGATGCCGAGGGCCTTCAGCGCCGCGAGGCTGGCCAGGCCGCCCTCGGGGTCGTGCATGACGGCGCCTTCGGTGATCTCGAGGACGAGGTTGTGCGCCGGCAGCCCCGAGGTGGTGAGCACCTCGCCGACCCGCTGCGGGAGGCTGGCGCGCCGCAGCTGGCACGGTGACAGGTTGACGTTGACCGTCAGGTCCGGGAGTCCGAGCTCGAGCTGCCAGCGCCGGGTCTGCTCGCAGGCCCGTTCCAGCACGATGTCGCCTATGGCGTCGATGATGCCGGTCTCTTCGGCGATCGGGATGAAGGCGTCCGGGGCCACGAGGCCGCGCTCGCCGTGCTTCCAGCGCACGAGTGCCTCGATGCTGACGACGCGCCCGGTCCGCAGCTCGAGGATCGGCTGGTAGTGGATCACGAACTCGTCTTCGAGCACCGCGCTGCGCAGCGCCGCCTCGAGGTCGAGGCGCTCCATCGCGGCGGCGTGCATGCCGTCTTCGAACGACTCGTACCGGCCTTTGCCGAGCCGCTTGGCCGTGTACATCGCGAGGTCCGCGTTGCGCAGCAGCTGCTCGCAGCCGAGGCCGGCAGCGTCGAACGCGATGCCGATGCTGCAGGTGATCGACACGTCCTTGCCGCCGATCCGGAACGGCGGCTCCATCGCCGCCAGCGCCCGCTCGGCGACTCTGGCGACCTGCTCGCGGTCCTCGACGTCCTCCAGCAGCAGCGCGAACTCGTCACCGCCGAGGCGGGCGGCCGTGTCGCCCGGCCGCAGGCACGCGCGCAGCCGCTGGCCGACCTGCACGAGCAGCTCGTCGCCCACGGTGTGGCCGAGGCTGTCGTTGATCGTCTTGAAGTTGTCGAGATCGAGGAACGCGACGGCCAGGTGGCGGTCGAGGTGGGTGCGCCGGGCCAACGCGTGATCGACCCGGTCGCGGAACAGCGCCTGGTTGGCGAGGTCGGTCAGCGAGTCGTGGAAGGCCTGGTGCGCGAGCTGCTCCTCGAGCCGCCGCTGCTCGGTCACGTCGCGAAAGCTCCAGACCCGTCCCTTGATCTCGCCATCGACGCGCTGGGGGAACGAGAACCGCTCGAAGACCCGGCCATCGAGGAACTGCAGCGTGTCGTGGACGTCAGTCTCGGGGTTGGCGTAGAGCGCGGCGACCTTGGAGCGGAAGTCGAGCGGGTCGAGGAGCTGGCTGAGCACGAAGCCGATCACGGCCTCGTCGTCGCCCGCCGCGAGCATGTGTGCTGGTACCCGCCACATCTCTTCGAAGCGACGGTTGTAGCTGGTGATCCGGCCGGCCAGGTCGACGACGAGGATGCCGTCGGCCGTGGCGTCCAGCGTCGCCTCGAGCAGCGACAGCGCGTCGTGCAGGTTGCCCTCGGCGAGCCGGCGGGCGGTGATGTCGTGCCCAGAGACCACCAGCCCCTGCACGGTGGGGTCCTCCAAGAGGTTCACGATCGACAGCTCGATCGGCACGGCCGCGCCGCTCAGGCCGTGCCGGAACCGCAGCTCGACGTGCACGGCGCGGACCCCGGTGTGGGACTGGCAGCCGATCGCCTCGGTCAGCGCGTCGGTGAGCAGGCTCCGGTCGTCGTCGACCACGAGATCGACGAGGGGCCGGTGCTCGGCATCCTCCTGGTCGTGGCCGAGCAAGCGGGTGAGGGCACCCGACGTCGACTGCACGGTGCGGTCGGCGGCCACGAGCATCGAGATGGTCGGCGCATGCTGGAGCACGGCCCGGAACTTCGCGACCTCGTTGGTGGCGATCTCCCAGCGCCGGCGCTCGGTCATGTCGCGCAAGCAGAGCAGGATCAGGTCGCCGCCCTCGGTTGCGACCGGCGCGCCGATCAGCTCGACGAGCTTCCACCCTTCGCTGGTCGCGACCCGCAGCTCGATCGGCGTGCCGACCGTCTTGCCCTGCACGCTCTGCATCGAGAGCAGGGCCACCTCGACGTCGTCCGGGTGCACGAGCTCGAACGCGGACCGCCCGAGCCACGCCGCCTCCGGCGCCCCCACCAGGCGTTCCGCCGCCCGGTTGGCCCAGCACACCAACGCGTCGCCGTCGATCGCGACGACGGCGTCGGGCAGGGCGAGGGCCACCTCCGCCGCGAAGGCCGCTTGCAGACGCGAACGTTCGCCGAGTGGCGCGACCAGGTCAGAGCACACGCCTGCCCATCGGCCGCGGTGCCGCCGATGTGACCCGTCGACGAAAGGAAACCCCGTTGCGCCGCGAACCTGCCGGCGTCGATCGGGGCGCTGAGGGCTAGTTGCCGCCCGATGCGCCGTGGCGCGGCGGCTTGATCGCTGCGAGGTTCGAATGCGCGGGGTGCCGCTGCCCCGCGGGCCCGATCGCGAAGTCGCTGATCACGTTCCACAGCAGGTTGCGCAGCACGCAGTCCGCCAAGGTGGCCCCCGTCGTGGTCGGGGTCTCGGGCGTGCAGCGGGGCCCGAGGTGGGCATCGAGCTCGAGGGTGCCGGTGTTGAGCACCCCGGCGCCGGCCGGGAACGTCGAGTACGTCATGTCCGAGTACGAGCGCGTGCCGCGGCAGGTGAGCGGCGAGTGGGTGAGGATCTCCAGATCGGCGGGGAGCGGCTTGCCGGGCACCACCCGGTCGTACTCGGAACGCACCATGCCGGGCAGCCGGCTGCCGTCGACGAGCCCGGTGCCTTGGAACATCCAGGCGCCGGCGTCGGCCACCACCATGTCGGCCTTCAGCCCGCCCTCGTTGCACTCGTACCAGTTGCCGGTCAGGGTGCTCTCCGGGTTGGCGAGCGGGGGGTCCCGCCAGTTGGTGGTGGTCTGGCGGGGGTCGGCCTGGGCCACCGGGTCGTGGCCCACCCCGCGGTAGTTGACGATCCGCCGGTCAGCGCCCAGCGGCGAGCTCTCGAAGCGGATGCGGCGGTACACGGCGTTCGCGCCGAGGAACACGATGTTCGTGCCCGCGTCGCGGGCCGCCTCGAGGCCGCCGCGCATCGTCGGCGAGTAGTACTCGTCGTGGCTCCCCGAGATGATCACGCGGTGGTTGCGCATCAGCTCGGGGTGCTCGTGCTGGTCGACGTTGGTCGTGTAGGTCACGTCCGCGCCCTCGGCCTCGAGCATCGAACCGACCCCGGTCGTGCCGCCGAACAGGTAGGCCGAGCCGCCGATGCCGCCGCCGAAGGGCCGGTCGAGGCTGACGGTGGTGGCTCGACCCGCGCTGCCGCCCGCGGAGCTGCCGTAGAGGCCATGGCCGCCCCACGTGTCGTAGGCCGCGGCGGTGGTCACGGTGGCCACCACCATGATCGCCGCGTGGCTGCGGTCATCGCGGACGACGAACGGCACGAACGAGGCGCGGCCGTCGGGTTGCTCGAGCCGCAGGACGTACTGGCCCGGGACCCAGCTCGCGTCGATCGGCAAGGTGATCGCCGGTGTCCAGTTCGAGCAGTCGACGGTGTTGCCCGGCACGAGGGTCTGGCAGGGCGGTTGGGCCGGTGCGGTGGTCGTCCCCGACGTCCACACCTCGCGCGCCCCCGCGGCGCGGTAGTAGCCGAGGCGCAACGCCCGCACCGTAAACGTCGCGGTCCGCGCCCGGACGTAGAGGCGCACGGTCTCGCCGGCCTGGCCACTGGCGCGATCCGTGAAACCTTCGATCGCGCGCGGGACCGTGTCGTGCTCGATCGTCCAGGCCGTCGCTCCCGCCCGCGCGTTCTCGGCGCTGATCGCGCTCGAGCGCTGGGCGACGACGAGCTGGCCGGCGGGAGCTGCCGCGGGCGACCTTGCGGCCAAGCCTGAGCCCTTCGCCGGGCCGACCGCGGTGGTCGGCGCCGAGGCCGACGGATGGTGGGTGCCGCCGCTGAGCGCCCAGCCCCCGGCGGCCAGGGTGGCGACGATCGCCGCGGTCACCACCACGGCCACGCCGCGGCGGGCCGGCCGGGCCACCGCGGGCCGGCGGCGGGCG
>JAODBM010000210.1 GCA_025463985.1 Acidimicrobiales bacterium
GCGGCCACCCAGCCGACGCCCCCCGGCCGCGGGCGCGGACGAGATCGCGCGACGCCGCCGGGTGGTGGCGTTCGGCGCCGGCGCCGTGGTCGTCCTGATCGTGATCGTCGTCATCACCACCAGCGGCGGAGGGGGCGGCGGGTTCGGCCGCTGCTTCGACGACTTGGCCCACCAGGTCCCCGCCGGCGACCCGGCCGGCCTGCGCGTGGTGGCCTCGGATCTCCGGCAGGCCCGCTCCGAGGGCTACGTGGACGGCGGCACGCTCGAAGAGCTCGGCAGCAGCCGGCTCGCCACGGGCACCTATCCCGGCGACCTGGCCCGGCGGCTGCGCTTCGAGCAGCTCTACGACACCGCGACCTTCACCAGCCGCACCGGCGTGGCGCCGAGCGACATCGCCTGCTCGCTGACCACCCGCACCAACGAGGTGTCGTCGGGCTCGTTCAACCCCAACGCGGTCCGGGCCAGCTCGCTCGCCGGCCGGGGCCAGCTGGCCGCCACCGGCGACCGGCTCGGGTTCGGCAACCAGCCGGCGGCGCTGCTCACCCGCGTCGACCGGGGCAGCCTGGCCGACGACGAGCGCTTCCGCGACGTGGCCGGCGCCCTGCGCTCCCGGGGCGCCTACAGCATCGTGGTCGAGCGAGCGCCACGCGCCGACCAGGCGCCCAACGCGGCGGGGGCCGGCATCACCAAGGCGATCGGCGACCAGCGCCAGGTCATGCTCGTCTGGCGCTTCGGCGACGACAAGGCCGCCGAGGCCGGTCGCCGCGCCATGGCCGACCACCTCGGCTCCGTGTACCAGGGCGTGCTCGCGATCTCGCCCGACGCCTTGACCACCCACGGCCGCCTGCTCCTCGGCCTGTTCCCGATCAAGGAACCGGAGCGCTGGTACGCGCCGCTCCTCGACGGCAACAAGAACCTGCTGCCGCCCGGGGCGAATTGAGCAAAGGCTGCTCACGCCGCGCCTGGGGCTCGATGGTCCCCTGGCGCTATGCCCGACCTCTTCACCTACGGCGTCGCCAGCGGCGATCCGCTCCCGGACCGTGTGCTGCTGTGGACGCACGTCTCGGTGCCCGACGGCGTCCCGGTGCCGGTCGAGTGGTGCGTGGCCCGCAACCCGCTGCTGACCGACGTGGTCGCCCGGGGCACGGTCGTGGCGACGGCCGAGCACGACCACACGGTGCACGTGGACCCGAGCGGCCTGGCCCCGGCCACCACCTACTACTTCGCGTTCGAGGCCCGGGGGGTGGCGTCCGCGCTCGGCCGGACCCGCACGCTGCCGACCGGCCTCGTCGACCGGGCCCGCTTCGCGGTCACGTCCTGCGCCAAGTTCAACGCCGGCTACTTCAACGCGTACGACCGCATCGCCGATCGCGCCGACCAGGGCGACGTCGACTTCCTCCTGCACCTGGGTGACTACATCTACGGCGCGGCGAACACCCCGCCGGCCGGCCAGACCCCCGGCGCCGAGATCGGCCGACCCTTTGATCCGCTCGACGCGTGCGTGACCCTCGACGACTACCGCACCCGCTATCGCCAGTACGCCGCCGACCCCGCGCTGCGGCGCCTGCGGGCGTCGCTGCCGACCATCGCCGGCCTCGACGACCAGGAGCTGGCCGACGGCGCGTGGAGTGGCGGCGCCGACGACCACGACGAGGCCGTCCACGGCCCGTGGAGCGCCCGCCTGGCGGCCGCCTTCCGAGCGCGTGAGGAGTGGCTGCCGGTCCGCCGTCCGGATCCCTCGGATCCCAGCCGGGTGTTCCGCGCCATCCCGCTCGGCGACCTGGCCGACATCGTCCTCACCGACGCCCGCAGCCGCCGCGACCAGCCCCTGCCCGGTGCGGCGATGCTCGACCAGGGGCGCAGCGCGCTCGGGCACCAGCAGCGGGCGTGGCTGCTCGATGCGTTCTCGTCGTCCACCGCCGCCTGGAGGGTCTGGGCCAACCCGTCGGTGCTCAGCACGACCTACCGGGCCGACGTCCCGGAGCCGCTCCGCACCGCCCTGCTCGAGCTGAAGCTGACGGCCCCCGACGGCTCGCAGTGCGACCCCGACCGGTGGGACGGCTTCGCGCCCGAGCGCGACGCGATCCTGCGCCACCTCGAGGAAGGCGTGGTGGCCGATGTGGTGGTGCTCAGCGGCGACATCCACGTCGGCCTCGCGGCCGAGGTGCACCGCGACCCGTTCACCGCCGGTACGGCCGAGCCGCTCGCCGTGGAGATGGCCACCGCCAGCGTCACGTCGCAGAACCTCGACGACAAGCTCGGCTACGCGTACGGCGGCTCGGCGGCAGCCCAGGCCCAGCTGCTGGAGGCGCTGCCCCACGCCCAGTGGGCGGACTTCGACGGCCACGGCTACCTCCTGGTGGACGTGGACCACGACCGGCTGCGCGGCGAGTGGTGGTTCGTGGATGACGTGCTCACGCCGAGTGGCGGCGAGTTCTGCGCCAACGCCTACGAGGTCGAACGGGGCCTGGCCCGCCTCCTGCCTGCGATGACCACGCCGGGCTGATCGGGCGCTCAGGCCTCGTAGCGGTAGACGTTGGTCTCGCGGCGGGCGAACCCGAGGCGCTGGTAGAGGCGGTTGGCGGCCTCACGGCTCGGGCGGGACGTCAGGTCGATCGAGCGGACACCCCGCTCGAAGGCCCGGTCGATCGCCGCCAGGTTGAGGGCTTCGCCGACACCCTGGCCGCGTGCCTCGGCATCGACCACCACGTCCTCGATCCAGGCCCGCAGCCCACTGGGGATGCGGAACAGCACGAGCGTGAGGGCACCGGCGATCTGGCCGTCCTCTCCGCGCGCGATGAGCAGGTCGGTGGCCGGGCCGTCGACGATCTCGGCGAGCTCGTCGGCGGTCAGCGCCGGGGCAGACCGTGATAGCTGCGGCAGCAGCCGGGCCATGGCGGCGACGAGCTCGGGGGTGGCGTGGCGGGCGATCTCGACCTCGACGGGCACGGGGCCGAGCGTAGGGCGCCGGCCGCGTGGGCCAGGACGGACCGGTCGGGCTCGACAGCAAGGCTTCAGCCGCTCGTCACTCGCTGTGAACCGTGCCGTCGAAGGGGGGCAACACCTCAGGCGTACGGTCCGCGTCATGGAACGGATGCGGTTGCTTCTCCTGGCGCTCGGCACCGGTGGCGCCCTGCGCAACGCTCGGGCCGAGCTGGAGCTGCGATCGTGGCGGGAGGCGCAGGCTGCGGTCGCCGTGCAGCGGGTCACCCACGCGCTTGCTCCTGCAGCGGTACGGCCCGGCGCGGCCCTCAGGCCCGTCGGCCGCGCCGCCTGACCGAGGCCGGGGCGACCGGGGCCTCCCAGCCCCTCACCGGTCTCGGCGCCCCGGCCCTGCCCAGCCTGAGCCCGCCGGCGATAGCCTGGTCGGGGATGGGTGCACTCCAGTGGTCCTTCCGCCCGAAGCTACGCAGGCCGGTCCTGTTGGCCGCGTTCGAGGGCTGGAACGACGCGGGCGACGCCTCCACAACCGCCGCCCGCTGGTTGGGTGACCGGCTGCGAGCCCGGCCCTTCGCCACGATCGACTGCGAAGAGTTCTTCGACTTCACCACGGTGCGCCCGACCGTCGAGCTGGTCGACGGCGAGACCCGGCGCATCCGCTGGCCGGACACCGAGCTGGCCGCGGCCACCCTGGAGCGCGGCGACCGCGACGTCGTGATCGCGGTCGGCCACGAGCCCCAGCTGCGGTGGCGCACGTTCAGCGCCGCGGTGATCGAGGTGGCCGAGGCGCTCGACGTGGAGATGGTCGTCACCCTCGGGGCCCTGCTCGCCGAGGTGCCCCACTCGCGCCCGACCTCGGTGATCGGCACCGCCGACGATCCCGAGCTGGTCCGCGAGCTGCACCTCGCGCCGTCCTCCTACGAAGGACCCACCGGCATCACCGGGGTCCTGCACGCCGCGTGCCGGGCCGCCGACATCCCGTCCGTGTCGCTGTGGGCCGCGGTGCCGACGTACGTGCCGAGCGCGCCGTCACCGAAGGCCGCCCTGGCGCTGGTCGAGCGGGCGGCCGAGCTGCTGCACCTCCCCATCGTCACCACCGACCTCGAGATCGCGGCGGCCGCGTACGAGCGCCAGATCGACGACCTCGTCTCGACCGACGAGGACACGGCCGCCTATGTGGCCCGCCTCGAGGAAGAGGCCGATGAGGAAGACGAGAACGAGGACGACGGTCGCCCACCCCTCGACGAGGCGCAGTCGGACGTGCTGGTGGCCGAGGTCGAGCGCTTCCTGCGCCGCCAGGGCGACCGCTGACCGAGTCCCACACCGACTCCAACTGGGCGGAGGTACGGTCGCCAGGGCGACCGCAGCCGCACCCAGTTCAGATCCGGGCGGAGGTGCGGTCGCCAGGGCGACCGCCATCCCGCCCAGTTCAGGTCGGGGGGCCAGTTCAGGTCGGGGGGCGCAGCGGCGAGCCGTGCCAGGGCGGGTCGCGGGGTGCGTCGAACCAGACCTGGTCGTCGTCGCCAGTGATCGCGCCGAACGCCATGTCGCCCCACAGGTCGAAGCCCGCCAGCGGCTCCGGGAGCGCGTCGCGGGCGAACCAGCCGACGTCGGCGGTCTCCAGCGGGTGGGGCGTGACCTCACCACCGGTCGCGCGGCAGAGGAACACGAGCGAGTAGAGCGGGATGCGGGTGAAGCCGCGCCGCAGCCCATCGAGCACGGCCAGCACGCGCACGACCTCGCAGGTGATGCCGGTCTCCTCGTGCACCTCCTTGACGGCGACTTCGGCCGGCGAGTAGCCGACGTCGGCCCAGCCCGTGGGGTAGAGCCACACGCCCGAGTCGGCCCGCTGCACGAGCAGGATCTCGCCCCGGTCGTTGCCGACGACGGCGCCGATCGCCACCTTTGGCGTGATGTAGCCGGGGACGCCCGAGCCGACCGTCTTCATCCACTCGTCCACCAGTGCCTCGCGGTCGACGGAGACCCCGGCCGCGTGGCGGATGTCGGCCGCCACGGCCAACACCTCCTCGAAGCGCTCACGCTCGTACAGGCTCTCAGTGAACCCGAGGCCGGTGCGGGCGACGCCGGAGAGCGCCTCGGCCCAGCGCAGCAGGTCGCTCTCGGTGATGGGCGGGCGCTCCACCCGGCGAGGCTACCCGCCGGCCCCAGGCGCGGGAGGCGCCCGCCGGCCCTCAGTGGCCGGGGTTGGACGTGCGGGCGACGGCGTGGACGATGGCGCGCTCGAGCTCGGCCCGGAGCTGCGGATCGGTCAGCAGGCTGCCGTCGGCATGGGTCAGGTAGAAGGCGTCCACGACCTGGTCGCCGAGCGTCTGGACCTTCGCCGTGCGCAGGTCGAGGTCGAGCTCGGCGATGGCGCGGGTGACCCGGTACAGCAGGCCGATGCTGTCGGGGGCATGCACCTCCACGACCGTCGCGGTGTTCGACGCGGCATCGTCGAACACGACGGCCGGTGGCGCCAGCCCCGGACGCGGGCGCCGGGCGTAGGTTCGCGCCCGGTCGGCGAGCCGCGCCGCGACCGCGAGGCGGCCGGCCACGGCCCGGGTGACATCGCTCTCGACCCGGCCCCACGCGATCGGGGTGCGCAGCTGCGCGACGACCCGGAAGCGCTCGACGGCCATGCCGGACTCCGCGTACGCGTCCGCCGCGAGCACATCGAGCCCGTGGAGCGCGAGCGCGCCGGCCGCCCGGCTGAGCAGGCCGCTGCGGTCGGGGGCGACCAGGAGGAGCGTGTCGCCCGTCCCCCGAACGACGGTCTCGCCGGCGGCGAGCAGCGCGCGGTGGCTCGAGTCGGGGAAGTCGTGGTGGTCGGCGAAGACGTTGGCGCTCGCTCCGAGGAGCACCTGGTCGACCTTGCGCACGAGGTCGCGTACGAGGTCCGCCTTCCAGGTCCCCCACGCGGCCGGGCCGGTGGCGAGCGAGTCGGCCTCGGTGAGGGCCGCGAGCAGCGCGAGGCGCTCGGGATCGCCGACCGCGGCGGCGACGCCCTCGATGGTGGCGTCGTCGCTGAGGTCGCGCCGGGTGGCCACCTCGGGCAGGAGCAGGTGGAGCTTCACGAGGTCGACGAGCACAGCCACGTCCTCGGGCGGGAAGCCGATGCGGGTCGCCATGGTCGTGATCAGCCGCATGCCGACCTCGGTGTGGTCGCCGGGCCGACCCTTGCCGATGTCGTGGAGCAGCGCGCCCACCACCAGGAGGTCGGGACGGCTCACCCGGTCGGCGAGCGCGGCGGCGTTCGCGGACGCCTCGAGCAGGTGCCGATCGACCGTGAAGCGGTGGTACGCGGTGCGCTGCGGCCGGTTCCGGACCGGCTCCCACTCCGGCAGCAGCCGGAGCCACAGCCCCGTCTGGTCGAGCGCCTCGATGACCGGCATGGCGTCGTGGCCACGACGGAGCAGCTCCACGAACCGGTCGCGGGCCGCGGGCGGCCATGGGTCGGACAGCGCCGGCGCCCGCTCGACCAGGCGCTGGAGGGTCTCCCGCGCCGGGCGGGCCCGCTTCGAGGCGGCCAGCACGGCGACATCCAGCAGGGCGACGGGCGCGACGGCCGGGTCGACCGACGGCTCGAGGTGGACCTCCCCGTCGCGCACCACGAGCCCGGGGGCGCGGTCGCGGCTGCGCCAGCCGAGCAGGCTGAGGCCGCTGGCCTGCGCCGACGCGACGCGGTGCCAGGCCTCGTCGGCCACCCAGGCGACGGTGCGGGCCGCGGCCGAGACGTCGGCCATCAGCGCATCGGCGTCGATCCCCAAGGAGGCGGCCGCGGTGTCCTGGTCCTGGAGCGTCAGGCGGTCACTGGGCCGGCCGGTCGCGCGGTGCAGCTCGACCCGGGCGGTCAGCAGCACGTCCTCGGCCTCGTCGAGCAGCGCGGCGTCGCCCGGCTGCAAGACCGGGCGGGCCAGCTCGGCCCAACGCAAGGAGTGGATGTCCCGCAGGCCGCCCCGCCCCTCCTTGATCTCCGGCTCGAGCAGGAAGGCCACGTCCCCGAAGCGCTCCTGGCGCGTCAGCACGGCCTCGCGCAGCGCGGCGAGCCACCGCTTGGCCCGCTTCCGCCACGCCTCCCGTGCCGCGTCGACGACCTCGGCGGTCAGGGTGGGGTCGCCGGCGAGGTGCCGGCCGGCCAGCAGCGACGTGGCCGTGTCGAGATCGTCGGCGGCCAGGCTCAGCGCCTCGCGCGGGGTCCGCACGCTGTGGCCGAGCTTCATGCCCGCGTCCCAGATCGGGTACCAGGTCGCCTCGGCCAGCGCGGCGACGTCGGCACCACCGCCGGAGACGATCAGCAGGTCGAGGTCGCTGCCGGGGCACAGGTCGCCGCGGCCGTAGCCTCCGACGGCCACCAGCGCGGCGCGTGGGCGGGGTCCGTCGACGGCGGCCAGGTTGGCCTCGAAGCTCTCGCGCAGCCAGGCGTCGACCTGCGCGCTCCACGCGTGGGTGAAGGCGCGACCGCGGAGCCGGGTGTCCCTCAGCAAGGCGGGCAGGTTGGGTGGGGCCGCGGCTGGTGCCGCCGGCCGCGTCGCCTCAGATGGCATCCGGACCCTGCTCGCCGGTGCGGATGCGCAGCACCTGCTCCACGGGCGTGACCCAGATCTTTCCGTCGCCGATCTTGCCGGTGCGGGCCGCGGCCGAGATCACGTCGACGAGCTGCTCGACCTGCTCGTCGCTGGCGAGCACCTCGAGGCGGATCTTCGGGACGAAGTCGATCTGGTACTCGGTGCCGCGATAGACCTCGGTGTGGCCCGATTGGCGTCCGAAGCCTTGGACTTCGCCGACCGTGATGCCGGCGATCCCTGCGTCCTTCAGCGCTGCCTTCACCTCGTCCAGCCGGAACGGCTTCACCACCGCGGTGATCAACTTCATCGTGCTCGTACTCCTCTTCGGTTCGCGGCGGTCAAAGGTCGCCGAAGGCGTAGGCGGATTCGACGTGGAGGCTCTGATCGAGGCCAACGTCTTCGGTGTCTTCGTCGACCCGGAGGCCGATCACCACATCGATGATCTTGCCAAGTATGAGGCTTGCGACGAGCGAGAAGCCGCAGACGACCACGGCGGCCACGACCTGATCGACGAGCAGGGCGATGCCGCCACCCGAGATCAGCAGCCCGGGGTGGCGCACGGCGGCGTTCACCGCGGGGTCGGCGAAGAAGCCCAGCGCAACCGATCCGAACAGGCCACCGACCAGGTGGACGGCCAACACGTCGAGCGCATCGTCGAGGCCCACCACCGCTTTGATCGTGAGGGCGAGGTAGCAGAGGGCGCCGGCCAGGAACCCGATGATGACCGCGGGCATCGTGCCCACGAAGCCCGCGCACGGCGTGATGGCGACCATGCCTGCGACGGCGCCAGACGCGGCGCCGAGCGTGGTCGTGTGCTTGCCCTTGACGCGCTCGAGCAGCAGCCAGCCGAGCATGGCCGCCGCCGGGGCGACCAGCGTGTTCATCAGCGCCTGGGCCGCGATGCCGTTGGCGGCCAGGGCCGAGCCGGCGTTGAAGCCGAACCAGCCGAAGTACAGGATGCCGGTGCCGAGCAAGGTCCACGGGAGAGCGTGCGGCGGCATGGGCTCCTTGCCGTGTCCCTTGCGCGGACCGAGCAGGAGCACCAGCGCCAGCGCCGCGGCCCCGGCGTTGATGTGCACGACGGCGCCGCCGGCGAAGTCGAGAGCGCCCATCTTGGCGATCCAGCCACCGGCGAAGACCCAGTGGGCGACCGGGCTGTAGACGAGCAGTGACCACGCGCCGATGAAGACCGCATAGGCGCCGAACTTGAGTCGATCGGCGGTGGCGCCGGTGATCAATGCGGGCGTGATGATCGCGAACGTCATCTGAAACGCGGCGAAGAGCACGTCGGGGATGCCCAAGCCGAGGTGCGCGGCGGTTCCGACGCCCTTGAACCCCACATGGCCGAAGCCGCCGAACCAACCGCCGTCACCGAAGCGTCCGAACGCGATCGAATAGCCGACCACGACCCACAGCACGGCCAGCAAGCCGATCGCGAAGAAGTTCTGCATGAGCATGGCCAAGAAGTTTTTCGAACGGACCATGCCGCCGTAGAAGAACGCGAGCCCGGGGGTCATGAACAGGACCAGGGCGGTGGACATCAAGACCCAGGCGATGTTGCCTTCCATCGGGCGCCTTTCTGAGGGAAACCTGTCGGATAGCGCCACCATTGCGACAGATCATTTCTCCCCCGTTCCTCGCGTGTTTCCGCAGCGTGAACAGGGTCGCGGGCGCGCGGCGGACGCCGCGAGCCGGCTCCCTCAGCGATCAGCGAGCGGCCCGGTCAGCCGAGCGCGGTCATGGCCCGGCGGGCTGCGACCTGCACCGGATCCCACAGGGGCGAGACCGCCGGCGCGTACGCGAGGTCGAGGTCGTACACCTGGTGCACGGTCATGCCCGCGGTGATCGCGGTCGCGAGGGTGTCGATCCGCTTGCCGCCGCGGTCGGCGCCGACGATCTGGCCGCCGATGAGGCGGCCGGTGCCGACCTCGGCGAGCACCTTCACGACGATGGGCGCGGTGTCCGGGAAGTAGCCGGCCCTCGTAGTGCTCTCAGCGCGACCGACGACGTACTCGATGCCGGCCTCGGCCGCCTCCCCTTCGGAGAGCCCGGTCCGCGCCACCTCGGTCGAGCAGACCCGCGTGATGGCCGTGCCGACCACGCCGGGGAACGAGGCGTAACCGCCGGCGATGTTGATGCCCGCGACGCGGCCGGCCTTGTTGGCGATGGTGCCCAGCGCGATGTGCGCGCGCTTGCGCGACACCAGGTGGAACACCTCGGCGCAGTCGCCGGCGGCGTAGACGCCCGACGCGCTCGTGCGCTGCCGGTGGTCGACGGCGATCGCGTCCTTCGCGCCGAGCTCGATGCCCGCAGACGCGGCCAGCTCACCGTTCGGCACGACGCCGAGGCCGAGCACGGCGAGATCGGCCGGCAGCCGACCGGCACTCGTCTGCACGCCGCCGCCCTGGTCGAACGACTCGACCCGAGTGCCGAGCTGCACGGTGACGCCGTGCTTGCGCAGCGCGTCGGTCACGAGGCGGGCCATGTCGCGGTCGAGCGTGCGCATCGGCTGCTCGCCGCCCTCGACGAGCGTCACCCGGCAGCCTCGCTGCACGAACGCCTCGGCCATCTCCAGGCCGATGTAGCCGCCTCCGACGACGACCACGTCGCGGCACCGCGGGCGGCCCGCCAGCTCCAGCAGGTGGGCGCCGTCGGCGAGGGTCTGCACGCCGCGGACCCACGGCTGGTCGATGCCCGGCAGGTCGGGTTGCAGCGGCCGGGCGCCGGTCGCGATCAGGAGCTGGTCGAAACCGAGGAGAAAGGTGCGACCCTGCTCGAGCGCCCGCACCTCGACCCGGCGGGCGTCGAGGTCGACGGCGGTGACCTCGTGGCGCACGCGCGCGTCGATGCGATGCTTGTCGCGGAACTCCTGCGGCGTGCGCACGACGAGGTCCTCGACGCGGTCCACGTCGCCGCTCACGAGGTAGGGGATGCCACAGGCCGAGTAGCTGGTCCACGGGCCCTTCTCGAGCACCACGATCTCGAGGTCGTCCCGGCCGCGTCGCGCCTGGGTGGCCGCCGTCATCCCGGCGGCGTCACCGCCGATGACCACCAGTCGCTCGCTCATTGGCCGGCAGGCTACCGGGGCGTCGAGGATCGGCTGGTGGGCGACCGCGTGCGAGACTGCGCGCATGGCTGTGCGCCAGGACTGCCGCCACTACTCCACCCGCACCACGCCCACCGGCGAGATGGTGCAGCGCTGCCGCGTCGGCGCCAACGAGACCGCACCGTTCGCGTGCCCCGAGCACTGCCTCTTCTTCGAGCCCCGTTCGATCACCGACGCCGGCTGGCGGCGCTTCGAGTCCGACGAGTGACCGTGCTGCCACCGCCGACCGAGGGGGGTCGGCCGTGCGGGTGACGGCGAAGGTCGACTACGCCGTGCGCGCCGCGGTCGAGCTGGCGCGTGCCGTGCCCGAGGACGGCAGCCGGCCCCGGCCGCTCAAGGGCCAGCAGGTGGCCACGGCCCAGGGCATCCCGCCGAAGTTCCTCGAGAACATCCTTGCCGACCTCAAGCGCTCGGCGATCGTGGGCAGCATGCGGGGCGCCGAGGGCGGCTACTGGCTCACCCGCACGCCCGACCAGGTCTCGATCGCCGACATCATCCGCGCCGTCGAGGGTCCGCTGGCCGATGTGCGCGGCGTCCGCCCCGAGGCGCTCGACTACGGCGACGACCTCATCGTCCTGCAGCGCACCTGGATCGCGGTGCGGGCCAACCTGCGCGGCGTCCTCGAGCACGTGACGCTCGCCGACCTCGTGGCCGGCGCCCTCGATCCGGCCATCGACGCGCTGGCCAGCGACGCCGACAGCTGGTCCACCCGCTGAGCTTCCGGGCGACCTAGCCCTGCAGGATCTCAGCGACGCGGCTGAAGAAGCGCGAGCGGGGCAGCGGCTCGTCGCAGCCCGCGGCGGTGGCCGCGGCGAGGAGGTCCCGGTCGACGTGGCTGGCGAACCCGACCACCCGGCCGCCCACGCCGGAGGTGAGCGCCGCGAGGACCCCCGGGCGGGCCAGGTCGACCACCACGAGGTCGGCGCCGACCGCCGCGGCCGCCAGGTCGGCCGGATCGGCGACGACCACGAGGTCCACGCCCGGCACCGCCGCCAAGCGCGAGCGGTCCATGAGGTCCGGCACGTAGGCGACGACGCGGCGCGCCCCCGTCACCGGCGACCCTCCGCGCGACGGCGGGCGAGGACGACGTGCGCCTTGGCCGCGCCCCACATGAGGCCGAGCTCGTGGAGCGCGGGGTCGATGTCGGCGAACGCGGCGGGCGCGAGGTCGTAGTCGTCGTCGGGGAACGTCCGCTCGGCGAACTCGTCGCGCACCACGCCCGGAACGCCGGCCTCGTGCAGCACCGCGGTCGGATAGCGCACGGCGGCGCGCACGATGGCCAGCGGGTTGGTCGACTGAGCATCGACGTCGCAGTCCAGCAGCGCCCGCACCTGCGGGACCACATCTCGCCGAACCTGCTCGGCCGCGGCCGCCGCCTCGGCGGACAGGGAGGAGGCGAGCCCGGGACGCCACGCGTCGGCGACCCGCGCCACCTCCCGCTCGACCCACCGCGGCAGCGCCGCGTCGAGACCGTCGGCCAACGCCCGGGCGTGGCGCGCCAGCGTGTCGAGATCGGCGGCACCAAGGCCGGCACCAGGTTCGGAAACCACGCGCGCAGGCTACGGCGCCCCTCGCGCCGAGCGCCGCGTCGGCCGCCCTGCCGGGCGGGGGCACACTTGCCGGGTGAAGATCCGGGCCCTGTCGGTGTTCGAGGGGATCGTGTACCACTGCTGGGCCATCGACCGCAGCCATCCGTGCCGCCCGACGCTCGAGGTCGAGGCGGTGCTGCGGGAGGGCGACGCCGACGAGGGCCCGCTGCTCCTTCCCGTCGCCGACTACGTCACCCTGGCTGGCGGGCCCGACATCGCCCGGCCGTGCCTGGGTGACCTGGCCAAGAAGGGCCGCATCGTGGACCACCTGGGGGTCGCGCACATCGCGTTCCCGTTCTGGACCCCGGTCGCCATCGATCGACCCGCGCCACGCGTTCACCCACCCGAGTGAACCGGCCCGGCCACGGTGCGTGGCCGAGTAACCTCACCCGCTGGCGCCCGGGTCGGCCGATGCGTCAGACGCGGAGGTCCGCCCCCTTGATCACAGCACCCCCTGCCAGGCGCGAGCATGGGCCGGCGCGCACGCGATCGTCCCGCCCCCGCCGCCTCCGGGTGCTGGTCCCGACGCTCGCCCTGGTGCTCCTGGCCACGGTGGTCGCCTCCGGCCCCGCCCAGGCCTCGCCCCCGGGCGGGAGCCGCAGCCCGCGCATCGTCGGCGGCACCACCGCGGGCAGCGGCGCGTACCCGTTCATGGCCGGCATCCTCTTCACGATCAACACCACGAACGGCCCGTCGACGTTTCAGTGCGGTGGCACCGTGATCGCGGTGAGCTGGGTCATGACCGCCGCCCACTGCGCCACCGACGACAGCGGCAACACCATCGCTCCGTCCGCGTACTCGGTGCGCATCGGCAGCAATCAGTTCAACAGCGGCGGCGCCCTCTATTCGGTCTCGTCGGTCATCCGGCGCGGCGACTTCGACGGGCTCTACCTCGACAACGACGTCGCCCTGCTGCGCCTCTCGAAGCCCACGGGGGTGGCTCCGGTCCAGGTGATCACGCCGGCGGAGGGCGCGCTGTACAACGCGGGCACGTCGGCCACGACGGCCGGCTGGGGGCTCACCAGCTACAACGGCACGCCCTCGGACAACCTCCTCCAGGTGCAGCTGCCGATGGTCAGCGACGCCACGTGCAAGGCCGACTATCCCGTCGGCCGCAAGGACGAGTTCGGCTATCCGCTCGAGTTCCATGCCGACAAGCACGTCTGCGCCGGGTTCACCGACGGCGGCAAGGACTCGTGCTCGGGCGACTCGGGCGGCCCGCTGCTCGTTCCCGGAGCGGACACGGCGTGGCGCCAGGTGGGCGTCGTGTCGTGGGGCTACCAGTGCGCCGTGGCGAACAACCCCGGCGTCTACACCAAGCTCTCCACGTACTCGGCCTGGGTCGGCAGCATCCGCCGGTTCGGCCCGTTCGAGAGCTCGCCCGGCTACATCGCCCGGATGTTCGTCGACTTCGCGAGCCGCTTCCCGACGGCGCAAGAGACGTCCTCTTGGACCAGCCAGCTCAACAGCCAGCCGCCGTCGTCGCTGCCGGTGTTCCTCGAAGGGTCGCAGACCTGGCAGAGCACGGCCTGGGCGGTCACCCGCCTGTACCTCGCCTCGCTCGGGCGCGACCCCGACAACGGCCTCGCCTCCTGGATCAACCTGCGGTTCCAGGGCGACTCGCTGGCCCGCATCGCCGAGAAGTTCGCGGCCGAGCCGGAGTTCCGCAACAAGTACGACGCGCTCTCGAACCCGGACTTCGTCGACGCGATCTACAACAACGTGTTCGGCCGCAAGCCCGACGCCGGCGGCAAGAGCTACTGGACGGGCCGGCTCAACAGCGGCATGAAGCGCTCGGACCTCATGATCGGCTTCACCGAGTCGCAGGAGTACCTCACCAAGACCCATGACCGGGTGCGGGTGATCACCACCTACGAAGCCCTGCTGCGGCGCGTGCCGACCACGCCCGAGCTCTCGGCCGGCCAGGCGCTCAGCCTCACCGCCCTGGTCAACAAGCTGCGCACCAGCTTCAGTTACGCCAACCGCTTCTAGCGACGAACGGGCGCAGAAGACCAGCTCCAAGGGCGCCGCGAGGCGCTGATCAGGGCCTCGGCGCCGCCACATTCGTGCCCGTCCCCCTTGGAGCCAGCAATTTTGCGCCGATATGTCTTCCGCGGCGCAGTCCAAGGGATCGCGGCCGCGCGGTGCCCCGACGGGTACCGCAGGTCACGACCCGGGAGGAGCACCGATGGCTGCCAGCAGCGACACCGGCCCGCCACCGGTGACCCCATCGGTCGACCTCACCGTGGTGATCTCCACGCACGACCGTCCCGCTCAGCTGCGCGAGGCCGTCGCGGCCATCGCGGCGCAGACCCACCCGGGGCCCATCGAGACCATCGTCGTGTACGACAAGGCCGAGCCGGATCTCGACCTGGCGCACGACGACCCGCGGCGACCGGTGCGGGTGCTCGCCAACGACCGGACCCCCGGGCTCCCCGGCAGCCGCAACACCGGGGCCGCCGCGGCCCGCGGCCCGATCCTCGGGTTCTGCGACGACGACGACCTCTGGCTGCCCGAGAAGGCCGCCCGCCAGCTCGCGCTGCTCGAGCGCACCGGTGCCGCTAGCTGCACGTCCGGGCTCGAGATCGTGGTCGACGGCCGGGCCGTGCCCCGCCGGGGCACCGACGGCGAGCTGCACTTCGTCGACCTCCTGCGGTCGCGGCGCGTCGAGGCGTACATGGGCACCGCCATGGTGCGGGCCGAGGCGTTCTGGCACGAGATCGGGCCCCTCGACGAGCACATCCCCGGTGGCTACGCGGAGGACTACGACTGGATGCTGCGGGCCGCCCGGCACCAGACGATCGTGGTCGACCCCGAGCCGCTGCTGCAGATGCGCTGGATCGTGCAGTCCCACTTCCGGGACAAGTGGCCTGACTGGGAAGCCGCGCTCGGGCTCGTCCTCGACCGCAACCCCGAGTTCGCGGGCGAGCCCGCCGGTCGGGCCCGGATCGAGGGCCAGCGCGCCTTCGCCATCGCCGCGCAAGGCCGGCGGGGCGACGCCGTGCGCCAGGCGCGCACCGCGCTGGGCTGGTCGTGGCGCGAGCCCCGGGGCTACCTCGCGCTGCTCGTGGCCGGCGGCATCCCGGCCCGGTGGATCGTCGGCGCGCTCAACCGGCGCGGCCACGGAGTCTGATGCGGACCCCCGTCCCGAACCCGAGCGCCGACGCCCACCCCTCCCGGGCGCGGGCCCTGGCCGTCGTGACCGACCTGCTCGGGCTCCGTCCGGCGCGCCCCGGCGACGATCCGGCGCGCACGCTCGGCCTCGTCGGCAGCGCGGCCGAGCCCCGCTACCTCGTGCCGCTGGGCTGGCCGGCCGCGGCCACCGCGTCGTGCCTCGCGTACCTGCGCCTCCGCCCGACGCGCACGCAGGTCCAGCGCGGGCTCGTCGGCCGCCTCGTGGGTGGCGCCGGCGCGGGCCTCGTCGTCCGCGCGCGGTTCGTGGCCGACACCGGACCGGGTTCGTTGCTCGCCCGGGTGGCCGAGCTGATCGGCGAGGCACCGCTCGCGGCCGGCGTCGGGCTCGGCGTGGCCGACGCCGTGTGGAAGCCCACCCTGCAGGTGTTCCGGCCGGACGGCACGCCCCTGGCGTTCGTCAAGATCGGGTGGAACGAGGTGACCACCGCGCTCGTGCGCAACGAGGCCGCCGCGCTCGACGCCGTCGCCGCATCGCGGTCGCGGCTCGTGGTCCCGAGCCTCCTGGCCTGCTCGACCTGGGAAGGGCGCACGCTCACCGTCGTCGCGCCGCTCCCGGCCGACGTCCGCCGCCTCCCCCCCGGCACCAACCCGTCGCCCCTCCCGGTCCGCGACCTCGACGGGCCGGTCGAGGTGCGGCCGGTGTTCACGTCGACCTGGTGGGAGGAGATCGACGCCACCCTCACCGCCGCGGACGAGGACCACGCGGGCCGCGAGCTCCGCAAAGCGTGCGTCCAGGTCCGCGATCGCTACGGCGCGCTCGAGGCCCCGGTCGGCCGCTGGCACGGCGACTGGGTCCCCTGGAACCTCGCCCGCTGTTCCGCCGGGCTCGCCGTCTGGGACTGGGAGTACAGCGAGCCCCAGGTGCCGGTCGGGCTCGACGAAGCGCACGCCGCATTCCAGCGGGAGCTCGTGGGCGCCGGTCGACCACCGGCCACCGCGTTCGCCGCCGCGGAAGCAGCCGCGCGCGCCGGGCGGGACCCCGCGCCTGCCGTGGCCGACCTGCACGCTCTCGCCGTCGCCGCCCGCCTGCTCCGCCAAGTCGCCGCCGGCGCGCCTCCCACGCCCCTGCGGCCCGTGCTGACGAGCGCGGCCGCGGCCGTGCTCGCGCGGCCATGACCACCATCGGCATGCTGTCGCGGCGCCCGCTGGCGGGAGCAGGTGGATCACCACCGAGCGCGCCCGGCCCGGGCACCGCGACCGGCGCCCCCGGTCCGGACAACGTCCAGCACGTGGCCCGGGGCGGCGCCGCCAACCTCTTCGGGGCGTTCGTCTACGGCGCGGCCAACTTCATCCTCCTGATCGTGCTGAACCGCGAGCTGGGCCGGGCCGCGGCGGGCATCGTCATCGTGGCCATCGCGGTCTTCAACATCTGCGCCAAGGTGGCCGAGCTCGGCTGCGCGACGGGCTTCGTGCGCTGGATGAGCCGGCACCGCGCGCTGTCCCGTGAGTCGCTGCTGCGGGCCACGCTCGTGGTCGGCCTCGTGCCGGTGGCCCTGCTCAGCGGCCTGTTCGCCCTCGGGCTCGTCCTGCTCGCCCCCACCCTCGCCAACCTGTTCGCGGACGGCAAGGACGTGGCCTCGGTGACCTCGGTCGTGCGGGCGATGGCACCGTTCCTGCCCGTCACCGCCGTCTACAACGTGGTGGTCCAGGGCACCCGCGGCTTCGACACCATGCGCTACCAGCTGTGGATCGAGAAGGTCGGCCGCGCCCTCGCGCTGCCGGTCCTCGCGGTCATCGGCGCCCGCGGCGGCATGGGGCCGACCGGCCTCGGCGTCGTGTGGGCGGCCACCAACCTCGTGGCGCTGGTGCCCGCGGCGGTGGCCATGCACCGGCTCGTCAACCGGGCGGTGGCCGCGGCCGACGCCGCGCACGAGCCGGCCGACGCGGCGCTGGCCAAGGCGTTCTGGGCCTTCACCGCACCCCGCGCCGTCGGCCAGGCGTCCGAGGTGGTCGTGAACTGGCTCGACACCGTGCTGGTCGCCGGCCTGGTGTCGACCACCGCCGCGGGCGTGTACGCCTCGGGCACCCGCTACCTGCTGCCGGGGCAGTTCGCCGGCGAGGCGCTGATGCAGGTCAGCGGCCCGAAGGTCAGCGGCCTGCTCTCGACCGGCGAGCGCGACGAGGCCGGCAAGGTCCTCCGCGCCATCTCGGCTTGGCAGGTGATGCTGATCTGGCCGCTCTACCTGTTGGTGCTCTGCTTCGCGCCCCCGCTGCTGCGCGTCTTCGGTTCCGGGTTCAGCGCCGCGACCGGCGCATTGCTCGCGCTGGCCGTCGCCATGCTCGTCGTCGCGCCGTTCGGCCCGGTGCCGTCGGTGATCCTCATGAGCGGCCGATCGCGCCAGGCCATGTTCAACACGATCGTCCTCGTCGCGATCAACCTCGGCGGCAACCTGCTGCTCGTCCCCCGCTATGGCCTCACCGCGGCCGGGCTCGTCTGGGCGGTCACCATCCTCGTGGCCTGCGCGCTGCCGGCCTGGCAGACCTGGCGCTCGCTGGGCATCGTCACCGTCGGCCGCTCCGGGCTGCTGGCGGCCGCCGTCGCCAGCGTCACGGTCGGCGTCCCCGCCGTCGCCTGCCGGCTGCTGCTCGGCCCGACGACGGCCGCGTTGGGGGTCGCCACTACGCTCGGCGCGGCCGCGTACGTCATCGCCGTGCTCGCGCTCCGCGACCAGCTCGAGCTCACGGCCTTGCTCCACGGTGTGCTCCCCGGCCGGTTCGGTCCCCCTGACCGCTCCGGGCCCGTCGAGCGCCCTGCCCAGCCCGCCCGTACCGACCAGCCTCACCGCCGCGGTCGCACCCCCTCCCCCCGCCGCCACGCTCCGCGTGGCGGCCATCGCCGTCCAGCACCCACGAGGCATCAGATGAACGAGATGGAGTCGGGGTTCCAGCTCCGCGACCTGACTGGCTTCGTGCGGCGGCGCGTCCGCCTGCTCGGTGTGACGGTCCTCGTGGGGCTCGTGGTGGCCGCCGCCGTCGTGGCCCTCACGGCGACGACGTACTCGTCCACGGCCCGCGTGCGCATCCAACCGATCACCAGCGACCCGTTCGCGCCCAACTTCCGGCCGCTCGACGCGGTCAACATCACCACCGAGACGAACCTCGCGAAGTCCGAGAAGGTCGCCACCGTCGTCCAGCAGACCCTCGGGCTCAAGGCGTCACCCAAGTCGCTGCTCGGTCGGCTCACCATCGTGAACCCCCAGACCTCGCTGCTGCTCGACGTCACCTACAAGGGGTCGAGCGCGGCCGGGGCGCGGGCCGGGGCCGAGGCGTTCGCCAAGGCGTACCTCGCCCAGCGCAAGGCCGACGCCGAGGCCGACAAGGCCCGACGCACCGTCCAGCTCGAGGACCAGCTCTCCCGCGGCCAGCACGAGCTCAGCGCCGCGATCCAGGCCGAGAACGCGGTCAGGCCCGGCAGCGGGCAGGGGCCGGCCGCCACGGCGCGCCGCCAGGCGGCGCAGAGCAACCTCGGCACCATCGGGGCCAAGCTCAACGAGGTCAAGGGCATCGACACCGAGCCCGGACAGATCCTCGTGAGCGCGAGCCCGCCGACCTCCTCGGTCGGCTCGTCGACGCTCCTCGGCGCGGTGGGGGCCGCCGGCGTGGTCGGGCTCATCGGTCTGGTCGGCGCCTGGATCGTGGACCGGCGCGACCCCGAGGTCGGCGGTCCCAGCAAGATCGCCCGGATGTCGCCGTCCACGGCCATCCGCTTCCTGCCCACGAGCGACGGCAAGGACGACGACCCGGCCCTCGTCGACGCGGCGATCGACCGGCTGGCCATCGACCTCGTCGGCGCCGGCGGGCTCGACGGACCCGGCCCGCGGACCGCGCTGCTCGTGGGCACCGAGGATCGGGCCCCCGCCGGCCTGGGTGAGGAGGTGGCCGCCAGCCTCTCCTTCAGCGGCACCCCGGCCCTCTTCGTCGTGATCGGGGCCGGCGACCTCGAGGTGCGCCACGCCATCCCCGTGCACTCGTTCGCCGACCTCGCCGCGGGCGCCCTCCACGTGTCGCCCCTCGTCCCCGCCGGCGCGAACGGCGCCGCGCCCCCCGTCACCTGGCTGCGCCCCAGCGCGGCGGCCGAGTCGTCTGGGCTCCTGCGCCGATCCGTGGTGCAGGGCCTGGTGGAGCGGGCCCGGACCGAGGGCTTCGAGGTCGTGGTGTTCGTGGCCCCGAGCCCGATCCGGCGAGCCGTCTCCTCGGCGCTCGCGCAATGGGTCGACCGCGTGGTCGTGGTCGTCGATCGACCGACCGCCAAGGGCGCCGCCGAGAGCACGGTCCTCTCCCTCCTCGACGTCGACGTCGTCCCGTCCGAGGTCGTCTGGTCGTGACGTCGGGGGCCGCGGTCGGCGCGCTCCAGCGCCGGCGGTCGGTGACCGCCGGCGGAGGGTCGCGCCTGAAGCGCATCGGCCCCGACTGGCCGATCTGGGCGCTGACCGTCGGCATGCCCGTGCTGTTCCTGGTGGGACTGCAGGGCCTGGCGTGGTCGCTGCCGTTCGTCGTGTTCGGCACCGCCCTCGTGTCCCGCCCGTCGGTCCGCGTCCCCCGGAGCGCGCTCTGGCTGGTGCTGTTCTGCGGTTGGGCGTTGCTGGCCGCCATCCAGGTGCACGGCTCGTACTTCGCCGTGTTCGGCTACCGCTGGACGCTCTTCGCCGGGACGCTCACGTGCCTCGTCTGGGTCGTCAACCGCGACACCGACCAGCTGCCGACCGAGCGGCTGGTCGGTTGGCTGGCCGCGTTGTGGATCGTGGTCGTGGTCTTCGGCTACCTCGCCATGGCCGCGCCGCATCTCGACACGGCCTCGCCGATCCAGCGCCTGCTCGGGCCGCTCGGTCGGGCGCACTTCATCGCCGACATCTCGAACTGGCGGCTGGCCGAGCTGCAGACCTCGCAGGGCGTGACGCTGCCGCGGCCGGCGGCGCCGTTCCCCGCGTCCAACGGCTGGGGGGCGACCATCGGCCTGCTCACCCCGTTCTTCGTCCGCTCGTGGATCGTCGAGGCCGGTCGGCGGCGGCGCACCCTCGGCATCCTCCTGCTCGCCGTGGCCATGGTGCCGATCCTCGTCTCCGGCAACCGCGGGCTGTGGATCGGCATCTCGATCGCGTTCGTCTACTGGGCGGTGCGCCGCATGCTGCAGGGCGACGTGCGACCACTGGGCGCGCTTGCCGGGCTGGCGCTGCTCGTGGTGGCGACGATGGCGCTGACGCCGGCGGGCAAGCTCGTGAACGAGCGGCTGAACACCGCCGGCCGCTCGAACGACGCCCGCTCGTCGGTGTACGGGCTCGCCTGGCAGGGGTCGCTCGAGTCGCCGCTGGTCGGCCATGGCGTGCCGACGCAGGTCACCGACCGCACCTTGCCGCCGATCGGCTCGCACGGGCTGCTCTGGTACCTGATGTACTGCCACGGCTTCGTCGGGCTCGGACTCTTCAGCGGCTGGCTGGTCACCGAGGTGCTGCGCTCGGGCCGCATCCGCGCGCCTGGCGGGTGGTGGACCCACCTCAGCTTGCTGATCGCCCTCGTCCAGCTGCCCTTCTACGGCATGCTCCCGCAGGTCGAGCTGATCGGGCTGGCCGCCGCGCTCGCCCACCGCGAGACCGGACCGGGCCACTCGTCCGCCCACCCCGCGGTGCGGGGCGCGCGGCGCAACCACCCGACCCAGCGCGCCGCGGCCGCGCTGGAGACGCGCACGCCGGTGGC